>JBFGQV010000098.1:0-10127 GCA_041563955.1 Alphaproteobacteria bacterium | reverse complement strand
GCCGGGTCGCGAGCGCCTGGCTCAGCCGATCGAGCGCGATCGCCAGGACGACGATGGCGACGCCCGCCTCGACCCCCTCGCCGATCTTCTGGCGCTTCAGGGCCATGAGCACGTCGAACCCGAGCCCCCCGGCGCCGATCATCGAGGCGATGATCACCATGTTCAGCGACAGCATGATGACCTGGTTGACGCCGACCATCAAAGACGGCATGGCCGACGGCACCAGCACCTTCCACGTCATCTGCCGGCGCGTGCAGCCGACCATGCGGCCGAAGTCGACGATCTCGCCGGCGACCTGGCGCAGCGCCAGCATGGTGACCCGTACCATCGGCGGCATGGCGTAGATGATCGTCGCCGCCATCGCCGCCACCGGTCCGAAGCCGAACAGGAACAGGATCGGCACGAGATAGGCGAAGATCGGCATCGTCTGCATCAGGTCGAGGACCGGCCGGATCGCGCGCTCGAACCAAGGGCTGCGATAGGCGAGAATGCCCAGCAACAGCCCGCACACGACGCCGATCGGCACCGCCACCACGATCGACGACAGGGTCACCATGGCGCTGTCCCACTGGCCAAACATGGCAAGGTAGAGGAAGCAGCCGCCGACCAGCACCGCCAGCTTCCAGTCGCGCGCGTAGTGCCCCATAGCGGCCAGCACGCCCAGCACGGCAAGCCAGGACAGCGGCGGCGTCAGCTGCACCGCATCGGACCCCTGCCCGCGCATCAGGCCGGTGCTCAACAGGCTGGTCGCCGCGGTCAGCGGCCAGTCGAGCAGCCAGGCGATCGAGCGCGTCATCTCCTTGAAGGTGAACAGGCCGAAGGTCGCGTCGTTGATCAACCACTTCATGAAGTCGGTGATTGCGAAGCGTACCGGCACGATCCAGTCGCGCGGATATTCGTGGGCCCACGGCAGAACGTCTGCCGTGGTTGCCGAGAACGCGACGGCAAAGGCCAGCACCAGAAGCCACAGGGCCCACGGCGCCCGCGCCAGGTGCCAGGCCGACGCGAACCGAACAGCCGGGGCGCTCACGCCTTGGCCCCGTTCGCAGCGCCGCGGCCGACCAGCACGTCGATCACCGCCTGGCGCGTAATCCGGCCGATAACTTCGCCGGAGCCATTGACCACGGCGAAGGGCCGGTCCGCCGCCTCCACCACCGCGGCAACATCGGCGACCTTGGAGGCAGCCGCGACCTCGCCGGCATACTCGCCGCCCGGCGGCTCCATCACCGAGGCCGCGGACAGCACCTTTGCCCGCGGAATGTCCCTGGTGAACTCCGCAACGTAGTCCGACGTGGGGGCGGTCACCAGCGCCTCCGGCGTGCCGACTTGGATGATCCAGCCGTCCTTCATGATGGCGATGCGGTCGGCGAGCCGGATCGCCTCGTCGAAGTCGTGGGTGATGAAGACGATGGTCTTGTGCAGCATGTTCTGCAGGCGCATGAACTCGTCCTGCATCTCGCGCCGGATCAGCGGATCGAGAGCCGAGAATGGCTCATCGAGGAACCAGATCTCGGGCTCCACCGCCAGGCTGCGAGCGATGCCGACGCGCTGCTGCTGGCCGCCGGACAGTTCCCGCGGGTAATAGGCTTCACGACCCTTGAGGCCGACCAGATCGATGACTTCGAGGGCACGCGCCTCGCGCGTCGCGCGGCCGATCCCCTGGACCTCGAGGGGGAACGCGACGTTGCCGAGAACGGTCAGGTGCGGCAGCAGGGCGAAATGCTGGAACACCATGCCCATCTTGTGCCGGCGGATCTCGATCATCTCCTGCTCGCTGGCGGTTAGCAGGTCGCGGTCCTCGAAGATCACCTCGCCGGCGGTCGGCTCGATGAGGCGCGACAGGCACCGCACCAGGGTCGATTTGCCCGAGCCGGACAGGCCCATGATGACGAAGATCTCGCCCTCGCGGACCTCGATGTTGGCATCGCAGACCGCGCCGATCAGCCCGGCCGCCCCTATGGCCTGGGTGTCCGGCGCGTTGTCATGGCGCTTGAGGAACGTGACGGGATCGGGGCCGAACAGCTTCCAGACGCGGCGGCACGATAGCTTGACGGCCCTGTCGTTCACGAAACCCTCACTGATGCGCGGCGACCCGGACCATCGGGCCGGGCAGGGGCCGGTCCGCCCCCGGGCCCTGGCCCTGCCGCGTTACTTGATCCAGCCCTGCCAGCGGGCCTCGTTGTCCCTGATCCATTCGGCGACGACGCCGTCGAGGTCCTTGCCATCCAGATCGACCTTCACGATCATCGCGCTCATCTCGTCATTGTCCACGTGGAACGCCTTGATCGCCTTGTGGGCGCCCGGCCACTTCTTCTTGACGCCGGCCCATGCGACCTTCCAGATCGGGCCGCGCGGCTTGCCGCAGTCGTAGGCCATGTTCTTGTTGCTGCCCCATTTCGGATCGGTGTAGCACTCGGGCGTATACTTCGGAAATTCGACCCATTCGCCTTCGAATTTGGCGGTCGCCCAGTGTGGCGTGTAGACCCACAGCAGGATCGGCGCCTTGCGCTGGTAGGCGGACTCGAGCTCGGCGAACAGCGCCGCGTCGGTGCCGGCATGCACGACCTCGTAGTCCAGCCCCAGCGCCTCGGCGCGCTCGTCGTCATAGCCGCCCCAGGTCACCGGGCCGCCGAGGTAGCGGCCCTTCGGCGCCGTCTCCGGCACCGAGAACGCCTGCGCGCACTTGTTCAGCGCCGTCCAGTCCGGCAGGCCGGGGCACTTCTCCTTCATGTAGAGCGGGTACCACCACTCCTCGATCGCCTGCATGCCGGTCTCGCCGAGATTCTCGGTCTTGCCGGTGGCGAGCGAGGCGTCCATGGCGTCGCGGCCGGTGGTTTCCCACATCTCCATGGCGACATGCAGGTCGCCGGACTCCAAACCCGCGAACTGCGCGATGTAGTCGGCCTGCACGTATTCGACGTTGTAGCCGGCCTTCTTCAGCACCTCACCCATCAGCTTGGTCGTGATGTACTGGCCGGTCCAGTCGTGCAGCGTCAGCTTGATGGGATCCTTCGATTCGACGTCGGCGAAGGCAGTGGCCGTAAGCGCCAGCGACGCCGCCGCCACGCCACCGATCGCCGCAGCTTTCATGCGGTCGAGCATGTGTTGTCTCCCTGTCTGTGCCCTGTTCGTCCCCTTTCCCGGGGCCCGTATTTCGACGCGGACGGGCCGTCGCAGCGGCGCGTCGCAACGACGGATTGAAGCCGCAAGCGCCAGCCAATTCAAGAAGAAATCCTCGCGGGCGCCGCTACAGTTCCCCGGCGTGGGCGGCGCGGAACACCGCAGTCATGTCGGCCGCCGTCATCGCTCGCGGGTTGCCGCCGGTCGACGGGTCGGATTCGGCGAGCCGTCCGACCGCCTCTGCGTCGTCGTCCGGCACCGCCATGGCCGCCAGCGTCTCGGGAATGCCGAGCGCGCGGCGGAACGCCAGCACCCAGTCGAGCACCGGCTCGTAGCCGGCGCCGTCGAGCCCGAGCACCCGCGCCAGCAGCCCCATGCGATCCTCGATCGCCGGCCGGTTGAACTTCATCACATAGGGCAGCAGCACGGCGTTGGTGAGGCCGTGATGGGTGTCGTACATGGCGCCCACCGCATGGGCGATCGAGTGCACCGCGCCGAGGCCCGTCTGGAACGCGGTCGCGCCCATCGACGCCGCCACCAGCATCTGGGCGCGCGCCTCGATGTCGGTGCCGTCGGCATAGGCGCGCGGCAGGAACGCCTTGATCAGCCGCATGCCCTCGAGCGCGATGCCCTCGGCCATCGGGTGGTAGAACGGCGCGCAATATGCCTCGAAGCAGTGCACGAAGGCATCGATGCCAGTGGCCGCGGTGATGTGCGGCGGCAGGCCGACGGTCAGCATCGGATCCGAGATCACCACGCCGGGCAGCATCTTCGGATGGAAGATGATCTTCTTCTCGTGCGTCTGCTCGTTGGTGATGACGCTGGCGCGCCCGACCTCCGAGCCGGTGCCGGCGGTGGTCGGCACGGCGACGATCGGCGCGATGCCGGCCTCGTTGACCCGCTTCCAGTTGTCGCCGACGTCCTCGAACTCCCAGATCGGCCGGTCCTGGCCGACCATCAGCGCCACCGCCTTGGCGGCGTCGAGCGCGCTGCCGCCGCCGACGGCGATGACCCCGTCGTGGTCGCCCTCTTGGAAGAAATGCACGCCGTCCGAGACGTTGCGGCCGACCGGATTGCCCTTGACGTCGCTGAACAGGCCGCAGGACAGCCCCGCCTCCTCGCACAGGCCGATCGCCTCGACCACCATCGGGAGGGCGGCGATGCCGGGGTCGGTGACGAGCAGCGGCCGCGCCATGCCGAGCGACCGGCAGGCGTCGGCCAGCTTGGCGATGCGGCCGGGGCCGACGATCATCCTGGTCGGGTAGTTCCAGTTGCCGGTCACCGCGGCGGCGTCGAATGTCATGGCGGGACTCCTTGAATGAAGCTGACGGCTGACGGCTCTCCTCACACCGCGACCCTCAAATGGTAGCTCTTGGGCCGGGTGAGGTGCTCGTAGCCGACGACCGACAGGGTGCAGCCGCGGCCGGAGTTCTTCACCCCGGTCCAGGCCAGCGCCGGGTCGAGGTAGTCGCAGCGGTTCATGAACCAGGTTCCGGTCTCGACCATGTTGCCGATGGCGACGGCGGCGTCGGCATCGCCCGTCCACACGCTGGCGGTCAGCCCGAACTGGCTGTCGTTCATCAGCCGCACCGCCTCGCCGTCGGACGCCACCTTCATGATGCCGATCACCGGCCCGAAGCTCTCCTCGGTCATCACCCGCATCGTGTGGTCGACATCGACCAGCACCTGCGGCGCCATGTAGGGCGAGCCGGGCGCGTCCAGCGGGAACGCCTTCGGGTCGATCAGCGAGCGCGCACCGGCCTTGGCCGCATCCGCGACCTGGCCGCGCACGAAATCGGCAGCGTCGGCGCGCACCATCGGGCCGAGATTGGTGTCCGTGTCCAGGGGGTTGCCGAGCCGGTATTTGCGGGCAAGGTCCACGAATCCGTCGACGAAATCCTTGTACAGCCGCTCGTGCACGTAGATGCGCTCGATGCCGCAGCAGGACTGGCCGGAGTTGAAGAAGGCGCCGTCGGCCAGGTTCTCGACCGCGAAGGTAAGGTCCGCGTCCTCGCGCACGAACGCCGGGTCCTTGCCGCCGAGCTCGAGCCCGGCGCCGATGAAGCGGTCGGCGATGGCGCGCTGGATGGCGTGGCCGCCGGGCACCGAGCCGGTGAAGGCGACGAAGCCGATGCGCGCATCGCGGATCAGCCGCTCGGTCGCCGCGTGGTCCATGTGCAGGTACTGGAACACGCCCTCGGGCAGGCCGGCCGCCGCCATGATCCTGCCGTAGCGCTCGGCGCACAGCGGCGTCTGCGAGGAATGCTTGAGGATCACCGCGTTGCCGGCCATCAGCGCCGGCACCACGGCGTTGACCGACGTGAGGTACGGGTAGTTCCACGGCGCCACCACGGCAACGACGCCGAGCGGCTCGCGCCGGATGAAGCGGCGGAAGCCCTCCTTCGGCCCGGCGTCGACGTCGGCCAGCGCACGCGGCGCCGCCTCGATCATGAAGCGCGCACGCTCCTCGAAGCCGCGCACCTCGCCTGGCGTCTGCGCGACCGGCCGGCCCATCTGCCAGGTCAGCTCTTGCGCGATGGCGTCGGTCTCGGCAACGAACGCGTCGACGGCGCGGCCCAGCATCTCCTGGCGCTGGGCGATCGGCGTTGCCCGCCAGCCGGCCTGCGCCGCCGAAGCGGCCGCCAGCGCCGCCTCGATCTCCTCGTCGGAGGCGAGCGGCCGCTCGACATAGGCGCTGCCGTCGACCGGCGAGATGCATGTGAGTGATTGAGTCATACCGGATGTTCCTTTCCGCACCGCGCGCGGCCGAGCGCCGGCCTCATCCTGTGGAGGGCAAAGGCCCGTCTCGAAGGATGGTCGCGAGAGCCCCCCATCACCGCGCCCGCCCGTCTTACGCCCGGAACGGCCCATCCGCAAGCGCGCAGATGCCGCGCCCCTGGCCCGCAGGCACCCGGTGCGAAACGAGCCCATGCGTTAGGGTTTTGTGCGCCTTGCCGCGCCGCGTTCCGGCGCCCCGCATGGCGGGATGGCGGCAGGGATGGGGCCGCGGATTTCCGATGCGCGGCCCGTGGCGCCGGCCGGACCCCACCGGAGGAGCCGCCGACGCACCGCGACGCGCCGGCCTCATCCTGTGGCGGGCAAAGGCCCGTCTCGAAGGATGGCCCCTCCGGCGCGCAGCACTCGCGCAGCACAGTGCGCCGCTGCCGCTGCGGGACGATCCCGGCATGGCCGTCGTCGCATTCGCTCGTGTTTTCCCTTCCTAATTGTATTTCTTGGTGATAGAATATCCTAAAAAATGTAATGAGCTTGACAGGGGGATCGACGATGGGCGCGAACATTGGCATTTCAGCTGCTGCCATGGTTTCGTTGAGTGTCGGCCTGCTGGCTTCTTGTGCTCCCAATATTTCATCGTTGAACCCCAATACCGGGCCTGAGCGTACGCTCGTCGATGTGAACGGCGATACGTTCCTGTCGTCCATTTACTGGGATGCGGGCAGCGCCGGCGAGCAGCAGCTTCCCGGCGGTTTTTTGGGCGGATATCTGTTCACTGTGCCGGTGGCCGCGCCCCAGGGAGCGCACGACGTACAGCTGGAACGCTTCGGCGGACGCGGCAACCGGAAACCCTTCACGGTGACGGCTCCCGTGCCGTTCTCGACGCCACGGCTGGACAGGGTCAGCATCGTGTTTGCGGAGTTTCAGCCGGCCGGCCAGGTGAACACGTGGCTTTATGTGCAGGGCGCGAACATCGACTCCGGGGCCGAGGTGCTGATCAACAATACGGTCGTCCCGACGGTGGCGCACAAGGGCATCCGGAACGATCTGCTGGGCGTGAGCCCGCAGGATCTGGGATATCCCGTCTATCATTACCTCGCGCTGCTCGCGGCGCCGGGCCCGTTCGGGACCGGCACAACGCTGAACGTCCGGGTGCGCAACGCTGATGGCCTGGATTCAAATACCGTGCAGTACCGATTGCCGGCCAGTGCTGCAACGCTCGATAGCGACGGTGACGACATTCCGGACACTTGGGAGGTGAACGGCTACGACGCCAACGGGGACGGAGTCGTCGATATTGATCTGGCGGCGCTCGGCGCACATCCGCTGCGACCGGATGTCTTTCTGGAAGTGGATGTGATGCAGAGTCTGACCAATAATCCGACCAATGCTGTGTGGAACGCCTTGACCGGTGCGTTCGCCAATGCGCCGGTCATCAATCCGGCGACCGACAACGGCGTGAACCTGCATCTGGATACCAGCGGGACGGTGCCGTTCTGGCAGACGATCGATTTCGGCGGGACGGAGACGGCCACGCACCGGCGCTTCAATACCCTCAAGGCAGCCAACTTCAACAATGCCGTGCGCGGGCGGATCTATCATTATTGCATCTGGGCCAACATGCGTCCGAACGGCAGCAGCGGCGTCAGTGACGTCGACTGGGTAAACGGCGGGGATGATTGCATCGTCAGCTTCGATGATTTTCCCAATTCATACCAAACCGCGCAGAGCATGGCCGAAACGCTCATGCATGAGTTCGGGCACAATCTGAATCAGCGTCATGGTGGCGTGACGCATGCGACAAACAACCCGACCTACAGCAGTGTGATGAGCTACAGCTGGCAGCTGCGGACCGGGCGCAGCAATACCTATCGGCGTCAGAATCCGATTTATGCCCCGTTCTTCTACCAGCTCAATGCTGCAGTGGAAGTGGCCGGCGCGATACCGGCCGGCTGGACCGGGATCACGATCGACTATTCGCAGGGCATGGGCCGCTCCCTCGTGGAGAACAACCTGAATGAGCCTACCGGCCTGTACAACAACAATGCGATAGACTGGAATCTGGATGGCGACACAACGGATGCCAGTGCGAGCCGGAATCTAAACGGCGATGGCGATACAAACGACACGCTGACCGATTTCTCGAATTGGGCGGATCTGAACTTCAATGGGCCACGCAGCAACGGGACAAACTGAATATCGGGGTGCGAGGCAATGGTGAAACCGATGAGAACGCGTCCCCGCTTGACGAAGACATGGCTGCTCCTTGCGGTCGCGTTGCCGCTCACCGTGCTCAATGCGTGCGACCGCGGCCGCACGGCGGGCGGGCCGGCAAGCGTGGACAACGTGGTCGCCGGCATACACGACCCGGCCATGAGGAAGCTTTGGCTGGATGCGCAGGCCAGCAACCGGCTGCCGCCCGTAGACGCGATACCGGCACCGGAAGATCCGGTGACCCAGCGTCGGCCGGTGATCGTCAAGGCGGCACCGCCCGAAGCGGCGAGGCCCCTGATACCCGAGGAAGCGGTTATCGCCGTGCAACCGTTCTCGAGCAAGGCAATCGACCGCTACAGCGGCGGCTTCGAAGTGCTTGCCCACGATCAGGGCATCATCAGAGGCATGTTGCGCGAGCAGGGCACCGACTTCGAGATCCTGTACAAACTCCCGACCGCGCAGAAGAGGCTCAAGGTCGAACGGTCCGCCGTGCTGCAGCTCACGTACCGTGACCAGGTAATCGGAAACGCGCTGCAGCGACGCATCGTGCTGCAGGATCTGAGAACCAAGCGTGCGCCGCTGATCGCGATTGCCGAGGGCAGCCGGCAACCCTATCAGACTGTCATCAAAGACCTGGGACTGGTGATCAGACAGGGCGCCGAGGGAGAGAATCCCCCCGTGACGATCCGCTACATGGACCAGTCCGTCACGCTGAGGCAGGGCGAGCAAAAGGCCCTTGGCCAGGGCGAGAACAGGTTGAACGTTTATCTGCTGAACAGCTATGCGCGCGGCAAGGATCAGGCCCCGGTCGACTCGCCCCAGGCCTATTACGTCAATATCATCATGTTCCAATAGCCGCCCGTGACCCGGCTCCAGCACTGATGCCGGTGTCCGCCCCGGGCTGTCCGCATGCTGGCGGGACCGGCGGCGGGCGAGGCGCTGGACGCGATGCTGGCGGCGCAGATGGCGGCGGTGCACGCGGCGGCGCTGCGGGTGCTGGAGCGCGCGGCCGAATGCAAGGACCAGCCGCAGATCGAGGCGCTGTATCTGCGCCTGGCGGCGCGGCGCTCCGGGAGCGTTGACGTTACTTGATATCGACCAGCATCCACCGCAGCAGGCCCAGCGTGCCGGCGTTTATGGATGCGTTCTCTTTGACGTTGATGAGCTTTGCCTTGTAATCCCGCGTCCTTTCATCGTCCCACTTATATTTGTCCGCGACCGCAATCGGCATGGTCCTGGGGTCGAACCTGTAATAGGCCGCGTAGGCCGTGCGAAAACAGGGGTGCGGCCCCCTCGGAGTCTTGAAATCCTCCAGCGCGATGACCGCGGCATGCATGAGGCTGTCGGCCTGGCCCAGCTTTCCGGCAACGTCGGTCGCCGCGACATAGGCCCAGGTTGCCGATTCGCCGTGCCATTTCAGGATCGACCAGTTGCAGGTCTTGCCGCTTTTCGTCGACGCAACGGGAAGCGCGCGGAAATTGATCTTGTTTGCGTTTCTGTTGCGTCGGCGCGACAGCTCCGTGACCACCTGCTCGGTGTAGGAATCCGAGTTCCGCTGCCGGTGGCGGGCGTTGCAGGTCAGCATCTCCACCGTCTTAAGGCCTTCGTTCGCGGCCTTCCACTCGCCGACCAGCTTGACGAATTCCGGCGATTTGAGGCCGCAGAACTTGCTGGTGTCGCCGTGCCCCCAGAACACCAGCTTCTCGAGCCCGGCGACCTCGGTCGCCCCGTCCTTTACGCTCCGCGCCGTCGTCATATAGGCGGTGGCGAGCGATTTCGCCCGCGTTGCGTGGTCGTCCTCTCCCCAGACGACGATGGCAGCCATGATCCCAACTCCTCTCTGAACCAGCCGATAGTCCCCGTATGACATCTACGGTTTCGGATATTGTAGGGAGATTAAGCCGCGAGAGGAACCGCGTGCCTTTCGCAGCCGGGCGGTGGACTGAGTCCGAAGACCGGGGCCCCGGCCGGGCGGGCGCTTGATGTTCGGGGATATGGGCATTTTCGAGGGACGGTGTGCCTGTTCGCGCGCCAGGCAGAGGTCGTGGAGAGCCGCCGCG
>JBFGQV010000097.1:0-10136 GCA_041563955.1 Alphaproteobacteria bacterium | reverse complement strand
GCGGAGACCGTCGGGCGCATCGAGGCGGCGGGCGGCAGCGCCGAATCGCGCCCGACGGACGTCGCCGACGATGCCGCGCTGGCCGAGCTGATCGACGGCACCCACCGCGACCACGGCCGCATCGACATCCTGCACAACCACGCCGGCATCCAGGTCGCCGGCACGCTCGAGGAGGTCTCGGCCGACGGCATGGACGCCTCCTGGCGGCTCAACGTGCGGGCCCATTTCATGGGCTGCAAGCTCGTCGTGCCGCACATGAAGGCGCAGGGCGGCGGCTCGATCATCAACACCGCGTCCAATTCCGGCGTGTTCGTCGATGCCGGCATGCTGGCCTACATCACCACCAAGGCCGCCAACATCATGATGACGCGGCAGATCGCGCTGGACTACGCGAAGCACAACATCCGCGTCAACGCGCTGTGCCCGGGCTGGGTCGACACCCCGGTCAACGCGCCCTACATCCGCCAGATGGGCGGCCGCGCGGCGATCGAGGCATATGTCAGCGAGACCATCCCGATGGGCCGCTGGGCGACGACCGACGAGATCGCCGAGGCGATCCTGTTCCTCGCCTCCGACCGCTCCTCCTTCATGACCGGCCACGAGCTGGTGGTCGATGGCGGCGAGTGGTTCGGATGAGCGCGCGTGGCCGCCGGGCCATGCGAAACGAGCCCATGCGTTAGGGTTTTCCGCGGGTTTCGGCATGGCGCGGCGGCGACTGCCCGGCCCTACTCCCGCACCGCGGCGAAGAAGGTGAACTGGCCGACGCGGGCGCGGCGGGCGTCGCGTCTGCGCATCCAGCCCTCCAGCGTTCCCGCCGCCTGCATGGCGCGGATGCGCGCCTCGGTCCGGGCGATCTGGCCGTCCGTCGCCAGGGCCCAGATCGAATCGCCCTTGCGCCAGCGCTCCCGAAGCGGGCCGGTCGCATCGAAATACGCGGCACCCTGCATCACCGCGTCGCGCGGCACGTCCTCGCGACGCAACTCGAACCCGGCCCCGGCCAGCATCCCCGCCAGCCGCTCGACCGGGATGTGGCGGCGGAGGCAGACGTCGCGCGCCTCCGGAATGAGGTCGTAATACCAGAACCCGTCGCGCAGCTGCCGGTGCGTGCAGATGTTGACGACCAGCACGCCGCCGGGCCGCAGCACCCGGTGCATCTCGGCGATCGCGGCGCCATGGACGGGCCAGGCTTCATCCTCGCCGTCCTCCAGATGGTGCAGCACCTGGTTGACCATGGCGGCATCGACGCTCCCGTCGGCAAGCGGCAGCGCCGCGATGCCGGCCCGGTGGAAGGCGATGCGGCCCTCCCTCTCCGCCGCCGCCAGCTTGGCCCGCGCCACCGCCAGCATGCCCGCGTTGAGGTCGACCGCCTCGATGCGGCCGACATCCGGCAGGAGGGCTGCGGCATAGGCGCCCGAGCCGCAACCCGCATCGAGCAGGCGCAGCTCCCTGAGGGGCCGGTCAGCGAAAGACAGGCAGTCGCTCAGGATCTCGATGCCGATCGCAACGCGCGTCTCGTCATAGGCCGGCGCCACCGCGCCATAGTCTTCGTAGCGGCTCATACGCACCCCCGCTGCGGCGGCGATACCGCGTTTTCGCCGCCCAATTGACCCGGATCATTGCCCCGATCACGACTTACTCTCTATTCTTTCCAGCACGGCTTGGCAATCGAGGGGCCGGCCATGACCACCGTTATCGAAGAAAAACGGACGGGTCGGACGGCCGTCGCGCCGCCGACGCGCGCCTCTATGCCCATCGTGCCGCAGGCCCTGCCGGCGCTGTCATCCCACGAACGGGCGCAGCTGGACGAGCTGGCGGCACGGCTGCTGGCGGACGAGCCGGCGCTGGGCGGCGCCACCGATTTCGGCAGCCTCGTGCGGCCCGGCATGGCGGGGGACCGGCCGGCTCTCATCCTCGAGGATCACCACGGGCTCGCCCTCTATACCGCGCTGCGCGACCCGCACACCGAATACCGGGCGCTGCTGCTGGCCGGGGACGGCGACTTCGTGACCATCGCCGGCCCGCGGATCGCGGCGTTCGAGGCTTATTGCCTGGATATCCTGCAGCTCGGCCGCGCCGAGATCATCGAGCCGCCGCCGCACAGCGCGGTGGACCGCGTCACCGCGCTGGTGCTGCGCGATGCCGATGCCATGAGCCGGCTCGCCGAGTGCGCGCGCAGGCGGGGCGGCCTCTCGGTGATCCCCTATCTCGGCAGCGCCGACGTGTGGCTGCTGGCGCGCGAGATCGCCGCCCGCTCCGGGCAGTTGGTCCATGTCGCGGCGCCGCCGCCGCGGCTGACCCGGCGCGCAAACGACAAGCTGTGGTTCGCCGACCGCGTGGCCGAGGCGCTGGACCGCCGCGCCCTGCCGCCGACCTGGTACGCCTACGGGCCGGCGGCAATGGCGCGGGAGATGGCGGTCCTCGCGGGACGGCACGAGCGGCTCGTGGTCAAGGTGCCGGACAGTGCCGGCTCGCAGGGGAACATCGTGCTGTCGTCCGAGGACGTGCTGGCCCGATCGCCGGAGCAGCTGCGCGACTGGCTGACCCGGATCCTGGCCAGCCTGTCCTGGGACGGCGAGTTCCCGCTCCTCGTCGGCGTGTGGGACAGCCCGACCCTGGCCTCGCCCTCGGTGCAAATGTGGATACCGGCCCGGGCCGACGGCCCGCCGGTCGTCGAGGGCGTGTTCGAGCAGCGCGTCGAGGGCCGGCAAGGCATGTTCGTCGGTGCGGCGCCGGCCGAGCTGCCGCAGCGCTGGCTGGACCGGCTGGCCGCGGAAGGGATGCGGATCGCCGTTTTGCTCCAGGCCATCGGCTATTACGGCCGCTGCAGCTTCGATGCGGTGCTTGCCGGCCGGACGCTGCACGCGGCGGAGCTGCACTGGATCGAATGCAACGGGCGCTGGGGCGGCGTCTCGATGCCGATGACGCTGGCCAACCGGCTGGTCGGCGACTGGCGCCGGCGGCCGTTCCGGATCGTGCAGCACCGCGCCGTCGGCATGGCGCCGCTGCCGGTGGACACCGCGATTGACCGGCTCGGTCGCCTGCTGTTCCGGCCCGGCGAGACCGACGAGGGACTCGTGCTGCTGACGCCGCAGCGGATGGTCGAGGGTTCAGGGATTCATTTCATGGCGATGGCGCGGAACGTGGAGCGGGCCCGGGCGCTGAGCCGGGAGGGGCTTGCGATCCTGTGCGGCGACGGGTAGAGGGCGGTTTCGGCCGCCCGTGTCGATTCGCCCGCCCGCGCGGGCGCATTTCCCGTGTCGCCGCTCCGCAGACCATGCATAATTCGCGCGCACGATCCTGTGCCGGAGAGGCGACATGGATTTCATCTTCATGCTGACGCGGGGCGACGAGACGGTCGCCGACGGGCTGCGGCTGCTGGACGCGCTCGAAGGGTTGGCACTCCGCCATGTCGGCTTCAAGGACGTCGGCGTCGACCGGCCGATGCTGCGGCAGCTGAGCGACCGGATCGGGGCCATGGAGGCCGCCAGCTATCTCGAGGTGGTGAGCCCATCGGCCGAGGATTGCGTCGCCGCCGCACGGCTCGCGGTGGAGATCGGTGTCGACCACCTGCTGGGCGGCACGGCGGTGGACGAGGTACTGCGGATCCTGGAGGGGACCGGCATCGACTATTGCCCCTTCCCGGGGCACCCGACCGGGCATCCGACGCGCCTTGCCGGGTCGGCCGCCGAGATCGCCGGCCATTGCGCGGCCTTCATGGCCAGTGGCTGCGCCGGCGCCGATTTGCTGGCCTATCGCGCCATCGAGGCCGAGCCGCTGGATCTCGTGCGCGCGGCGCGGGCGGCGCTGGGAGGCGGCCGCCTCATCGTCGCGGGCAGCGTCTGCAGCACGGCGCAGCTGGCCGATCTCGCGCGCGCCGGCGCCGATGCCTTCACCATCGGCACCGCGATCTTCGACAACGCCTTCGCCGCCGGCGAGACCGGGGTCGCCAACCAGATTCGTGCGATCCAGAGATGCCTTGCGGGCAATCCCGAGCCGGCGGCCGACGCGCCATGACCACAATGAATCCGCTGTCGGCGTTTCCGGTCTCCGCGCGGCGCGCGGTGCGGTTCGTGCTGTGCGATATCGACGATACGATCACCGACCGGGGCCGCCTGCCGTCCGCGAGCCTGCATGCCATGGAGCGCCTGCAGGCGGCGGGCATCCGGGTCGTGCCGATCACGGGGCGGCCGGCCGGCTGGTGCGACCACATCGCCCGCATGTGGCCGGTGGACGGGGTGGTCGGCGAGAACGGCGCCCTCTTCTTCCGCTACGACCACGCGGAGCGGCGCATGCACCGGGTCTACTGGAAGAGCGCGGCGCAACGGGCTGCGGACCGCGACAGGCTGGCGGTCCTGGCGCGCGAGATCACGGCGGCCGTCCCCGGTTCCGCGGTCGCTGCGGACCAGCCTTATCGCGAAGCGGACCTGGCGATCGACTACGCGGAGGATGTGGACCGTCTTACCGACGAGGCGGTTGAGCGCATCGTCGCGATGTTCGAGGCGGCGGGGGCGGTCGCCAAGGTCAGTTCGATCCACGTCAACGGCTGGTTCGGCGATTTCGACAAGCTGGCGATGACGCGGCGGGCCTTCGCGGAATCCTTCAGCCGCGATATCGACGATCAGCGCGACGATATCGTGTTCGCCGGCGACTCGCCCAACGACGCCCCGATGTTCGCCTTCTTCCCGAACGCCGTCGGCGTCGCCAACGTGCGGGACTTCGCCGGGAAATTGGCGGCGGAGCCCGCCTGGATTGCCGAGGCGCGCGGCGCCGCCGGTTTTGCCGAGCTGGCGGCGGCGATCCTTGCGGCGCGCGGCTGAGAGACCCGAAACGTCTCTGCCCCCGATACACACAGGACTTTGATGCGCGCGTTTGCCGCAATAACGTATGATCGCGCGATGGAGACCTTTGCACGGAACACCAGATGGTCATTGCGAGCAGGCCGACGGCCGACGCGGCAATCCAGGAAGCCGCGGAAACGAGCCCTTTTCTGGATCGCCACGGCTGCTTTGCAGCCTCGTGATGACCAAATCTCGTTCCATGCAAAGGTTTCCAGGATGAGAATCCCGATCGCAGCGGCTCTCGCCGCCTTGCTGGTCCTGTCCCTCGCGGCCAAACCGGGCGCGGCGGCAGAGCGCCTGGCCGGCGCCACCAGCCCCTACCTCTTGCTGCATGCGGACGATCCGGTCGACTGGTGGCCGTGGGGCAAGGCGGCGCTGGCCGAGGCCAGGCGAAGCGGTCGGCCGGTCTTCCTGTCGATCGGCTACCTCGCCTGCCACTGGTGCCATGTGATGCAGGACGAGAACTTCACCGACCCGGACACCGCCGCCATGATGAACGCGAACTTCGTCAACGTCATCGTCGACCGCGAGGAGCGGCCGGACGTCGATGCGCTGTATCAGCAGGCGGCCTCGCACATGGGGCTGCCGGGCGGCTGGCCGCTCAACATGTTCCTGACGTCGGACGGACGGCCGTTCTACGGCGGCCTCTACTTCCCGCCGGAAGAAGAGCGGGGCGTGCCGGCGTTCCGGGACATCCTGGCCGCCATGTCCGATGCGTATCGGAACGATCCCGCGAACGCAGAGCTGTACGGAAACAGGATCCTCGCGGCGCTCGAGCGGGGCAACCGATCGGCGCCCGGCGCGGCGCCGCCGACGCCCGCCCAACTGGACATCGCCCGACGCACGATGCTTGCCGATATCGATCCGTTCGAGGGCGGGTTCGGGCAGGCGGCGAAATACCCGCGCGTCCCGGCCACGCTTGCTCTGTGGCGCGCCTGGCTGCGCAGCGGCGATGACGCATACCGGGAGGCGGTGGTCGCGGCCGTCGAGGCCATGGCGCAGGGCGCGATGTACGATCATCTCGGCGGCGGCTTCGCGCGCTATACCGAGGACCCCGCCTGGCGCGTCCCGCATTTCGAGAAGATGCTGGACGTCAACGCGCAGATGGTCGCGCTCATGACCGAGGTCTGGCGCGAGACCGGCTCGCCCCTGCTGAAGGACCGCGTGGAGGCGACCGTCGCCTTCCTGCTGCGCGAGATGCGCATGGAGAACGGCGCCTTTGGTGCGGCGCTGGACGCCGACAGCCTGGACAAGGGCGGCGCGAAGGTGGAAGGCGCCTTCTACGTCTGGGAGGCGGCGGAGATCGAGCGGGTGCTCGGTGCCGATGCGCCGCTCTTCAAACAGGCCTACGGCGTGACCGCCGGCGGCAACTGGAAGCGCGTCAACGTCCTGCACAGGCTGGGGGCGACGACGGACGAACTCTCTGCGGCGTTCGGCATTCCCGCGGGTGCCGTCGAGGACCGTCTGACCCGTGCGCGCGAGCGCCTGTTCGACGCCCGCGCACGACGCCCGCGCCCCGATCTCGACGACAAGGCCGTCGCCGACCGGAACGGCCTGGCGATTGCCGCCCTTGCCGAGGCCGGCGCCGCTCTTGGCCGGCCGGACTGGCTCGCCGCGGCGGAGCAGGCCTTTGAGTTGATGGCGACCGAACCGCTGGGCGCGGACCGCGGCTGGCATTATGTCCGCAACGGCCGGAAGGTCGGGCGCGCGACCACAGAAGACCTCGCCTTGATAGGCATCGCGGCGCTGACGCTTTACGAAGTGACGGGCAAGCCCGTCTATCTCGAAACGGCACGGGCCCAAGCAGGACTGGCGCTGCACCATTGGGACGACAAAACCGGCGGTTTCTATCAGGTCGCCGCCGACGCCGACCCGGCGCTGCCCACGCTGAAGATCGGGTACGACGGGCAGTATCCGTCCGGCAACGCCGCCATGGCGGAGCTCATGGCGCGGCTGTACTACATGACCGGCGACGGCGCCTGGCGAGACCGCGCGAAGCGGACGCTCGCAGCCTTCGGCGCCGACACCCTGAGGCGTCCCATCGACCATGGCGCGATGCTGTCCGCCGCCGATACGCTGGCCGGCGCGGTGCAGGTGGTCATCGTCGGCGCGCGGGGCCGGGCGGGAACCGATGCGCTGCTGGGGGAAGCCTGGCGAACGTCCCTGCCAGGCCGCGTGCTGCAGGTGATCGCCCCCGGCGCCGTGCTGCCCGACGGCCACCCCGCCCGGTACAAGGACCAGGTGGACGGCAAGGCGACGGCCTATGTCTGCGTCGGCGCCTTCTGCTCGCTGCCGCAGACGGAGCCCGCGGAATTCGCCAAGACGATGCGGTTCGTGCGGCGGACGGGCAAGGCCGGCCTTGCAGGCGACTAGCCTGCGCCTGCCCACCGCGCCCGATAGGAAGCAAGGGGGTCTGGGCGGTGCCGTGGCGATGGCGGCCGCGCCGGCCCGCCTCGGCGCCTAGGCGGCCGCACCGGCCCTGCGGTCCTCGCGGATCATGTCGGCGGCCTTCTCGGCGATCATGATGGTCGGCGAGTTGGTGTTGCCGGAGGTGATGGTCGGCATGATCGAGGCGTCGACGACGCGCAGGCCCTGCAGCCCGCGGACCCGCAGCCGCTCATCCACCACCGCCATGTCGTCCTGACCCATCTTGCAGGTGCTGACCGGATGGAAGATCGTGGTGCCGATATCGCCGGCGGCCCGCGCCAGCTCAGCGTCGCCGCAAAGGTGCGCGCCGGGCTTCAGCTCCTGCGGTTCGAAGCGCGCCAGCGCCGGCGCCGCGGCGATGCGGCGTGCGAGGCGCAGCGCCTCCGCGGCGACCTTGCGGTCGCCCGGCGTCGACAGGTAGTTCGGCTTGATCACCGGCTTGCTGCGCGGATCGGCATCGCGCAGGCGGACAGTGCCGCGGCTTTCCGGGCGCAGATTGCAGACCGAGGCGGTGAAGCCGGGAAACGGGTGCAGCGCCTCGCCGAGCTTCTCGGTCGACAGCGGCTGCACGTGGAACTCCAGGTTCGGCGTCTCCTGGGACGGATCGCTCTTCGCGAAGCAGCCGAGCTGGCTCGGCGCCATCGACAGCGGGCCGGAGCGGAACAGCGCGTATTCGAGCCCCATGGCAATCCGGCCGATGCGGCTGTTGGCGCGCTGGTTTAGCGTCACCGTGTTGCTGACCCTGAACACCGGCCGGATCTGCAGATGGTCCTGCAGGTTCTCGCCGACGCCCGGCAACTCGTGGCGCACCGCAATGCCATGTTCGCGCAGCAGGTCGCCGGGCCCGACGCCGGACTGCTGCAGGATCACCGGCGAGGCGACCGAACCGGTCGACAGGATCAGCTCGCCGGCCGCCTCCGCATAGGCCTCGGCGCCGTCGTGCCAGAACGCGATGCCACGCACGCGGCTTCCGTCCAGGCGCAGCGTCCGGGCATGCGCCCCGGTCAGCACCGTCAGGTTCGGGCGCTTGATCGCCGGGCGCAGGAACGCCTTCGCCGTCGTCCAGCGCCAACCGCCCCTCTGGTTGACCTGGAAATAGCCGACGCCCTCGTTGTTGCCGCGGTTGAAGTCGTCGGTGCGCGGAATCCCGCTTTGCTCCGCGGCCTCGATCCAGGCGTCGAGGATCTCCCAGGACAGGCGCGGCTTGTCGACGCGCCACTCGCCGCCGACGCCGTGGTGGTCGTCGGCGCCAAGGTAATGGTCCTCCGAGCGGGTGAAATAGGGCAGCACGTCGTCCCAGCTCCAGCCCGTATTGCCCATCTGGCGCCACTGGTCGTAATCGCGCGCCTGGCCGCGCATGTAGATCATGCCGTTGATGGACGAGCAGCCGCCCAGCACCTTGCCGCGCGGATAGTCGAGCGCGCGGCCGTTCAGCCCGGCATCCGGCTCGGTCCTGAAACACCAGTCGGTGCGCGGGTTGTTCATCGTATAGAGGTAGCCGACCGGGATGTGGATCCAGAGGTAGTTGTCGCGGCCGCCCGCCTCGAGCAGCAGCACGGTGACATCCGGGTCCGCCGACAGGCGGTTGGCCAGCACGCAGCCGGCCGAGCCGGCGCCGACGATGACGTAGTCGAAGGTTCCGATGTTCTTTTCGTTCTGCCGGCCCATCGATCCCTGCCCTGTCCTGTCCTCGCCGACTGCCCGGCAAAGATTATGGCCCGGCGCCGGTGCCTGCAAGCCATGAGCCATATCAAGGCGCCGCGGCCCCGCACGCGCCAATATCGTTGCCGCAAGGAGCACCCGCATGACCGAGGACACCCGCCGCCGCGTTCTCATCATGGGCGCCGCGGGGCGCGATTTCCACAACTTCAACGTCGTGTTCCGCAACGACGCGCGCCACGAGGTCGTCGCCTTCACGGCGACGCAGATCCCGGGCATCGCGGGGCGCCGCTATCCGCCGTCCCTCGCCGGGCCGCTCTATCGCGAGGGGATCCCGGTGCTCCCCGAAACCGACCTCGCCGCACAGTGCCGGGAGTTGCGGATCGACGAAGCGGTGTTCGCCTACAGCGACGTTGCCCATGCGACCGTGATGCACGCGGCCTCCCGGGTGCTCGCGGCCGGCGCCGATTTCCGGCTGCTCGGGCCGGACGCGACGATGCTCGAAGCCGGCGCCCCGGTGGTCGCGGTGTGCGCCGTGCGGACGGGCTGCGGCAAGTCGCAGACGGCCCGGCATCTGTCCCGTCTGCTGCGCGAGCGGGGGCTCACCGCCGCCGTGCTGCGCCACCCGATGCCGTACGGCGACCTCGAGCGCCAGCGCTGTCAGCGCTTCGCCGGCCCGGCGGATCTGGACGTGGCCGACTGCACGATCGAGGAGCGCGAGGAATACGAGCCCCACCTCGCGGACGGCAATATCGTCTTCGCCGGCGTCGACCAGGCCGAAATCGCGGCGGCGGCCGCGCGCGAGGCCGACGTGATCCTGTGGGACGGCGGCAACAACGACTTCCCGATGCTGCGCCCCGACCTCCTGATCGTGCTGGCCGACGCCCTGCGCCCGGGCCAGGCGACCAGCCATCATCCCGGGGAGGCGGTCCTGCGGATGGCGGACCTCGTCATCATCATGAAGACCGATGCGGCGACACCGGAGCAGGTCGCGGCGGTGGACTCCGAGATCCGCGCCGTGCTGCCGGAGCGGCCGATCCTGCGCGCCGCCTCGCCGGTGCGACTGGACGACCCGGCGGCGGTCGACGGCTGGCGCGTGCTCGTGGTCGAGGACGGCCCGACGATCACCCATGGCGTCATGCCGCACGGCGCGGGATTCATCGCCGCATCGGCGCGGCCCGGGGTCACGATCGTCGATCCGCGCGACGCGGC
>JBFGQV010000096.1:0-10166 GCA_041563955.1 Alphaproteobacteria bacterium | reverse complement strand
TCCCGGCAGTGCCCGGAGAGGAGCGCGATAAAGGCGCGCTAGTCGGCCCGCGAGAATAACGTCTGCAGCCGCCGGTTGCCCCGCTGCGTGACGTGGTGCGGGATGCCGGGGACGACGACGCGGGCGAGCCTGGCCGTGGCGGGGGGACAGGACGCGTGGAGCGGGAGGAGTCGAGAGTTAAATATACTGTCCCCGGAACTACCGGTTTCCTCCAGTCGCCGATTACGGCAAGCAATACGATCCCGATTATTCGCAGTCGGCGAAGGCAGCCAGGAGCGCTCGCCCAAGCATATCGGCACATGCGTCGTCGTGACCGTAATCATTATCACCACTGGCTAACGAAATATGGTGCGATTTCCCGGGCAGAGGCTCATAGCCCTCCTTGGGTCCCAAGTTGCGCGTGGGCTCAAACTTCATAGAAGCTTTGTCACATTCGATCTCCACGCATGACGCGGTTCTTGCAAAGCTGCGCCACGACCGGACACCGGCCAACCGAAGGACTGGATCGAAACGGCCTTTCCAAGAGGTTGGATGTGGCACGCCGTCCACGGACCCCTCCAAGGCCGCAAGAATTCCTTTTCCCAGTTGCAGGGTGTCGCCTGCGTCGCAGGCAAGCACGGGAGTGCTCAGAATCCACAGGCCGGCGGTCGTTCGCGAAGATGCATGGAGAATGATTGCATCGCCGATCCGGTATGCGGCAGCTGCCTTCTTGGCTTCAATCACGGGTACACGATCATCTTCAGCGTCACGTTTTGCGATGCGGCGTAACGGGGTCAGGCTTGCATTATTGCATTTTTGACCGCGTCCATCCGTTCCCGCAGGTCCCCGCCCGCTGCCGCCGTATCGGCGACGCGGCGCAGCGCCCGGCTGAGGCTGGAAGGATCGCGGCCGAACCGGGCCGCGAGATCGCCGAGCGGCGCCGCGCCGGTCTCACGCGCGAGCAGACCCGCCAGCCCCCGCGCCTGCGAAAGGCGCCGCGTCCGGCCCGGGCCGGCCAGCGCCGCGACGTCGACGCCGTAGGTATCGGCCACCGCGGCGAGGATCGCATCGAGCGGCGGCGGCTGCGCAGGTGCCTGCCCGGCCTCGGCCAGCGCCCGCGCGACGAACGCATCGTCCCCCAGCAGCCGCCCGCCGCCGCCATTGCCGGCGTGGAACTCCACCCGCCGCCCCTCGCCCATGCCGTCGGCGACGAAGGCGCGATAGGCCGCCCGTGCGTCGCCCTCGCGCGGGGCCAGCAGCGAGAGCACCCAGTCCGTCGTCAGCCAGGGCGCGGCGGCGCGGCCGAGATAGGCCCGGTGGCCGCTCCAGCGCCAGGCCTCGGGCCGCTCGCACAGGCCGGCGCGCACCGGGTTGAGATGCACGTAGCGGACCAGCTCAAGGAGGTAGCTCTCGGCGTCGACGAGGATCGCCTTGTAGCGGCCCTGGAACAGGTGGCCGATGCGCCGCTCGCGCCCGTTGACGTGCCGGGTATAGCGGAAGGCAAGGTTCTGCATCGCACGCGACAGCGGCGCCGCGCCGGCCTGCAGCACAAGATGGACGTGGTTCGGCATCAGGCAGTAGCCGTGGCAGCGGAAGCCGAAGCGCCCGGCGCCCTCGGCCACGAGTTCGAGGAACCGCGCGCCGTCTCCGGGATCGAGGAAGATCTCCTGCCCGCCATTGCCGCGCAGCATCACGTGGTAGACGCCGCCGGGAATATGAATACGGGGCTTTCGAGCCATGCCGCGAGGCTAGCACCGGGGCGGGCTGTAATGCAATAACGCAAGCCTGACCCTGTTACAAGCCTGACCCTGTTATGGGTATGCTGTCCCAGGAACTCGATGAGAGTTAAGCAAACTGTCCCCGGAACTCCCCGAACTCCCCGGAACTCCTCAAATATTTTTCGCGTTCAAATTTTCGTATACCGGCGCATAGATCTTGCGAAGTCCGGGACTTCCCAAGTTTTCTACCATCACTTCCCGGGCTTTGTCCTTCATACCCTTCAACATGTAAGCAGCGGCTACGTAAATATATGAGTGGCGCTGCATTAGAACGCGATCATCCGATTTTTCGTAGATGGCGATTAGATCTTCCGGGGACTCAAATTCCTCTAATAATTTGGATAACCATTGCTCGATGAGCATGCAGATCGCTCTGCCAATTCTTGAATAATCTCCAGTTTCGTATGCAAACCAACGCTCGCGTTGCTCTTTTGGGGCGGCGAATTCAATTGGCTGGTTTACGATGATCTCCGGAGCATTTGCCAATAGCCATTTATTGCCCCCCACCAGTCTCAGCGCCTCTTTCGACACCTCGGGCATCTTCAGTGCGAAATTAGCATGGACATGTGCTTGTGCGGCAGGCTCGTAACGCGGGAAATAATCGGCATAAACGCTAATCTCCTGAATAACTTGCACCAACTGTCGTTTGTATATTGTCGATCCAGACCTTCTACTAAAGCCTCGTGCAGTCAGGGGATTATCGAGTTCGTCCTCTAACATCCTGACAAAGTTAGATTTTGCCCTTTTGCGATCGTAAGCGGAAGTCATGGGACGTTGATTAACAGAGATCGCTGCACAGACAAACCCCGGTGGCTCCCAACTCCCACAGCCTGGTTGAACGTGTTTACACCACGATCAAATGCGCGCTGATAAGCTGTCAGATTCGCCGAGCCCGATTTTACTTCCAAACCTATGAAGCGCCCGCTTGGACTAATAGCAACACCATCGTATACACGCAATTCGCCTGCAGCGTTTCTAACAGACACTCTACCTTCGATTACCTTCCAACCTTGCTTCTGAGCTACCGCGCTCCAAACACTTTGTAACGGGGTCAGGCTTGCATTATTGCATTTTTTACCCCGTCCATTTTTTCTGCATGTCCCCGCCCGCTGCCGCCGTATCCGCGACGCGGCATCACATGGCAGACGCCGCCGGAAGGGGGGTTCCGGCACCCGCGCGCCGGGGCGGGAGGCCGGCGCCGGGACCGGTCGATACGCAATAACGCAAGCCTGCCCCCTCTCCTGTTTTGTTTCCACGGGCCGTGACCCGTCCTATGGCGCGAGTTCGAGCCGTCGATTGCGCGCATCGACGGCGATCCGCAGCACTGCCTTGTTGAAATCCTCGATGAACAGCACGTCCCCCTGCCACCAACACGCCATGATGACGTCGTCGCTGTCGACCTTCGCCAACTCCTCCATCGTCTCCAGATCGGCAAGGGTCACCGCGAGTTCCGCAACGACGCACCACGCGCCTGACAGCTGAAACACTCGACTAACGGGGAACGGGAATTGGCGCTCCTCCAGCCGCGCAGCGTCCCGCGATGTGTGAAACACGCTCAGGCCGCCCCAAACCGCTACATGGGTCGGACCGAAGCAGACGCCCGGTGAATCCCATTTCATCAGCCGTATCGATCCAAATGCGCGTCCATCCAGAACGACCCTGTACAGGACTTCCTGCCTTTCCAGTGACGTCGGTTCCGGGAAGACATCGAGCACCGATTTGCCGCAGATCGCGCGCATGTTCTGGTTTTTCCCCGCGTGGTTCCAGCCCGGAAGTACCAGCAGCAAGGTAAACCGTCGGCGCCCGCCGCATCAAATCGGGGCGGGAAACCGGCATAGGGGCCCGTGGCCGGCATGCGCCCTCGCCCCAGCATCTGATCCCCCTCCCCCTTGACCGGCGCGCGCCCGCGCGGCACACCTTCCGTCCCCGACCCATGGCACGGACGAAAGGACCCCGGCGATGGCCGGCGCACTGGACGGCGTCCGCATCTTCGATCTGACCCGCATCCTCGCGGGCCCGAGCTGCACCCAGGTGCTCGGCGACCTCGGCGCCGACGTGATCAAGGTCGAGCGCCCGGGCCGCGGCGACGACACGCGGCTGTGGGGCCCGCCCTACGTCACCGACGCCGACGGCAACGAGACCAGCGAGAGCGCGTATTTCCTGTCGGCCAACCGCAACAAGCGTTCGGTCGCGATCGACATCGCGCGGGCCGAGGGCCAGGCGCTGGCGCGGCGGCTGATCGGCGCATGCGACATCGTCGTCGAGAACTTCAAGACCGGCGACCTTGCGCGCTACGGCCTCGCCTGGGACGACCTCAAAGGCGAGTTCCCGGGCCTCGTCTACTGCTCGATCACCGGCTTCGGCCAGACCGGCCCGTACGCCGCGTTCGCCGGCTACGACTACCTGGCCCAGGCGATGGGCGGCATCATGAGCCTGACCGGCGAGCCCGAGGGCGAGCCGATGAAGGTCGGCGTCGGCATCGCCGACATGATGTGCGGCATGTACGCGGCGACGGCGATGCTGGCGGCGCTGCGCCACCGCGACCGCAGCGGGCGCGGCCAGCACATCGACATGGCGCTCTTGGACACGCAGGTGGCGTGGCTCGCCTACGAGGCGGAGAACTACCTGGTCTCCGGCCAGGTGCCGCCGCGCCGCGGCAACGGCCACCCCAACATCGTGCCCTACCAGGTGTTCGAGACCGCCGACGGGCACATGGTGCTGGCCTGCGGCAACGACCGCCAGTTCCGCGACTTCTGCGCGCTGGCGGAGGCGCCGCAGCTGGCCGACGACAAGCGCTTCGCGACGAACGACGGGCGCTGCCGCAACCGCGAGGCGCTGATCCCGATGATCGCGGAGCTCATGCGCGCGAAGCCGATGGCGTGGTGGCTCGAGGGGCTGCGCGCGCGCCAGGTGCCGTGCTCGCCGGTCAACCGGCTCGACCAGGTGTTCGCCGATGCGCAGGTGCAGGCGCGCGGCATGACGATCGCGATGCCGCACCCGCTGGCCGGCGCCGGCACGGTGCCGCTGGTGGCGAGCCCGATCCGCATGTCGGAGACGCCGCCCGACTACCGGCACGCGCCGCCGACGCTGGGCCAGCACACGGGCGAGGTGCTGCGCGAGCTGCTCGGGATCGACGAGGCGGAGCTCGAGGCGCTGCGCGCCGCCGGGGCGGTTGGCGGGTAGTTCGGGTAATTCGAGGTAATTCGGGGACACAATACTTAATCCGAAGCGACATAAGTATTTTGTCCCCGAATTACGTGTTTCCGAATTACCGAATTACGGTGCTCCGAACCATCACGCGCCGCGTCTCCGTCTGCGGCGGACGGCGGCTCGGCCGCCGCTTCGACCGTCGACGGCAATCCGTCGGCGTTCGCATTTCCCGTCCGACACGGCATCCTCGATGCTCCGGACCGCCGTCTCGCAATGCCGCTTCGGCCGCATCGAGGGAGCGGACCGTTCCCAGAGAGAGACATGGAGGATCGAGCGATGATGCGGAATCTTCTCGTGGCCGGCCTCGCGGCGCTTGCCGGAACGACGATCGGCCTTGCATCCGCCAAAGCCGCGATCACCGTCAATTGCGGCACGTTTCCAGGAATTTCGGACGCCATCGCCTTGGGACACAAGGACGTGTTCGTGAACGGCACCTGCACCGAGGACGTGTTCGTGTCCGTCGACGACGTGACGATCGCCGGCGGCGCCAATGGCGAAATTGCCGGTACGCTGAGCGTCGTCGGCGCAAAGCGTTTCACGATCCGGAACATGACGGTGACCGTGCCCGGGATCGCGTTCGAGGGAGTCCTGGTGATGAACGGCGCCTCGGCGACGGTCGACAACATCTTCGTCACCGGCTCCCTGGAATGCGGCGTTCTCGTGTTCATGGGCTCGTTCGCCGATGTCCGAAACAGCACGATCGACGGTAATGGCTGGGGGCTGTGCGCATCGGTCGGCAGCGTCGTCAGCGGCCGCAACAACACGATCAGGAACAGCGCGAACGAGGGCGTCGCCATCTACCAGCACGGCACCTATCGCGCCCGCGGCGACACCGTCGACAATACCGGCGGCGGCGACGTCGCGATCAGCCTCGACCGCAACAGCTTCCTCGACCTGCGGCCCGGCCGGGTGACCGGCAATATCGTCGCCGCGCACCAGTCGCATCTCTTCGTCCGTCGGTCGTCGGCGATCGCCGGAGACGTTCAGGTGGACATCCTGTCGGAACTCGACCTGACGGGGAATTCGACCGTCGCGGGCGACGTCACGGCGACCAACCTCTCGATCGTGCGGACGACCGACGGTGCCGCTGTCGACGGCAAGGTCAAATGCCTGGGAACCAGCATCTGCCTGCCGCAGCCGCCCGAGTAGCGCCCGTCGCCCGGGCACCCTGACCTGCCACGCCCCGTGCATGGCCGCCTCCTCCCCCGCGGGAGGGGGCGGCGTGCGCATGGAAACCTGCCCCGGAACCGGGCGATGCGCAGAGCGTCGCCCGACCGCCCGCCCGCCCCGAGCAAGCGCTTGTCGCGCCGCGGCGGCGGGGGCTATAGTCGCGGCCCATGAGCGCCGACGCCGATTCCTCGTTGCGTTTTCCGCACCGGCACCTGCTGGGGATCGAGGGGCTTTCGGCGGCGACCATCGGCATGGTGCTAGACCTCGCCGACTCCTACGTCGAGCAGAGCCGCAAGCCCGACAAGACGCTGTCGCTGCTGCGCGGCCGCACCGTCATGAACCTGTTCTTCGAGAGCTCGACGCGCACGCGCACCTCGTTCGAGCTCGCCGGCAAACGGCTCGGCGCCGACGTCATCAACATGTCGGTCTCGACCAGCGCGATCAAGAAGGGCGAGACGCTGATCGACACGGCGATGACGCTGAACGCCATGCACACCGACGTGCTCGTCGTCCGCCACAGCGATTCCGGCGCCGTCAAGCTGCTCTCCGAGAAGGTCAACTGCGCCGTCATGAACGCCGGCGACGGCAGCCACGAGCACCCGACGCAGGCGCTGCTCGACGCGCTGACGATCCGCCGCCGCAAGGGCCGGCTGCAGGGCCTCACCGTGGCGATCTGCGGCGACGTGCTGCACAGCCGCGTCGCGCGCTCGAACATCATTCTGCTGCAGACCATGGGCGCGCGGGTCCGCGTGGTGGCGCCGCCGACGCTGCTGCCCGGGGCGATCGAGCGCTTCGGCGTCGAGGTCTATCACGACATGCGGCGCGGCCTCGCCGACTGCGACATCGTCATGATGCTGCGCCTCCAGCTCGAGCGCATGCAGGGCCGCTTCGTGCCGTCGGTGCGCGAGTACTTCCACTTCTTCGGGCTCGACCGCGAGAAGCTGGCGGCGGCGCGGCCGGACGCGCTGGTCATGCATCCGGGGCCGATGAACCGCGGCGTCGAGATCGATTCCGAACTCGCGGACGACATCGACCGCTCGGTGATCCGCGAGCAGGTCGAGATGGGCGTCGCCGTGCGCATGGCCTGCCTCGACCTGCTGACGCGCGAGCTGCTGGGCAACGTGCCGTCATGAGCCCGGCGCCGAAATACCGCACGGCCTACGTCAACGCCCGCCTGATCGACCCGGCGAGCGGCCTCGACGCGGCGGGCGGCGTGCTGGTCGAGGACGGCCGCATCGCCGACATCGGCGCGGGCCTGTTCGGCGACGGCGCGCCGGAGGGCGCCGAGACCGTCGACTGCGGCGGGCTCTGCCTCGCGCCCGGCCTCGTCGACATCCGCGTGCAGCTGCGCGAGCCGGGCCACGAGCACATGGAGAACATCGAGAGCGCCGGGCGCGCGGCGGCGGCCGGCGGGGTGACGACGATGGTCTGCCTGCCGAACACCGAGCCGCCGATCGACAACGTCGCGGTGATGGAGTTCGTCGCCCGCCGCGCCCGCGAGACCCGGCTCGCCAAGATCCACTGCTACGCCGCCCTGACGCGCGGCATGGCCGGCAGCGAGCTGACCGAGATGGGGCTGATGGGCGAGGCCGGCGCGGTCGCGTTCACCGACGGCGAGCGCGCGGTGGCCAACGCCAAGACGCTGCAGCGGGCGCTCAGCTACGCGCGCACCTTCGGGCACATGATCGTGCAGCATCCGGAGGAGCCGGAGCTCGCCGAGGGCGGCCAGATGAACGCCGGCGAGATCGCGGCGCGGCTCGGCCTCGCGGGCCTGCCGGCGGTGGCCGAGGTGATCATGATCGAGCGCGACCTGCGCCTCGTCGAGGCGACCGGTGGCCGCTACCACGCCGCGCACCTGTCGACCGCGGCGGCCATCGAGGCGATCCGCGCCGCCAAGCGACGCGGCCTCGACGTCACCTGCGATACGGCGCCGCACTATTTCGCGCTCAACGAGACCGCGGTCGGCGACTACCGCACCTTCGCCAAGGTGCGCCCGCCGCTGCGCGGCGAGGACGACCGCCAGGCCGTGGTCGAGGGCGTCAAGGACGGCACGATCGACGCCATCGCCAGCGACCACGCGCCGTACGACCAGGACTCGAAGCGCCTGCCCTTCGCCCAGGCAGCGTTCGGCATCATCGGGCTGGAGACCTTGCTGCCGCTGACGCTCGAGCTCCATCACAACAAGCACCTGACGCTGCCGGCGGCGCTGGCGCTAGTCACCTGCCGTCCGGCCGAGCGCATGGGGCTCGAGGCCGGGCGCCTGGCCAAGGGCGCGCCGGCCGACCTCGTGCTCATCGATCCCGAGCGGCCGTGGCAGATCGACGAGGATGCGTTCCGCAGCAAGTCGAAGAACTCGCCGTTCGACGGCCGGCCGGTGCAGGGCGCCGTCGTGCGCACCGTCGTCGACGGCCGCACCATCTTCGGCGCCGAGACGAAGCGGGAGGCAGCCTGAATGAACGACTCCGCGGCCTGGACGCTGAGCCTGCCCGACGCGGCGATCGCGATCGCCGTCGCCTATCTGATCGGCTCGATCCCGTTCGGCCTCGTCATCACCCGGCTCGCCGGCCTCGGCGACATCCGCAAGATCGGCTCGGGCAACATCGGCGCCACCAACGTGCTGCGCACCGGCAACAAGGGCCTCGCTGCGCTGACGCTGCTGCTCGACGCCGCGAAGGGGGCGGCCGGGCCGCTGATCGCCGGCGCCTGGTTCGGGCCGGCGGCGGCGCTCGCCGGGGCCGTTGCCGCGGTGCTCGGGCACATGTTCCCGGTCTGGCTCGGCTTCCGGGGTGGCAAGGGCGTGGCGACCGGGCTCGGCGCGCTGGCGGCGCTGGCCTGGCCGTCGGCCCTGATCGCCGTCGGCGTCTGGCTGCTGATCGCGCTGACGGCGCGCATCTCGTCGCTGTCGGCGCTCGTCACCACGGCGCTGGCGCCGTTGCACGCCTGGTACTTCGCCGGGCCGCGCACGGCGCTGACCGTCGCGATCGTCTGCGCCCTGATCTGGGTCCGCCACCACCAGAACATCACCCGCCTGCTCAAGGGCGAGGAGCCGCGCATCGGCCGCAAGGGATAATTGCACGCGGCCGGGCTGGCCATGGCGCCGGCAACCCGCTATAGTGGCAATTGCAGCGTTATTGCTACCTTAGGGGCATGTATCAGGTGGAGAGCAGCGGCAATCCCCCGGCACCCGCCGACGACGCGGAGCGCGTCGCGCGGCTGCGGCTGGTCCGCAGCGATCATGTCGGGCCGATCACGTTCCGCGAGCTGCTGCGCCATCTCGGCAACGCGCGGGCGGCCGTCGACGCCCTGCCGTCGCTGGCGGCGCGCGGCGGCCGCCGCAGGCTGACGGTGTTTCCGAAAGCGCAGGCCGAGGCCGAGATCGCCGATTTCGCGAAGCATGGCGGACGCCACCTGTTCATGGGCGAGGCCGACTATCCGCCGGCGCTGGCGGCGGTCGAGGACGCGCCGCCGGTGCTGCTCCTGCTCGGCGATGCGGCGCTGCTGCGGCGCCCCGCGGTCGCCGTCGTCGGCGCGCGCAACGCCTCGGCGAACGGACGGCGGCTGGCGCGCGAGATCGCCGCCGGCCTTGCCGCGGAGGGCATCCTCGTCGTCTCGGGCATGGCCCGCGGCATCGATACCGCGGCGCACGAGGGCGCGCTGTCGGGCGGCACCACCGCGGTGCTCGCCGGCGGGCCGGACATCGTCTATCCCGAGGAGAACCGGCCGCTGTACGAGGCGATCGGCGCGCGGGGCGCGATCCTCGCCGAATCGCCGCCCGGCCTGGTACCGCAGGCGCGCCACTTCCCGCGCCGCAACCGCATCATCTCGGGGCTGTCGCGGGGCGTCGTCGTGGTCGAGGCGGCGCCGCGCTCGGGCTCGCTGATCACCGCCCGCCTCGCCAACGAGCAGGGCCGCGAGGTGCTGGCGGTGCCGGGCTCGCCGCTCGATCCACGCTGTCGCGGCAGCAACGACCTGATCCGGCGCGGCGCCGGCCTCGTCGAGAGCGCCGCCGACGTGCTGTCGGCGATCGGC
>JBFGQV010000095.1:0-10175 GCA_041563955.1 Alphaproteobacteria bacterium | reverse complement strand
GCGTCGGCCAGCGGGTCGCACATCGTCTCCTCGGCCGGCGTCAGGCCGTCCCGCGCCTGCGCCGCGGGCGCCAGCGCGAGCAGCGCCGACGACACACACAGGTAACCCAACAAACGCATCCATTTCATGACTCTTCCTCCTCATCTGAAGGAGTCCCGAGGGGCGATCGATGTGCGGCAAACGTCATCGCGATGCGCCGGCGCCCTGTCTGCTGCCGCCGGCGGGATTGGCGTTCCGCCGGTCCCCGTGGCCGGGCCGGCACCGCTGTCCGCTTCCGCCGCTCCGCTCCTTTCGTGCGTTCTGTCCGTTGGCGCCGGTATTGCCGGGTGCTCCGCCGGCCGTCGCGCCGCTCGGGCGGGTCGGATCGCGGGGCGCCCTCCGGCTGCCATTGCACAGTAAACAGGGCTTCGTCTTAAGAAGCTGTTACGGGCTTTCCTTAACGAGTCGTTACCGCGTTGGCGCCGCGCCGGGCCGAATCCCGCAAAAACCGCTAACGCATGGGCTCGTTCCGCGGCTCCGCGCGCGCCGCCGCCGTTGCCAGATCACCCGCGCCGTGCCACCTTTTCTGCCATGAAGCGGCCCAACATCTACGCCGCCGGCGGGATCGACCGGGCGGCGCATCTGCGCACCGACGACTCCTGGGTCGCGGCGCGGCTCGCCGACCCGCAGACGCGGCTCGTGCCGGTGTGGCGCGCGCGCAACCTCGTGGACCTGAACGGCGCACCGACGCCGCAGCTCTTGCCGCCGGAGCCCGGGCTCGTCGCCGAGGCGCAGGCGACGGCGCTGCTCGGCCTGGTCGACGGGATCGCCCATTTCGCCATCGACCTGTCGCATCGCGAGGCGGGCGAGATCGCCGAGATCGGCCGCTTCGAGGATTTGCGCAGCGTCGGCCCGCTGCTCTCCCACGGCGACGGCGCGCTCCTCGCCTATGCGCGCGGCATGATGCACTGGCACCTCGCGCACCGCTTCTGCGGCCGCTGCGGGCATGAGACGGTGGCGCAGGAGGCCGGCCACGTGCGCCACTGCGGCAACGCCGACTGCGCGGCGCCGGTGTTCCCGCGCACCGACCCGGCCGTCATCATGCTGATCCACCACGGCGCGCACGCGCTGCTCGGACGCCAGCGGATCTGGCCCAAGGGCATGCACTCGGTACTGGCCGGGTTCGTCGAGCCGGGCGAGAGCCTGGAGGACGCGGTGGCGCGCGAGGTCTTCGAGGAGGTCGGCATCGCGATCGACGCGATCACCTACCATTCCTCGCAGCCCTGGCCGTTCCCGTCCTCGATCATGCTCGGCTTCTACGGGCGGGCCAGCACGGCGGATCTGCGGGTCAACACCGACGAGTTGGAATCGGCCCGCTGGTACCACCGCGACGAGCTCCTCGCCTCGCCCGAGGATGCGACCTTCCGGCTGCCGCGCCGCGATTCGATCTCCTACCGGCTGATCCGCGACTGGCTTGACGAAACGGGGTGAGGGCGCCGGCCGCTATCGCGGGATGTAGTAGACGGCGGCGATGCGGTGGCGGATCTGGCGCAGCACCTCCTCCGGCGAGTCGGCCGCGAAGTCCTCGTCGCCGATGGTCTCGTCCTCGATCAGGGTGCGGTACTCCTCGACCGCCTCCCGATCCTCCGCCTCCGACGGGTGCAGGAGGATTGCCGCGCGCTGCCAGACCCGCGCCGAATAGGCCGGACGGGCGCCGTCGGTGTGCAGGATCTCGACGCGCAGCAGGACCGGCTCGTCACCGGTCTCGATCGGGCCGATCTCGACGGTCCTGACCACCTCGCGGAACGGCACGGGCATGGCGTCGCCCCCTGTCCGCCGCTATTTGTAGCGCGCCGGGTCGGCCGGGTAGACGCCGAGGATCTTGACCCGGCGCGAGAAGAAGCTGAGCTCCTCCAGCGCCAGGCGCACGGCGGTGTGGTCCGGGTGGCCTTCGACGTCGGCATAGAACTGGGTCGCGTTGAAATCGCCGCCGAGCATGTAGGATTCCAGCTTGGTCATGTTGACGCCGTTGGTGGCGAAGCCGCCCATCGCCTTGTACAGCGCCGCCGGCACGTTGCGCACCTGGAACACGAAGGAGGTGATCACCGGCCCGTCGTCGGCCGGCGGGTCGATCGGCTCGCGCTGCATGACGACGAAGCGGGTGGTGTTGTGCTCGGCGTCCTCGATGTCGTCGGCGAGGATCTCGAGCCCGTAGATCTCGCCGGCGAGCCGCGAGGCGATCGCCGCCTGGGAAGGGTCCGCCTGCTCGGCGACGAACTGGGCGGCGCCGGCGGTGTCGGCATAGACCTCCGGCGAAAGCCCGTGCTGGCGCATGAAGTTGCGGCATTGCGAGAGCGCCTGCTCGTGGCTCAGCACCCGTTTCAGGCTCTCAAGCCGGCCGCCCTTTGGCGCCAGCAGCTTGTGGTTCACCCGCTGGAAGTGCTCGCCGACGATGTGCAGGCCCGAATCCGGCAGCAGGTGGTGGATGTCGGCGACGCGTCCGGCCACCGAATTCTCGATCGGGATCATCGCCTGGCCGGCGTCGCCGTCGCGCACCACCGCGAAGACGTCCTCGAAGGAGGCGCAGGGCATGGTCTTGAGCCGCGGGAACACCGCCCGGCAGGCCATGTCGGAATAGGCGCCGGGGTGGCCCTGGAAGGCGATGATGCTGTCCTGCCCGGCGGAGGCGCCGCCGGCCCGCGTATCGTCGGTCATGCCGGAATCGTCCGTCAGCGAGGCGCCAGCAACGCGCGGGCGCGGTCGAGATCGGCCGGAGTATCGACACCAAGCGGGACGGTGTCAACGAGCGCGACGTCGATGCGCATGCCGGCCTCCAGCGCCCGCAGCTGTTCCAGCTTCTCCCGCGTCTCCAGGATTCCGGGCGGCAGCGCGACGAAGCGCGCCAGCGCCGCACGGCGGAAGGCATAGAGGCCGATGTGGTGGTACAGCGGCCCGTCCCCCCACGGCGCCGACGCCCGGGTGAAATAGAGCGCGCGGCCGACCGCCCGGCCCGGCGCCAGCCCGATGATGGCCTTGACCACGTTCGGGTTGTCGTGCTCCTCCTCGCGGGTGATCTCGGCCGCCAACGTTCCGATATCGACCGCATCCTCGTCGAGCGGCGTGAGCGCCGCCCGCACCGCCGCGGGTTCGATGGTCGGCAGGTCGCCCTGCAGGTTGACGACGGCGTCGTGCCGCCGGTCCGGGTCGAACGCCTCGACGGCGCGGTGGACGCGGTCCGAGCCCGACGGCAGCGCCGGGTCGGTGAGCACCGCCGTGCCGCCCGCCTGCCGCACCGCCTCGGCCACCACCTCCTCGGCGGCGGCCACCAGCACCGGGCCGATCGCCGCCTCGACGGCGCGCCGCCAGACATGGACGATCATCGGCTCACCGTGGATGTCGGCCAGCGGCTTGTCGCGCAGCCGCGTCGCGGCGAGCCGCGCGGGGATGACGATAACGGGGTTCGAGGGGCGGCTCATGATTCGGCGGCGACTCGGCGGGCTGGTGTGGACGGCTGTTGATTTCCGGCGGCCCAGAGAATATACCGCCAGCGCCACCGCGAGAAGGCCGAACGGGGAATACGGGCATGACCAAGGATCCACTCTTTCTGACAAAGCTGGCGGGGGCGGTGCTGGTCGCCGCCTGGATCATCGTCGGCGCCGCGCTCGCCTCCTGGATGCTGTACCAGCCGCGCCAGCTCGACGAGCCGGTGTATCCGCTGCTGGATACTGAAATGGTCGACACGCGCCCCGGCGGCGGCGACACGCCGGCGGATGACAGCGAAGCCCCGGCCGAGGGCGGTGGCGACGATCTTGCGGCCCGGCTCGCCGCGGCTGATCCGGCGGCCGGTGCCAAGGTGGTGAGGAAATGCACCGCCTGCCACAGCGCCAACAAGGGCGCCGGTCACAAGATCGGCCCCAATCTGTGGGATATCGTCGGCCGCGGCATCGGCGCCGCCGAGGATTACCGGTTCTCCGCCGCGCTGGCGGAACATGGGGGCAGCTGGGGCTATGAGGAGCTCGACGCCTTCCTCGCCGCGCCCAAGACCTTCGCGGAGGGCACGCGGATGACCTTCGCCGGCATCAGCAACGACTCCGACCGGGCGGACCTGATCGTCTATCTGCGCGGGCTGAGCGACAGCCCGAAGCCGCTGCCCTGAGCGGGCCCGGCAGGCAATCCCGGGCGCCGATGGCCGACACCTGCCCGCCCGAGTTCGTGGCGCTGGCCGAGCGCCTGGCCGATGCCGCCGGCGCGGTGGCGCTGCATTACTTCCGCCAGACGCTGGAGATCGCCGACAAATCCGACGAGACCCCGGTCACCCAGGCCGACCGCGAGGCCGAGGCCCGCATGCGCGAAATCATCGCACGGGAAGCGCCCGGTCACGGCGTACTCGGCGAGGAACACGGGTCCGAGCGGACGGACTCGGAGTTCGTCTGGGTGCTCGACCCGATCGACGGCACCAAGGCGTTCATCAGCGGCGTGCCGGTGTTCGGGACCCTGATCGCGCTGCTGCGCGGCGGCCGGCCGGTGCTCGGGATCATCGACCATCCGGCCCTTACGGAACGCTGGGTCGGCGCCGTCGGCCAGCCGACCCGGATGAACGGCGAGGCGGTGCGCGTCGCGCCGCGCGGCGGTCTTGCCGAGGCCGTGCTGTGGTCGACCTCGCCGCACATGTTCGATGGCGACCCGGCGACGGCGGCGGCCTATGCACGGCTGCGCGAGGCGGTCAAGTTCGTCCACTACGGGGGCGAATGCTACCAGTATGGCATGCTGGCCTCCGGGTTTATCGACCTGGTCGTCGAGGATGACATGAGCGCGTACGATTTCTGCGCCCTCGTGCCCGTGGTGCAGGGCGCGGGCGGAGTCATCACCGACTGGCAGGGTGAGCCGCTCGGGATGGAGTCGCGCGGTCAGGTCCTGGCCGCCGCCGGCGCCGGGCTGCACGACGCGGCGCGGCGCCTGCTCGCCGGCTAATGGCATGGACCGTTTGCCGGAGGCGACAGCCCGGTGGCATTATGGGGTGCCGCAACGCGGCAGGGTCGAGGAGAGCGCGGAATGGCGGTTGACGACACCAAGGCGGCGCAGAAGCAGGATGGCGGTCGCGTCTTCCTCGTCGTCGTGGACCAGAGCGAGGAGATGCGGGTGGCCCTGCATTTCGCGGCCCGCCGGGCGATGCGGACCGGCGGCCGGGTGGCCCTGCTGTTCGTCCAGGAGCCGGCGGAGTTCCAGCACTGGATGGCGGTCGGCGACCTCATCCGCGAGGAGGCGCGCGAGGAGGCCGAGGCCCTGATGCAGCGTCTGTCGGCCGAGGTGAAGGAATGGTCGGGGACCTATCCGGTGGTCCATATGCGCGAAGGCGATGTTCGCGAGGAGCTGCTGAAGCTGCTCGACGAGGAGCCGTCGATTTCGATCCTGGTGCTGGCCGCCAGCACCGAATCCGGCGCCCCCGGCCCGTTGATCAGCTATATCGTCGGCAAGGGATCGGCCTCGCTGCGGGTGCCGGTGACCATCGTGCCCGGCTCGCTGAGCGACGAGGAAATCATTGCCGTCACCTGAGCGGGCTGAGCAAATACCGCGACGAGGTAAGGGTTGATTTTCGCGGGCTGGCGGACAATCTTCTGCTTCACGTAACACGCCGAAGCGGCAGGAGACACTCACATGTTCATCCAGACCGAACAGACGCCGAACCCGGCGACCCTGAAGTTCATTCCCGGCAAGACCGTTTTAGCCGACGGCACCGTGGATTTCCGCAGCCCCGATGAGGCGGCGGGCAAATCCCCGCTTGCCGAACGCCTGTTCGGTATCGATGACGTCGAAGGCGTCTTTCTGGGACCCGATTTCATCACCGTGACCAAGGGCGACTCAGCCGAGTGGTATCTTCTGAAGCCGGCCATCCTCGGCGTGATCATGGAGCATTTCACCGCTGGCCAGCCGGTTCTTGTCGACGGTGCCGCCATCGAGGTGGACGAGGAGATCGACGAGGAAAACGCGGAGATCATCTCGCAGATCAAGGAATTGCTGGATACGCGGGTGCGTCCGGCAGTGGCCCAGGACGGCGGGGATATCGTCTTCCATGCCTTCCAGCAGGGGATCGTGTACCTGCACATGCGCGGCGCCTGCGCCGGATGCCCGAGTTCCACCGCGACCCTCAAGATGGGCATCGAGAACATGCTGCGGCACTACATCCCGGAGGTCACCGAGGTCCGCGCGGTCTAGCACGGCGTTCACAGATGCGGCGGGCGGCGGCTCCGGCGTGACGGCCACCGGCGAGCACGACGCGGTGCAAATGCGCGAAGCGTTTCGCTCGATCCGGGGCCGGCTGGGCCTGATCGCCGGCCTCGCCGGCGTCTCGCTGCTGATTACGGTCGAACTGATTTCGGATGTCGCCGGCCGGGCCCCGGCCATTCGCTATGCCCCTACGCTGCGCCCTGGGGACGCCGCCGTAGCGGTCAGCCCGCCGATGACATTCATCGTCCACCCCACGGTCGACGGCCTCCAGGAGGCGTTCGAACGCGCAGCCTATGATCTCGAGGCGACCCGCAGCGGGCAGGCGCCGGTGCCGCGGCTCCGGTTGGTCATGCTGCCGCGCGACCTGCCGGAGGTGGCCGATATCGACCGGCGCAAGACGGTCTTCCTCTCACTTCTCCTGCCGCTGGTGCTCGAGGCGAACGGCCATATCGCCATCGAGCGGCGGCGCCTGCGCGCCGCAATCGACAGGCGGACGTCCGGCCGGAAGCTGCCGCAGGACCTGAGGGACTGGATCGCCAGGCTGGCGAAGCGATACAAGGGTTCGCCGGATCGACTCGAGGAGCTGTTGCTGCGCGTCGATACGGTCCCGCCATCGCTGGCCCTCGCACAGGCGGCCGCCGAGAGCGGCTGGGGGACGTCGCGATTCGCCATCGAGGGCAACGCCATCTTCGGGCAGTGGACGACGGCCGGCGGCAGGGGACTGGTGCCCCTGCAGCGTCCCGAGGGCAAGACGTACAAGATCCGCTCCTTCGACCGGCTGATCGATTCGGTCAATGCCTATCTGCTGAACCTGAACACGCACCGTTCCTACCGCGAATTCCGCAAGCAGCGCGCCGCCATGCGCCGGGCCGGCCGGCCGCCGGACGGAGCGAAGCTGGCCGGCGAGCTGCGCCGCTATTCCGAAACGGGCGACGAGTATGTGGATCTGTTGCGGGACATCATCCGCAAGAACCGTCTGCGGCCGCTGGACAGGGCGACCCTCGGCGACACCCTGATCGAACTGGCCCGGGGCGTTTGAGCGCCGCTAACCGTCGGCCGAGTAATACTGCATTCCAAACCAGCGGAAGCGCTTGCCGCCGGTCGGCATCGTACAGTTGATCCGCCATGTCCCGCTCGGCGCCGGCTGACCGAGCGTCGCCTCGAACCGGCGCTCGGCGATCTCCGTCACCTCGAGCTGGCCGAAGGTCGAATGGAAGCAGTTGACGCCGCGGATGCGGCCGACCGCAGGATCGACGGTAAAGCCGAACTTCCCGGTATCGGTGGCGGCGACCAGCGGGTCGGCGGGCACGACATCGACGACCGGCAGGGCCAGGGTGTTGACCCGCAGCTTGAAAGACTTGTCGTCGGCATAGTTCTCGACGATCGGAAAGCGCGGCATGTGCATGATGTTGCTGCGCGGGTTGGCCGGCCCGGAATGATAGCCGAAGGCGGCCCGGATGCCGGCGTCGGCGAGCGCCCGGCCGACGGCCAGGCTCATCTCGCCGTTGGGATAGGAGAACAGCCGCGGGCGCTCGCCAAGCGCCGCCTCGAAGCTGGCGAAGGCCCGCTGCAGATCGGCCCGGAACGTGTCGGGATCGGCGCGCGAGGCGCGCAGATAGCCGGCGGTATGAATGCCGAGCGAAACCCCCGCCTGATGGAGTTCGCGGATCTGGTCCCAGCTCATATAGGCGGGCAGCCCCTGGTCGACCGGGTCGGTCGTCACGAACAGCGTGAACGGCAGGCCGGCCGCCTTCAGCCGCGGCCACGCCTCCTCATAGACCGAGCGGAAGGCGCCGTCGACCGTGATGCCGACGGTCCGGTTGGGGAGTTTCTTGCCGGTTTCCAGCGCATCCAGTATATCCGGCAGCGGCATCACAGTGTACCGGCCGTTGCCCAGTTCCTTGACATGGGCCTCGAACTGCTCGATGCGCACGCGGTTGTCCGGGTTGGTGCCCTGGCCGAACCGCTGGTAGGCGAGCAGCACGGCCGATTCGCCGGCGCCGGCCTGGGCGCGGGCGGGGTCGGTCGGCACCCCCGCGACAAGGCCCGTTGCGATTGTCATTGCCGCAGCGATCATGGTCGGCGCGGCCAGACCCGCATGGATTCGACGGAGAGGTGGCATCGGAGAGGTCCTGGAGTGGTTGCGACGCGGCCATGATAGGGGGGGAAGGTTGACAGTTGGTTTCCGGCCCCCCTTGCCGCCGCCCGGCCGCCCTCAATCCGCGGATACGTAGAATTGCGTGCCGTACCAGTACCAGCGCCCGTCCCCCGCTGGCTTGGTGCAGTTCAGCCGCGTGCGCCCGGGCGCCAGCGGCGCCGGAAAGCGAATCTCGACCCGATGGCTGCCCAGCCGTTCGATGTCGACCTCGCCGAACTGCGAGTGGTAGCAGGCCAGGCCCTGCAAGGATTCGATCGCGGATCCCACGGTGAACCCGACGAGCGGCGGGTTGCGGTCGCCCACGTTCGGATCGGCCGGCGTGATGTCGGCGACCGGCAGGGCGCGAGTGTCGATGCGAAGCAGGAATTCGGCGAAGTCGCTGTAGGTTTCGGTCAGCGCGAAGCGCGGCAGGTAGAACGGCTGGCTGGTGGCGTCCGCGGCCCCGGAATGCTGGCCGAACGCGGTGGTGAAGCCGAATTCCCGGACCACGTCCCACACCGCGAGGCTGGCCTCGCCATAAGGATAGGCGAACAGGGTCGGGACCACGCCGAGCTCCTCCCTCAGGCGTTGCAGCGAGCGCGTCATTTCGGCGCGGTTGGTCTCGGCGCTTGCCTCGGTCATGTGGAGGTGGCTCGCGCTGTGTGCGCCGACATCGTTCCCCGCAGCCCGCATCTCGCGGATCTGGTCCCAGGTCAGGAATCCGGGGAGGCCCCGGTCGACGGCGTCCGTCGCCACGAACAAGGTGAACGGCAGCCCGGCAGCCTCGAGGCGGGGAAAGGCCTCGGTGTAGACCGACCGGTAGGCGTCGTCGATTGTTATGCCCACGGTTCGGTCCGGCAGCGACCGACCGGTTCGCAACGCCTCGACGATCTCGGCCACCGGCAGCACGGTGTAGCGGCCGCTGGCCAGGCTGCGGATATGGTCCTCGAACTGCGCGATGCGGACATTGGTCGACGGAAATGAGTCCTCGCCGAACCGGTGATACATGAGGATGACGGCCGAATCGGCGGACTGTGCCGGCAGCGCCGCCGTGACTGCCAGCAGGCCGAACGCGCCCGCCGCCAGCGCCTGCCGAGAAAGATATGTAGGTCGCACGTCTCGCTCCCTGGGAAGTTGCCCCGGAGCGTACCGCCCTCCCCGCAGTCTCGCCCGTTTTGCAGGATGTCGGTAAGACACTATGTTATGGGCCGGATTCCGGCAACCCCGTGGAACGTGACATGACCCTACTCGCGCTCGAATGTGCGACCAACGCCTGCTCGGCGGCGCTGTGGCGCGACGGCGGGCCGGGGCCGCGCCGCTATCGGGCGATGCGGCGCGGTCATGCCGAGGCCCTGATGCCCATGGTGCAGGCGGTCATGGGCGAGGCGGGCCTCGCGTTTTCCGATCTCGACGCCGTTGCCGTGACCACCGGCCCCGGCGCGTTCACGGGAATCCGCATCGGCCTTGCCGCGGCGCGCGGCCTGGCGCTGGCGGCCGGCCTGCCGCTGATCGGCGTGACCACGCTCGAGGCCGTCGCGGCAGCCCATCGGGTTGGCGACTCCCGTCTCTTGGTCGCCCTCGATTCGAAGCGCGACGACATCTACGTCCAACTGTTCGGTGCCGACGGGGCGCCGCTCACCGCGCCGGCGGCGCGGCTGCCCGAAGCGATCGCCTCGCTGGTCCCCGACGGACCCGATCTCGCGCTCGCGGGCGACGCCGCCGATCGCGTGGCGACGGCGCTGGCGGGGCGCGCGCCGCCGCCGCGGCGCCTCGGCGGGCCGGACCTTCCGGATGCGGCCGTGGTGGCGCAGCTGGCGGCGCGCCGGCTCGCCGT
>JBFGQV010000094.1:0-10421 GCA_041563955.1 Alphaproteobacteria bacterium | reverse complement strand
GATTCGCCGATCTGAATCGCCAGTTCGCGGGTCGGGGCCACGATCAGCGCCCGGCAGGCGCGCGCACCGGCCTGCTTGCGATCTCCGGCCAGGCGCTGCAGCAGCGGGCAGACGAACGCCGCGGTCTTGCCGGTGCCGGTCTGGGCCAGGCCCAGGATGTCCCGACCGTCGAGCAGCGCCGGGATCGCCTGGCGCTGGATCGGTGTCGGGTTGCTGTAGTTCGCGGCCGCAAGGGCTCGCGTCAGGGGCGCGGCAAGGCCGAGCCCGGAAAATGTCTGTTCGGTCAAAACTCAATGATCTTTCTGCGCCGCGAGCGCCGTCACACGCACGTCAAACGGCGTGCGACGCGCAGCCAAGGCGCGTCGCCGTCATCCACGCGCAATCGGAATGAACGGTGTGTTCAGGGAATACGTCTCGGGACTTGCGCCGCCAGCGAAAGGGCAACGCATCGCGCGTTCGCGAGAAATGTAGAGGTCATGTGAGGGCTGGATCGCGGGATGTCAAGCGAATTGCGACATCCCGACCGGCTGGCGGCGCGGCCTCCGGCCCGCCGCCCGTCTATTCCGCCGTCACCATGACGCCTCCGAGAAAGAACACCTCCTCGAATGTCCGGTCGAGGGCGCGACTGTGGAAGTCCTTCATGACCATGCCGTCGGCGTAGCGAATCTCGGCGCCGACCGGGACGTCGCGGCGCGGGATCGCCAGCCATGCGTCGCCACCGTCGCCGGCAACATGCAGGTACGTATACGAGCCGGCGGTCAGCGCCTCGCTGACCTTGCCGAGGTTCGGCAGGTTCTCCTGCGCGGCCGGATCGGCCGGGACCGGGGGATGGCCCGGCGGCGCCGCCAATGTCGCCTGGCCGGCCATCATGACGCCATCGAGGAACAGCACCTCCTCGAAGGTCCGCTTCAGCGAACTGCTGCGGAAATCCTTCATCACCGCGCCGTCGCCGTACTGGATCTCCGCACCCACGGGGACGTCGCGGCGCGGGATCGCGAGCCACGTCCCCTTGCCGTCCTTCGAGACATGCAGATAGGTGTATGAGCCGGCCGGGATGACCTCGGTCACCTCGCCGCTGTTCGGCAGCGCGTTCTGGCCCGCCGGGATGAAAGCCGGGCGCGGCGAGTCCTGCGGCGACGTCGTGGCCGTCAGCGGCGCCGCGACACCGGTCGTCACCAGCGCGATGAGTGCAATCAGAGAAACGAAGAGAGTTTTCACAAGACCATCCTTTTCGGGACTCGGTATGGCTCCGGACTGCGTGGGAACCGTCACGCAACTGCCGCCTTATGGCGCAGCCGCATTGCAGGCGCATTGACGTGGATCAGCTTGCCGGTGCGACAATGCCGCGCGCCGCAGCGCGGCTCAGTTGTCATCGAAGCCCTGGATGCGCAGCTCGCCGATGTTGCAGGGCGGCGCCTTGCGTTGCGGCGCCAGCTGGGCGGGCACGAGGCGCGCTTCCCGCGCCGCGCCGGTGGCGGCGATCTCCAGGATCAGCTTGCGGCGCACGGCCTCGGCGAACTCGTCGAACGAGTTGGCGACGACGAGGAACGCCCCGGGCCCGCCGATCACGCAGTCGCGGTAGTACAGGTCGAGGTCTTCGATCGGCGGCCAGCCGAACGGCCCCGGCCGCCCGTTCATGATCGGCAGGCCGTTGACCGTCACACCCGCCGCCACCGCACGGTCGCGCGCATGGGTGACGAGGTCGCCGGAATTGTTGGCGCCATCGCCGGACACGTCGATGACCCGGCGCGTACCGTCGTAGTCGTTGCGCTCGAAATACGGAACGCCGAAATCGATGGCGGAGGAGATCGAGGTGCGGCGGACGGTGCGCGGCGGCTCCAGCGTCAGCAGCCCGGCGAAGGCATGGGCGCTTTCTGCGTCCGAGATCAAAGTCCAGTCGACGATCACCCGGACGCGGCCGGCGCCGGCCCATTCGTAATAGGCAACAGCGATTCGCCCGAGCATGCCGTGCTCGATGGCGCGGATCACCGCCGGATCCCGGAACGCCGCGACATAGCCGTCGCGCTGCAGCTGCGCTTCCTCCTCGTCGATCGAGCCGGACACGTCGACCGCCAGCGCCAGTTCCAGATCCACCGGCTGGGCCGCGCGGGCGGTTCCGGCAACCGCCGCGGCGACCATGACAAGCACAACGGCCAGACCCCTGTTCATGTTGCGACCGGCATCGCCTCCCTGAAGCTTGCTAGAAATCCGGGTAATCGTCCCAGCGGCGTTCCCCGATATCGCAGGGCGGCGCAATACGCTCGGGCGGCGCCAGCTGCGCCGGGACCAACCGCGGGCCGAAGCGGGCGCCGCTGCCGGCGATCTCGATGATCAGCTTCTTGCGCACGGCGACTGCGAACTCGCTGAACGTGTCGGCGACGACGATGAAGGCGCCGGGGCCGCCGATCACGCAGTCGCGGTAATAGAGGTCGAGGTTGGGGATCTGCCGCCGGCCCGAGATACTGGGCCGGTCGTTGACGATCGGCAGGCCGTTGATCGTAACGCCTTTGGCCACCGCGCGGTCGCGGGCGTGCGCGACGAGCCCGCCCCAGTTGTTGGGCCCGTCGCCGGAGATGTCGACGACCCGGCGCGTCCCCTCGAAGCCGTTGCCGTCGAACCACCCGGCCGCGAAGTCGATGGCGGCGGCGATCGCCGTCCGATAGGCGGTCTGCGGCGGGTTGACGGTAAGCATGTCGGCGAAGGCGTTCGCTGTCTTGGCGTCGCTGATCTCCGTCCAGCCGGCGATCACCCGCATATGGCCGTAGCCGGCCCACTCGTAGTAGCCGACGGCGATGCGGCCAAGCATGCCGTGTTCGATGGCGCGTATCACGTCCGGGTGCCGGAAGGCGGCGATGTACCCCTCGCGCTGGAGGATCGCCTCCTCGTGGTCGATCGACCCCGACACGTCGATGGCCAGCGCCAGTTCGAGATCCACGGGCCGGTCCTGCCCCGCGGCGGGCGCGGCGATCGACAGCGCAAGCAGACAGATGACCAGCCTATGCATGTTACCCCCGCCAAAAAGTGCCGCCGGTCACGGCTTACCGAGGCCAGCATAGCGCATATGGCCTGGCGCGTGGCAGTCACGATTTCGCACCCCGCCACGCCGCGCGAGCAGGCAGCGCCCGAGGCGCCGGCGGACCGCCGGAACGCGGCTCGTCAGCGGCGGTGCCGGCCGCTCAGTTTACGCTGAGGTCGCGCCAGGTCATCGGGCCGTAATCGCAGGCGCGCGAAAGGCCCGCGGCGAGGACGAGCGCAGGCGGGCGAGGGTGCCCGCCGATGCCGGGCACATCAGCCATCGCGGGCCCGTGAGGCAGGCCGGCGATTTCGCTGATCAGCTTGCGCCGGATCGCGAGGCCGAATTCACGAAACGAGTTGGCCACGATCAGGAAGGCGCCCGGGCCGCCGATCACGCAATCGCGATAGTAGAGATCGACGTCCGGCAGCGGCAGATAGCCGGTGGGATCGCCCCGGCCGTTGACGATCGGCAGACCGTTGATGGTGACTCCGGCGGCGATCGCCTTGCCACGGGCCTCCAGAACCTCGGTGCGGCCGTTGTTGGGGCCGTCGCCGGAGATGTCGATCACCTGCCGGGTACCCTCGAAGCCGTTGTCGCGGAACTGCGGAAGGGCGAACTCGATGGCGTTGGCGATCGAGGTGCGGGGCGCCGTCCGCACCGGGGCGGCGGCAATGCCGGCGGCGAATCGGTCCATCGATTCGGCGCCGTCGATCAACGTCCACGGCGCGATCACCGTCAGATGATCGTCGCCCGCCCACTCGTAGTACATGACGGCGATGCGGCCGAGGATTCCACTCTCGATGGCGCGGATGACCTCCGGATGCCGCAACGCCGCCACATAGCCGTCGCGCTGCAGCCGGGCCTCCTCGGGGTCGATGCTGCTGGACACATCGACCGCGAGTGCAAGCTCGAGGTCGACCGGTTGCGCCGCGGCCCCGTCGCCCGCAACGCCGCAACCCAGCAGCGCCACGACGAAGCCCAGGGCATGGAATCGCTGCGGCATCCCTCCTCCGGCACGATAAGCGGATGCCGAAGCGCCGGACGCACTCCGGCACGATCATCCGCACGTCGCACTATGGGGAGCGAGCGCAAAAAAACGGTTAACATGGTGTGAAATGACGGCGAGACGGGTTCGTCTCCGGGTTGCGTCAGACCCGTCTCTCCGCCGTCCCGATTCCGGATATCCGCCGGATCGGCCATTGTTCCGCATGGCAACACTTGCTATATCTGCGCCATCGGCACCGGGCGGCGCCGGCGCCCGCGGAATCGCCGCAGGCGTCAGCGGCCGCCTCCTTGGATTCCTGTTCCTATGGCGAGACGCAGACGGATATACGAGGGCAAGGCGAAGGTGATGTTCGAGGGGCCCGAGCCCGGCACGCTCGTGCAGTACTTCAAGGACGACGCCACCGCTTTCAACAACCAGAAAAAGGGCACGATCACCGGCAAGGGCGTGCTCAACAACCGGATTTCGGAGTTCCTGATGCTGCGGCTGGCGGAGATCGGCGTGCCGACCCATTTCGTGCGCCGCCTGAACATGCGCGAGCAACTGGTCCGCGAGGTCGAGATCATCCCGATCGAGGTGGTGGTCCGCAATATCGTCGCGGGGTCGCTGGCCAAGCGCTTCGCCGTCGCCGAGGGGACGCCGCTGCCCCGCTCGGTGGTCGAATACTATTACAAGTCGGACGAGCTGGGCGATCCGCTGGTCTCGGAGGAGCACATCACCGCCTTCGGCTGGGCGACCCCGCAGGACATCGACGACATGCTGGCAATGGCGTTGCGCGTCAACGATTTCCTGCTCGGGCTGTTTCTCGGCGTCGGCCTCAAGCTGGTCGACTTCAAGCTGGAGTTCGGCCGTCTTTACGAGGAGAGCGGCGAGATGCGGATCGTGCTGGCCGACGAGATCAGCCCGGACAACTGCCGCCTGTGGGACATCAAGACCAACGAGAAGCTGGACAAGGACCGGTTCCGCCGCGATCTCGGCAAGGTCGAGGAGGCCTATCAGGAGGTGGCGCGACGGCTGGGCATCCTGCCGGAAGGCGGGCCCAACGATCTGAAGGCGCCGGAGGTGCTTCAATAGCGCCGGTGCAGGCGGCCCGACGGGTCGCTCACACGGGACAGGAAGGGGATCGGTGAAGGCGAAGGTTCATGTAATGCTGAAGGCGGGGGTCCTCGACCCGCAGGGCAAGGCGATCGGCCATGCCCTGGAATCGCTGGGTTTCGAGGGTATCGGCGAGGTCCGCCAGGGCAAGGTCATCGAGCTCGAGCTCGCAGAATCCGATCCGGCAAAGGCCCGCGCGCAGGTGAACGCCATGTGCGAGAAGCTGCTCGCCAACACGGTCATCGAGAACTACGACATCGATCTGGACGCATGAGCCGCAGCGAGTTCATCTGGTCCGATCTGACCGGACCGGGGATGGAACACCTGACCCTGGCGCGCAACGACGACGGCTACGTGGCGGATGGGTTCTATCTGGGGCAAAACGACGACTCGCCGCCCTACCGGATCCATTACGTGATCGATATCAACCCGGACTGGGAAATGCGCTCGGCCGCCGTGGATCTGCTCTCGGAGTCCCCGGCGCAGGAGCGGTTATCGCTCAGCGTCGACGATAGCTGCACCTGGCGCAACGGAGAGGACGAGCCGCTGGCGCAGCTGGCCGGCTGCCACGAGATCGACCTGTTCTGCAGCCCGTTCACGAACTCGCTGGTGATCCGTCGGCTCGACCTGGCGCGCGGCGAATCGGCCGAGATTTCGGTCGCCTATGTCGAGGTGCCGCTGGTCGGCGTGCGGCCGGTCCGGCAGCGTTATACCTGTCTCGAGCCGCTCGGCCCGGAGGGCGGCGTCTTTCGCTACGAGCCGCTGTTCCGCGGCAGCGCCTACGAATTGCAGGTGGACGCCGAGGGGCTGGTGACCGAATATCCGGGCGCCTTCCGGCGAGTCTTTGCGGGCTGAGCGGGACGCGGCGATGCACGGGCAACACGGGACCACGGAGCTGAGATGAGAACGGCGGTCATTGTCTTTCCCGGTTCCAACTGTGACCGCGACGCGCAGGTGGCGCTGCACGTCGCCTTCGGCACGCCGCCGGCGATGATCTGGCATCGCGAGACGACGCTGCCGGCGCTGGACCTCATCGTGCTGCCGGGCGGTTTCTCCTACGGCGACTACCTGCGCTCCGGCGCCATGGCGGCGCGCTCGCCGGTGCTGCGTGCGCTGCACGAGGAGGCCGGCCGCGGCGTCCTGGTGCTGGGCATCTGCAACGGCTTCCAGGTCCTCACCGAAACCGGCCTGCTGCCCGGCGTGCTGATGCGCAACGCGGCACTGAAATTCGTCTGCCGCGACGTAGACCTCGAGGTCGAGAACGCCGAGTCGCCCTTCACGCGCGGCTATCGGAAGGGCCAGAACGTGACCATTCCCGTTGCCCACCACGACGGCAACTACTATGCCGACGAGAAGACGCTGGACCGGCTCGAGGGCGAGGGCCGCGTCGCCTTCCGCTACGCGGCGCACGACAACCCCAACGGCTCGGTGCGCGACATCGCCGGCATCCTGAACGAGCGCGGCAACGTGCTCGGCATGATGCCGCATCCGGAACGCGCGGTCGACCCGCTGCATTGCGGCACCGACGGCCGCGCCATGTTCGCCGGGCTGGTGGAGGCCCTGGCCGCATGACCGCCCTTGCCAAGGCCACGGACATCACCCCGGAGCTGGTCGCCGAGCACGGGCTGAGCCCCCAGGAATACGCGCTCATCCTGAAGATCATGGGGCGCGAGCCGAACATCACCGAGCTCGGCGTGTTCTCGGCCATGTGGTCCGAGCACTGCTCCTACAAATCCTCCAAGGTGTGGCTGAAGACCCTGCCGACCGAGGGGCCGCAGGTGATCTGCGGGCCGGGCGAGAATGCGGGCGTGGTCGATATCGGCGACGGCCAGGCCGCGGTGTTCAAGATCGAAAGCCACAACCACCCGAGCTTCATCGAGCCCTACCAGGGCGCGGCGACCGGCGTCGGCGGCATCCTGCGCGACGTGTTCACCATGGGGGCGCGGCCTGTGGCCAACATGAACGCGCTGCGCTTCGGCAGCCCCGACCATCCCAAGACCCGGCACCTCGTGTCGGGCGTCGTCGCCGGCATCGGCGGCTACGGCAATTGCATCGGCGTGCCGACGGTCGGCGGCGAGACGGAGTTCCACCCCGCCTACAACGGCAACATCCTGGTCAACGCGATGACCGTCGGCATCGCCGACGCCGACCGGATCTTCTATTCGGCAGCCGGCGGGCCGGGCAACCCGGTGGTCTATGTCGGCTCCAAGACGGGCCGCGACGGGATCCACGGCGCGACCATGGCGAGCGCCGAATTCGCCGAGGATTCGGAAGAAAAGCGCCCCACGGTTCAGGTCGGCGACCCGTTCACCGAGAAGCTGCTGCTGGAGGCGTGCCTCGAGCTGATGGCGACCGACGCGATCGTCGCGATCCAGGACATGGGCGCCGCGGGCCTCACCTCCTCCGGCGTCGAGATGGCGTCCAAGGGCGGCGTCGGCGTCGAGCTGGAGCTCGACAGGGTGCCGATGCGCGAGACCGGCATGACGCCCTACGAGCTGATGCTCTCGGAGAGCCAGGAGCGCATGCTGATGGTGCTCAAGCCCGGGCGCGAGGACGAGGCCCGCGCCATCTTCGAGAAATGGGAGCTCGACTTCGCGGTGATCGGCAGGGTGACCGATACCGGCCGGCTGGTCCTGAAGTTCCGCGGAGAAACGGTCGGCGATATCGAGGTCGCGCCGCTGGTCGCCAACGCCCCGGAATACGAGCGGCCCTGGGAGCCGACGCCGAAGCCGCCGGCGATAGCCGCCGCCGACGTCCCGGCGCCAAATGACCCGATGGCGGCTCTGAAGACCCTGATGGGCGGCCCCCACCTGTCGTCGCGGCGCTGGATCTGGGAGCAGTACGACCACATGGTGATGGCCGACACGGTGCAGCGCCCGGGCGGCGATGCTGCCGTGGTGCGGGTGCATGGCAGCAACCGGGGCCTCGCCATCACCACCGACGCAACGCCGCGCTATTGCCTGGCGGATCCGGTCGAGGGCGGCAAGCAGGCCGTCGCCGAGGCTTGGCGCAACCTCACCGCAGTCGGCGCAATACCGCTTGCGATCACCAACAACCTCAATTTCGGCAACCCGGAGAAGCCGCGCATCATGGGCCAGCTGGCCGGCTGCGTGACCGGTATGGCCGAGGCGTGCCGGGCGCTCGACTTCCCGGTCGTCTCCGGCAACGTGTCGCTCTACAACGAGACCAGCGGCGAGGCGATCCTGCCGACCCCGGTGGTCGGCGGGCTCGGCCTGATCGGCGATCTCGAGCGGACCGCCCGGCCGGCGATCCCGGAGGCGGGGCTGGACCTGGTGCTGATCGGCGAGACCACGGGCTGGCTCGGCGCGTCGCTCTATCTGCGCGAGGTCGCCGGCCGCGAGGCGGGCGCGCCGCCCCCCGTCGACCTTGCCGCCGAGAAGCGCAACGGCGATTTCGTGCGCGGCCTGATCGCGGCCGGCCGCATCGCCGCCTGCCACGATTTGTCCGACGGCGGGCTGCTGGTGGCGGCGGCCGAGATGGCGCTGGCCGGCGACATCGGCGCCGAGATCACGGGGCCGCCCGATGGCGTCCCGCTGGCCGGCTGGCTGTTCGGCGAGGACCAGGCGCGCTACCTGCTCGCCTGCGCCGACGGCGCCGCTGTCTTGGCGGAGGCGGAGATGACCGACGTCCCTGCCTGGATCGTCGGCCGCACCGGCGGCGATGCGTTGACAGCGGCGGAAAGCCATACCATATCGGTCGGTGAATTGCGGCGGTGCCATGGGGACTGGTTTTCGTCCTACATGGCGCGCCCGTGAGCATGCGGGCGCGCCGACAGCAAGGGGGTTCTTGGCCATGGCCATGCAGGCGAGCGAGATCGAACGGCTGATCAAGGAAGCCATTCCCGACGCGCAGGTGCGGATCGAAGATCTGCGCGGCGACGGCGACCATTACGCAGCCTATGTCAGCTCGGCGGAATTCAAGGGCAAGAGCCGGGTGCAGCAGCACCAGATGGTCTATGCCGCGCTGCAGGGCCGCATGGGCGGCGAGCTGCACGCGCTGGCGCTGCAGACGGCGGCGCCCGAAGGCGAGTAACGGGTCAATCGCGCGGCCGTGGGCACGGCGCGCCAGAAGAGGGTGATCGAGAAATGGAAAATGTAGTGTTCGACCGGATCCGCGAGGAGATCACGGACAGCGATGTGGTCCTGTTCATGAAGGGCACGCCGGTGTTCCCGCAGTGCGGCTTCTCGGCCGCCGTGGCGCAGGTGCTCACCGTGATGGGCGTCAAGTACAAGGGCATCAACGTGCTCGAGGATCCCGGCATCCGCGAGGGCATCAAGAGCTTTTCCAACTGGCCGACGATCCCGCAGCTCTACGTCAAGGGCGAGTTCGTCGGCGGTTGCGACATCGTGCGCGAGATGTACGATTCCGGGGAGCTGCAGCAGCTGCTCGCCGACAAGGGCGTGCAGACCGAGGCGGCGTGATTCGCCGGACCGGAGCAGATATCGGAAGTGACGAAGGGCCGCCTTAACCGGCGGCCCTTTGTCTTTGGACGCGGTGACCGAACCATAAGCAGAAACCCAAGAAACAAAAGATCAAGCCGGCGACATAGGCGAAGAATTCCTGCCCGTACCAGAACCGAGCCGCCTCTGTCAGTTCCGCATGATCCGCGCCCGTTACCTTAACCGCCGGCGCGGAGGGAATTACGAACCCGAAAGCTCGGACAGGATGGCCTCAAGACCCGGCACCTTCTCCATCAGCGCATCGAGAGGGATTTCGGAGGAGTCCGCGGCCAGTGCGCGCAGCCCGTCTGCGTCGCGCACGACGACGGCATAGGGTTCCTTATATGCGTTCGTCCAGCATCCCGCACCGCCCAAGCCGGTTCGAAAGTCGGTGCGCTCGACCAGCACCAGCGTGACATCGCCGATGTGCAGGGGCCCGACCGCTCTCAACGTCTCCATTCAGGCGTCTCCCCGAAATATGCGCCACCACGCGCGCAGCATGGTCGGCGATAGAACGAAGGCCATCGTCAGGGCGATGAACTGGATCGGCACGAGGCGGAACCGGCCGCGACCCTCGACCTCGAGGACCGGATCGACGAACTCCGGCTCGATGCGCACCGCCGCGCCGCGCAGGTTCGCGGCCAGGCCGGCGAGTGGCCCGATGAGAGCCCACAGGCGGCCGGTGTCGGCCGGATCGCCGAGGCCGATGCGCAGGCGGAGCAACAGGTCCCGCGCATGCGTCGCGCGCACCATGTCGCGGCCGAACCGGAAGACGCGCCGCCGGATCGCCGGTTGTCGTGCCAGTGAAATCAGCCCGCCGGCACGCCACTTCTTCTTTCTCCGCCGG
>JBFGQV010000093.1:0-10490 GCA_041563955.1 Alphaproteobacteria bacterium | reverse complement strand
GCGCGTGGTTCGCGGCGCCGCCGGTCGAGGAGCGGCAGAAATTCGAGGTCCGTTTCCGCGCCGCCTTCAACTACACACCGCCGCGGCTGGCTTCGCTCGCCTATGACGCGACGGCCCTGGCCGCCTTGCTGGCGCAGTCGCCACGGGCGACGGATTTCTCGGCCAACGCCTTGACCGATCCGAACGGGTTCCGCGGCGTCGACGGCATCTTCAGGCTGGCCGCCGACGGCACGGTGGAGCGCACCTATGCGATCCATGAGGTCACGGCCGACGGCTTCCGCACCATCCAGCCGGCCGCCGGAAGCTTCCAGACGCCGATCAACTGATCAGGCGAGCAGGTGGGCGAGCAGCGCGTTCAGGCGCTGCCGCCCGCGCGCCGTGGCGCGCAGGCCATGCCGGTCGCATGACAGCAGGCCGGCCTCGATGAGGTCACGCAAGCGGGCGGCATCCAGCGCCTCCTCGAGAGCGCAGCCGGCGAGGGCCCGGAACCGCACCGCAGCCACCCCTTCGCTAAGGCGCAGCCCCATCATCAGGAGCTCGGCGATGCGCTGGTCGCGGTCGAGCGGCGTCGACGCGGCCGTTCCCGCGCCACCGGCCTCGACGAGGTCGAGCCAGCGCTCCGGCGCGCGGTGCCGGCGGTGGGCGATGGTGTGCGTATCGTGCGTGATGCGGCCGTGGGCCCCGGGGCCGATGCCGACGTAGTCGCCGCCGCGCCAGTAGACGAGGTTGTGGCGCGATTCGGCGCCGGGCGCCGCGTGGTTGGAGATCTCGTAGCCCGGCAGGCCAGCGTCATACATGATATTCTGCGTTATTTCATAAAGTGTTGCTGACTCTTTCTCGTCCGGTATGTCAAGTTCGCCGCGACCGTGCAGCGTGTGGAACGCCGTGCCGGGCTCGATGGTCAGCTGGTACAGCGACAGGTGATCGCGCGCCTCGGCCAGCGCCCGCTGCAGCTCGGCCTCCCAGGCCGCCACGGTCTGGCCCGGCCGGGCGTAGATGAGGTCGAAGGAATAGCGGTCGAACAGCCGCGCCGCCAGTCGCACGGCATCAAGGGCCTCGGCGGCGCCGTGGGTGCGGCCGAGCGCGCTCAGCGCGTCGTCGTCCAGCGCCTGCACGCCGAGCGAGACCCGGTTCACCCCGGCGGCCCGGAATTCGGCCAGACGTCCGGCCTCGACCGAGGTCGGGTTGGCCTCGAGGGTGATCTCGACGTCCGGCGCGAGACCGAAGCGCGCAGCGGCGCGATCGATCACCGCCGCCGCGGTCTCCGGTGCCATCAGCGACGGCGTGCCGCCGCCGAAGAAGATGCTGGTCAGCGGACCGAAGCCCGGCGCCTCGACGGCGGCAGCGTGGTCGAGCTCGCGCAGCAGTGCCTCACGCCAGTGCCCGTGGTCGATCGACTCGCGGACGTGGCTGTTGAAGTCGCAATAGGGGCATTTCGAGAGACAGAACGGCCAGTGGACGTAGAGCGCGAATTCGCCCGGCTGCACGTCAGTCACTGTGCGGCGTCCTCGAAACAGGCGGCGACCAGCTTGGCGAAGGCATCGGCGCGGTGGCTGATCGCATGCTTCTTGGCGGGATCCATCTCGCCGAACGTGACATCGTAGCCGTCCGGCCGGAACACAGGGTCGTAGCCGAATCCGCGCACGCCGCGCGGCGGCCACACCAGGGTGCCGTCGACGCGCCCCGCGAAGCTCTCGACATGGCCGTCCGGCCAGGCCAGCGCCAGGACGCAGGCGAATTGCGCGCTGCGATCGGCCTTGCCCGTGAGCGCCGCCTCGACCTTCTCCATGGCGACGCCGAAGTCGCGGCCGCTGCCGGTCTCGGCCCAGCGCGCCGAATGGATGCCGGGCTCGCCGCCCAGCGCGTGCACGGCAAGCCCGGAATCGTCGGCCAGCGCCGGCAGGCCGGAGCCTTGCGCCGCCGCGCGTGCCTTGAGCTCGGCGTTCTCGGCGAAGGTCGTCCCCGTCTCCTCCGGTTCGGGCAGGCCGAGCGCCGCGGCGGAGACGACGGCGACGCCGAACGGCGCCAGCAGCTCCGCGATCTCGCGCACCTTGCCCGCATTGTGGCTGGCGATGACCAGCCTGTCCTCGGTGAACCTGCGTGCCATGGCGGCATATATGGCGCGGCGCGGCCGGGACGGGAAGGCCAATCTGCGGGCGGGACGCCGGGACAGCCTTTTTAGCCCCACATCTTGTGGAAAACTTAGTCGAAAATACCGCATATGGCGTTAAACGGGCTCCGGTGGCCGCTCATGCGCTGTGGCGAATCGCAGCCCGAAGGTGCGGCCGGAACGCCGGAGGCGATTCAGCGAGTCCCGTACGGACTCGAATTTTCCCGCGCCGATGCACGCAAAAAGAGTCATGGCCGGCGATTCGTGCTGGCGTTCTGCTTTCGTTCTTACTACAGTGCTGTGACCGCAGGAACAGGGAAGGGGGCCAATCCCCATGGTCGCGCGCGTCGGCACGGTGGCGTTCCAGGGCATCGACACGCTGGGCATCGACGTCCAGGTGCAGATGTCCGGCGGGCTGCCGGCGTTTACCGTGGTCGGCCTGCCCGACAAGGCGGTGGCCGAGAGCCGGGAGCGCGTCCGGTCCGCCCTCGGCGCCATGGGCCTCGCATTGCCGCCGAAGCGCATCACCGTCAACCTCTCGCCGGCCGACGTGCTGAAGGAGGGCAGCCATTTCGACCTGCCGATCGCGCTCGGCCTCCTGGTCGTCATGGGCGTGCTGCCGGCGGAGGAGGTCGCCCGCTACACGGTGCTGGGAGAGCTGGCGCTGGACGGCGCGATCGCCCCGGTCGCCGGCGTGCTGCCGGTGGCGATCGCCGCTTCGGCCGACGCGCGTGGCATCATCTGCCCGGCGGCGACCGGCGGCGAGGCGGCCTGGGCCGACGGCATCGAGGTGCTGGCGCCGGCGACGCTCTTGTCGCTGATCAACCATTTCAAAGGCAGCCAAGTGCTCACCCCGCCGGAGCCGCAGCTCGCCGAAGCCGGCGCCATGGCGCCCGATTTGTCCGACATCAAGGGGCAGGAGACGGCGAAGCGGGCGCTCGAGATCTGCGCCGCCGGGGCCCACAACCTCCTCATGATCGGGCCGCCCGGGGCCGGCAAGTCGATGCTGGCGCAGCGCCTGCCCGGCATCCTGCCGCCGCTCGATGCGCGCGAGGCGCTCGAGGTCAGCATGATCCACTCGGTCGCCGGGCTGCTGGAGGGCGGCCGGCTGTCGCGCCAGCGGCCGTTCCGCGACCCGCATCATTCCGCCTCACTGGCGGCCATGGTCGGCGGCGGAGTACGTGCGAAGCCTGGAGAAGTAAGTCTGGCGCATAACGGCGTGCTGTTTTTGGACGAGCTGCCGGAGTTCCAGCGCCCGACGCTGGAGGCGCTGCGCCAGCCGGTCGAGACCGGCGCTTCGGTGGTGGCGCGGGCCAACGCCCATGTCACCTACCCGGCGCGCTTCCAGCTGGTGGCGGCGATGAACCCGTGCCGTTGCGGCCATCTCGACGACCCTTCGATCGCCTGCGCGCGGGCGCCGCGCTGCGCCCAGGACTACCAGGCGCGGATCTCGGGCCCGCTGTTCGACCGCATCGATCTGCATGTCGAGGTGCCGGCGGTCAGCCCCGCCGATTTGTCGCTGCCGCCGCCGGCCGAGGGCTCGGATGCGGTGGCCGCGCGCGTCGCCGCCGCCCGCAAGGTCCAGGCCGACCGTTACGCCCACCTGCCGGAGGAGCGCCGCATCCGCACCAATGCCCAGGCCGACGGCAAATTGCTGGAGGAGGTCGCGGCGCCGGACGCGCCGGGCCGCAAGTTGCTGGCCGAGGCCGCCGAGGCGCTGCGCCTGACCGCCCGCGGCTATCACCGGGTGCTGCGGGTCGCCCGCACCCTCGCCGACCTCGACGGCGCAGAAGGCGTGCGCCGCATCCACATCGCCGAGGCGCTGAGCTATCGCAGGGTGGCGCCGGGGCGGTGAGGGGAGGCTCGCATCTGTCGAATTGATTTGCATTTCGCCCGCACATCCGCCAATTATCCGCCATCGGTACCATGACGTCCTGGCGTATCCAACTAGACGCCTATCGCGCTTAGCTTACCCTCGACTTTGTGAGACCACGAAACCTGGCGACGCTGGGCGCTTGCGCGCGGCGCCGCAACTGACTTGCTAGAAGGAAAAGACCATGGCTAAAGGAACCGTCAAGTGGTTCAACGCCGTCAAGGGCTACGGCTTCATCGAGCCGAGCGACGGCTCGAAGGACGTGTTCGTCCACATCTCCGCCGTCGAGCGCGCCGGCCTGCCCGGCCTCTCCGAGGGCCAGGCAATCACCTATGAGGTGGTCCCCGGCCGCGACGGCAAGAGCTCGGCCGAGAATCTGGTCACCGACTGAGCGGCGGTGCAATAGGGAACGTATGGCCGGCCCCGACAGGGCCGGCCGTTTCTTTTTCGCTGTGCCGGGGCCGGGTCGAACAGGCCGCCAGCCCCCCCGGGCGCAGCGACGTCGATCACTCCCGCCGGCTGCGCCGCCGCCGCCATTAGAGCGCGGTCGCGGCGGTCGCGGCGAGGACGACCAGGGCGACGACGACGACAACCCATCCGCCGTCCCCCGAGACCGTGAAGACGAAGTCGGTGTGCGGCTCCGGCAGCATCTGCAGCGGTTCGGTCTGCGCCTGCACCGTCGGCTTGCCCTCCGTTTCGATCTGCGCATCTTCGATCCTACCCCATGCGTGCCGCGCCGGTAAGCCGGTCCGGCACGGCAATGTGACCGCGCGGTCGCGGGCCGCGTGCTATCCTCGCGCGCGAAAAGGGCCGGTGTCGCCGGCCGTCGCACTCATCGCAAACGCAAGGGAGCACCGCCATGACACACGGCACATTCGTCTGGAACGAGCTGATCAGCCCCGATCCCGAGAAAAGTGGCGCCTTCTATGCCGCGCTGATCGGCTGGACGCTGCGCCATGCCGACATGGGCGAGGCCGGCACCTACACCCTGTTCCAGAACGACGGCCAGGATGTCGGCGGGCTGATGGCGATGCCGCCCGGCGCGCCGGGGCAGGCCCACTGGAACGGCTATATCGCGGTCGACGACCTCGACGCGACCCTAGCCAAGGTGCCGGAACTCGGCGGCACGGTGCTGATGCCGGCCAAGGACATCCCCGACGTCGGCCGCATTGCGGTGATCGCCGACCCGCTCGGCGCTGCCGTCTCGCTGATGCAGCCGGCGCCGGGCATGTAGGCGGCTTTCGCGGGGTGCGCGGCGCCTACTTGTCGATCGGCTTGATCATGCGGCCGAGGTCCTTGCCGGCGAACACGTGCATGTGGAAATGCATGACCTCCTGGTGCGCGTCGGGCCCGCAGTTGGAGAGGATGCGGTAACCCGGCTCGACCGCGCCGAGCTCGCGCGCCACCGTGCCGACGGCGCGGAAGAAGCCGGCGATCTCCGGGTCCGGCGCATTGGCCGCGAAATCGTCGGACGAGGTGTATTTGCCCTTCGGGACCACGAGGACATGGACCGGCGCCTGCGGGTCGATGTCATGGAAGGCGAGCGCCCACTCGTCCTCATAGACCTTCTGGCACGGGATCTCGCCGCGCAGGATCTTCGCGAACACGTTCGAATCGTCGTAAGCCATATTCATGCTCCCTCAATCGCCGGGCGGCCGCGTTTCCGGCCGGGTATCGTGCCTCTATTTGCCCCGTGCCGCCTTCTCAGCGATGCCGGACGTGCCGGCGCGCGCTTCCAGCGCCCGCCAGACCGCCGCCGGCGCGACGCCCCTTGACGCCCACAGCACCAGCAGGTGGTACAGCAGGTCGGCGCTCTCCTCGGCCAGCGCCGCATCGTCTTCGGCCAGCGCCGCGACGATCGTCTCCACCGATTCCTCGCCGAGCTTGCGGGCCGCGGCCTCCGTCCCGCCGGCCAGCAGCCGCGCCGTCCACGACTCGGCCGGGTCGGCGCCCCGGCGCGATTCGATGACCGCGTACAGCCGGTCGAGGATGGTGGCGTCGATCTCGCTCATGCCGCCTGCCTAGCAGAAATCCCGTTCGGTGTGAAAGGCTAAGGCTCGAGCCGCACCGGGACGCCGGCCTTGGCCATGTGTTCCTTGGCCTCGCGGATCGAATACGTGCCGAAATGGAAGATCGAGGCCGCCAGCACCGCCGCGGCGTGGCCCGCGCGCACCCCTTCGACCAAATGGTCGAGCGTGCCGACGCCGCCCGAGGCGATCACCGGCACCGGTACCGAATCGGCGATCGCGCGGGTCAGCGCGCAGTCGAAGCCTTCCTTGGTGCCGTCGCGGTCCATAGAGGTCAGCAGGATCTCGCCGGCGCCCGAGTCCGCCATGCGCTTTGCCCATGCGACGGCATCGATGCCCGTCGGCTCGCGCCCGCCATGGGTGAAGACCTCCCAGGCGCCCGGGCCCGACCCCCGCGCGTCGATGGCGACGACGATGCATTGCGCGCCGAAGCGCTCCGCCGCCTCGGCCACGAATTCCGGGCGTTTCACCGCGGCGGTATTGATCGAGACCTTGTCGGCGCCGGCCAGCAGCAGCTTGCGGATGTCGTCGGTCGTGCGCACGCCGCCGCCGATGGTGAGCGGCATGAAGCACTGCTCGGCGGTGCTCGCCGCGATGTCGAGGATGATGTCGCGATTGTCGGAGGACGCGGTGATGTCGAGGAAGGTCAGCTCGTCGGCGCCGGCCGCATCGTACACGCGCGCCTGCTCGACCGGGTCGCCCGCATCGACCAGGTTGACGAAGTTGACGCCCTTGACGACGCGCCCGTCCTTGACGTCGAGGCAGGGGATGACGCGCACCTTCAGCACAGCGCCAGCGCCTCCGCAAGGTCGATCCTGCCGTCGTACAGCGCCCGCCCGACGATGGCGCCGGCGATGCACCGCTCGGCGACGAGCGCGCTTATGTCGTCGAGCGAGGCGATGCCCCCGGAGGCGATCACCGGCACCGGCACGGCGCGCGCCAGCGCCGCCGTTGCCGCCACGTTTGCACCCTTTAGCACGCCGTCGCGGTCGATGTCGGTGTGGATGACCGCGGCGACCCCGGCGTCGGCGAAGCGGTGCGCCAGCGCCGCCACCTCGACGTCGGTGTCCTCGGCCCAGCCCTCGACCGCGACGCGGCCGCCGCGGGCATCGATGCCGACGGCCACCTGCCCCGGCCACCGGGCGCAGGCCGCGACCACGAGGTCCGGGTCCTTGACCGCGACGGTGCCGAGGATCACCCGTTCCACGCCGCGCGCAAGCCAGCTCTCGATGGTCGCGAAATCGCGGATGCCGCCGCCGAGCTGCACCGGGATATCGACGGCGTCGACGATCGCCTCGACCGCCGCCCCGTTGACCGGCTTGCCGGCGAAGGCGCCGTCGAGGTCGACGATATGCAGCCACGCGGCGCCGGCGTCGCGGAACGCACGCGCCTGCGCTGCGGGGTCGTCGTTGAACACCGTCGCCTGCGCCATGTCGCCGCGCACCAGGCGCACGCAGCGCCCCTGTTTGAGGTCGATCGCGGGGTACAGGATCATGCGCCGGCCCCCTTCGGGACGGCGGCCTCGGGGATATCGCCGACCAGGATCTTGTAATAATAGCGTCCCGGCACCCAGGCGCCGTCGGACAGGCGCGCATACAAGGGATGCGTGCCCCAGTGCACGTAGCCCATCGATTCGTACATCGCCATCGCCGCCGTCTGCGTCTCGCGCACGTCGAGGTTGATCATTCCGAACCCCTCGGCCAGGGCGGTTTCCTCCACCGCCTCGGTGAGCAGGCGGGCGATCCCGTGGCTGCGCGCCCAGGGCGCGACGAAGGCGCTGCGCAAATGGCAGGCCGCGGCCTGCGCCTCGTTGTTGCGGGTCGGCCGGAACAGCTGCGCCGAGCCGGCGATGACGCCGTCGAGCCGGCCGACGAACAGCGTGCGGCCGGGCACCAGCACCACCCCTTTCCAGTAGGATTCCTGGATCTGCCGCGGCGGCGGGGTCAACCAGCCGAAGCCGCCGCCCTCGACGATGGCCGCCTCGGCGGCGTCGCACAGCTCCTCGAGGTCGCGGCCGGACAGCTCGTTGACGATGGCGACGCTGGTTTCCGCAATGCTGCTCACGGCGTCCATCCCAGGAACGCGTCGATGAAGGCAAGGCCGGCCTTCTGGCTCTTTTCCGGGTGGAACTGGCTGCCCACCATGTTGTCGCGCCCGACCAGCGCCGCCAGCGCGCCGCCGTAATCGGCCGTCGCCAGCACGTGCCCGACATCCTCGCAGCGGAACTGGAAGCTGTGCACGAAATACATGTGGCTGCCCGCCTGCTGCCCGGCGAGCACCGGGTGCGATGCCAGGTTCTCCAGCTCGTTCCAGCCCATGTGCGGCACTTTCAGGGCCGGATCGGCCGGCGTCAGCCGCACCACCTCGCCGGGGATCCAGCCCAGTCCCGGATGGGTGCCGTGCTCCAGCCCGCGGGTCGCCATCAGCTGCATGCCGACGCAGATGCCGAGGAACGGCTTGCCGCCGCGCAGCACCGCCGCCTCCAGCGCCTCGACCATGCCGGACAACGCGTTGAGCCCGCTCCAGCAATCGCCGAAGGCGCCGACGCCGGGCAGCACGATGCGGTCGGCGGCGGCCACGACGTCCGGGTCCCCGGTGACGGCGACCGGCGCGCCGGCCATGCGCTCGAAGGCCTTGGCCGCCGAGTGCAGATTGCCGGAGCCGTAATCGACGATGGCGACGGTCATGCCGAACCGCCGCCGAGCACGCCCTTGGTCGACGGCACCGCGTCCGCCGCGCGTTGATCGATCGTCACCGCCGCGCGCAGCGCCCGGGCCAGCCCCTTGAAGCAGGATTCGGCGATGTGGTGGTTGTTCTCGCCGTACAGGTTCTCGACATGCAGGGTCAGCCCGGCGTTCTGGGCGAAGGCACCGAACCATTCGCGGAACAGCTCGGTGTCGAAGTCGCCGAGCTTGGGCCGCGTGAAGGCGACCTTCCAGACCAGCCAGGGCCGGTTCGAGCAGTCCAGCGCCACCCGCGTCAGGGTCTCGTCCATCGGGATCAGCGCCTCGCCGTAGCGGGTGATGCCCGTGCGGTCGCCCAGCGCCTTGGCCACCGCCTGGCCGATGGCGATGCCGGTATCCTCGGTGGTGTGGTGGAAATCGATGTGCAGGTCGCCCTTGGCCCGCACCGAAAGATCGATCAGGCTGTGCCGCGACAGCTGCTCGAGCATGTGGTCGAGGAAGCCGATCCCCGTGGCCACGTCGGCGCGCCCGGTGCCGTCGAGGTCGACGGTGACCGAGATCTCGGTCTCGCGCGTGTTGCGCTCAATACTTGCCTGCCGCATCGGATTCTCCACATCCGCGAAATCGGCGCCCTTTTAGCAGCACCGCGCGGCAAACGCCAGCGCCGCCGCACGGCGGTCAACGAACGTATTTCAGTGAGGGGACGACGATATCCCAGAATACTAGCTTTGCACCGAGTCCGACGTAACTGGATGCCACGACAAATGGATACTCGAGCGGAAAGAACGCAGGAATGCGCGTCGGCAGGGACGCCAAATATGACAAAACTTCGTTAATTTTGTCGTGCGAGATTGGCGTGTACTCTTTCTCATGATCTAGCAGAGCAATCTGATTCTGTTCGACGAGAAATCTTCGGGCACGTTCTTCGGCCTTGCCATTCGCTGGAACATCGCGCCGCATCATAGTCTTGTCACCGAGCACGAACTTGCGGTGGATCTTTGCGAGCCGGCGCCGCACGCTTTCTCGATATTCTTTGACATTGCTTTGGCGAAGCCGAGTTGCCTCCCACACTCCCATCCGGGGTTTGGCGGGGCGCCGTGGTTCAAATTTCACTTCGATAATTTCGTGCGGAGAAACGTGGCCTCGCTGCAAATCACTTGCATCGAATCCGGGACCGACAATCTCTAGCACAGCGTGATTGGCTGACTGAAAGAGCGCACTTACGTTGTAAGAGTTTTCCAGCGGACTAAATGGTTCAAGCAGAAGCACAATTCGGTCCTGATCCAGGAACCGTTTGACCTCTTGTTCCAGCTCCGCAAGGCAAACTACATAGCCGCCGGTCGGGTAGGGAGGCACCTCGGCTTTCTTGTCATGGCGCAGCAGGAATTGCGCCCATCCCCGGGCGTCCGCAACCTCCTTAATCTTGTGGCTGGTTCGATCATTCCAACCGGTAATTATCATGCCACTAAGTGTTGGAATCCTTGCTTGCCTCAAAGCCAATATGCTCAGGGTCTTCCAATACCCGGCAAGGTCCAGAGCGATCCTTTCAAATCGTCTTTCAGTGCCTTCTGGGGGAATGACATAGAGTTTTTGCAAAACGCGAAACTCTTCCGCAAGGCTGGCACTCGCAAAGCGGAAAACGAGCGCCCGTGTCGGCTGAAGTTTTCCCGTAGGACTCAGCCGTCTGTTTCAGCGGATTTCAAGGCCTCTCGATAAAGCTGAAATGAAGATATAAGATTCTCTTCCACTCCAGATTTGCGCCAATCCCAATCCCTCTTGCCGAGCGTTTCTGCCAT
>JBFGQV010000092.1:0-10540 GCA_041563955.1 Alphaproteobacteria bacterium | reverse complement strand
CCGAGGTCGTTGGCGACGGCGTTGAGCCGCGCGAGGTCGTCCGGGTCGCTGAGCCCGCAATTGGTGCCCATCAGGCCGAGCGTCTCGTACTCCATCGGCGAGACGATCTCGTTGCCGTCCTCGTCGACATAGATGTTGGAGCACTTGATCATGCAGCCGGGCATGCAGGCGTGCTCCGTCTCGCCGCCGCGCGCGAGATTGCGCTCGCGGATGTGCTGGCCGCCCATCTTCATGGTCTCGACGTCGGTGTCGACCATCTGGCCGCTGCTGAAGTTGCGCACCGGGATGCCGCCGACATGGTTCATCACGTCGGCCATCATCGCGGTGCCGAGCTTGGTGTAGTTCTCGATCGCCGGCTCGGCCGCGAGCTTGGCGTTGTAGCCCTTGACCGATTCCATGACCTTCCTGCGGTCGTGGAACGGCGGCATCTTGTGCCTGTCGACGACGATCGCCTTGACCTTCTTCGATCCCATCACCGCGCCGACGCCGCCGCGCGCGGCGATGCGCACGGGCCGGCCCTCCGGGTCGGTAAAGGCGATGCCGGCGATCAGCCCGAGATACTCGCCGACCGGCCCGCAGATCGCGAGGCTGACCTTGTCGCCGTATCTTTCATGCAGCAGCGCCGCGGCCTCGATATTGCCCTTGCCCATGTAGGGCGTCGCGTCCTCGAACGTGATCTCGCCCTCCTTGGGGATGCGGATCACCACCCAGTCCTCCGACGCGCCGTACAGCGTCAGCCCGGCCAGCTCCAGCTGGCCGAGCGCAAAGGCGAAGGTGCCGCCGGAATTGGCCTCCTTGACGCCGCCGGTCAGCGGGCTCTTGCAGCCGACCGACAGCCGGTTGGCGTTGGAGAAGTTGGTGCCGGCGAACGGCCCGGCCGAGAAGATCAACGGGTTGTCCGGCGACAGCGGGTCGACCGTGGCGGCGCCCCTGTCGAGCAGCGTCCTGACGATGTGGTAGCGGCCGGCACGGGCCAGCGCCTCGCCCTCCATCACCTCGCGTTCGATGCTCCGGTCGTCAAGGTTGATATGCAGGTAGGTACGCATGCCGTTCTCGCCTGGCTGGTTGAGGCGTTCCGCTGGATTGGGGGGCGTTCGATTACGGGACTATATGCGCCGCGCTCCGCGGCGGACAAGTGTCTATCAGTATGCTGACGATCGGAAGACACGACTTCGGGTCGTTGCCCCTGTTTTGTTCTCATCCCGGCTGTTAGACTGCCGCCGGTTTTTTCGGTTCTGTCGCCAGCGTTCCCGTTCCATCGTTCGTGTTCCCGGCTGCGCCGGCGCAAGGGCGGTTCAACCGCCGCTATGTTGGGAAGTTTGTCCATGTATGGTTTTTTCGAGCGTATATTCGATCCGCTGGCACCGGCCGAGATCGTCCGGCCGCCGGACAAAACCGGCGCCTTTTTTTGGCATTTTCTCAGGCCGATCAAGTGGTTGCTGCTGTTGATCCTGGCCGTTTCCGGGCTCGCGGCGCTCTCGGAACTGGCGCTCTATGCCTTTCTTGGAATCATTGTCGAATGGATGGCCGAGTCCGGCCCGGAAAGCTTCCTTGAGACCCATGCGACGGCGCTGATCGCCATGGGGTTGATCGCGGTCGTCGTCCGTCCCGCGGCGGTGATCATCTCGCGCGGACTGGTCAACCTGGCGCTGGTACCCGGCCTGACCAATGGTGTGCGGTGGCGCAATCACCGCTACGTCCTGCGGCAGAGCCTGTCATACTTCCAGAACGACTTCGCCGGGCGCATCGCGCAGAAGGTCATGCAGACCGGCCAAGCGCTGCGGGAGGCGGTGCTCAACGTGATCGACGGCGTGTGGTTCCTGCTGATCTTCCTGATCGGCATCATGGCGCTGTTCATCGCGCTCGACTGGCGCCTGCTGTTGCCGGTTGCCGTCTGGGCGCTGGGCTACATCGCGGTGATCGTCTTCCTGGTGCCGACGGTGCGCGGACGCTCGGCCGCGGCATCGGAGGCCACCTCGGCGCTGACCGGCCATGTGGTGGACAGCTACACGAACATCCAGTCGGTCAAGCTCTTCGCCCACGCCGAGCGCGAGGAAGCCTTCGTCAACGAGAGCCTGAGGCGGCATACGCGGGCCTTGCGCAACCTGATGCGGCTGGCCCTCTCCCTGACCGTGGCGCTGGTCGTGCTCAACGGCGCGCTGCTTCTGGCCATGGCGGTGCTCTCGATCCTGCTCTGGCTGGACGGCAGCATCGGCGTCGGCGCCATCGCGGTGGCCAACGGCCTGATCATCCGCCTCAACCAGATGTCCGGCTGGATCCTGCACACCATCGCCGCGCTGTTCGAGAATATCGGCACGGTGGAAAACGGTATCGAGACCATCTCGCGCCCCTACGAGGTCGTGGACCGGCCCGACGCCCGCCCGCTGACGGTGACGGATGGCGAGATCCGCTTCGAAAACGTCCGGTTCCATTACGGCAAGGAGCGCGGTGCACTCGAAAACGTCACCCTGACCGTGCACCCCGGCGAGAAGGTCGGCCTCGTGGGGCGCTCCGGCGCCGGGAAGTCGACCCTGGTCAACCTGCTCCTGCGCTTCCACGACCTGGAGGGCGGGCGCATCCTGATCGACGGCCAGGATGTGGCCAGGGTGACCCAGGAAAGCCTGCGCGCCTGCATCGCCATGGTCACCCAGGACACGTCGCTGTTGCACCGTTCGATCCGCGACAACATCCGCTACGGCCGGCCCGAGGCGGGCGAGGCGGACATCGTGCGCGCGGCCGAACTGGCCGAGGCCCAGGACTTCATCCCGAACCTCGTCGACCCGCAGGGCCGGCGCGGCTATGACGCGCGGGTGGGCGAGCGCGGCGTCAAGCTCTCCGGCGGCCAGCGCCAGCGCATCGCAATCGCCCGGGTGATCCTCAAGGACGCACCGATCCTGGTGCTCGACGAAGCGACATCGGCGCTGGATTCGGAGGTCGAGGCGGCGATCCAGGGGCAGCTCCACAATCTGATGGCGGGAAAGACCGTGATCGCCATCGCCCACCGGCTGTCCACCATCGCCGCCCTCGACCGACTTGTGGTGATGGATCATGGCCACATCGTCGAGCAGGGGAGCCATCAGGAACTGTTGCGCAGCGGGGGCCTCTACAGCCAGCTCTGGGAGCGCCAGTCGGGCGGCTTTCTCGGCATGGAGGCGGAGGCCGGCCCGGCGCGCGACGCGGGCGGCGAGCTGCAGCAGGCGTACTGAGAGCAAGGCGCGTCGATAATTGCCCGTTTGCCGGCGATGCGCCCGGCGCGCCGCCCGCGAGAGCCGCAGAAAACCCTAACGCATGGGCTCGTTCCGCACCTCCGGGGTCCGCCCCGGCGGATTTCGATTGTAGATGCTCGGCCTTCGGATAAGATCGCGGCCCATGGAACACTTCGATACGCTGCCGACCCCCTGCCTCTTGCTCGACCGCACCGTGCTGGAGTCCAACTGCCAGCTGATGGCCGCGCACATGACGAGGCTGGGCGTCCATCTGCGGCCGCACATGAAGACCGCGAAATCGGCGGATGTGGCCCGGCTCGCCACGGAGGGCCATTTCGGCGGCATTACGGTCTCGACGCTCAAGGAGGCGCATTATTTCGCCGAGAACGGCTTCAAGGACATCCTGTACGCGGTCGGCTTCGTGCCGTCGAAGATCGGCGCGGCGGCGGCGATTCAGGAGATGGGCGATGCGCTGATCCTGGTGACCGACAACATGGGCGCCGCGGCCGAGACCGCGATCCGCGCCGCCAAGCTGGGCCGCAAGTTCCCGATGATGATCGAAATCGACACCGGCGGCGGGCGCTGCGGGCTCGATCCGGTGAGCGAGGCCGACGACATCGTCAATCTCGGCCAGGTCATCCACCAGTCGGCGGCGCTGGAGCTGCGCGGCGTGCTGACCCATGCGGGGCAGTCCTACCACTGCAATTCCGCCAAGGCGATCAAGGCAGTGGCCGAGGCGGAGCGCGACGGCGTCGTCAAGGCGGCGGAGCTGCTGCGCGCGGCCGGCCTGCCCTGCCCGGTGGTCTCGGCCGGCTCGACGCCGACGGCACGCTATGTGCAGCACCTCGACGGGGTGACCGAAATGCGCCCCGGTGTCTACATGTTCGGCGACGTCGACCAGGTGCTGATCGGCTCGTGCAGCTGGGACCACATCGCGGTCACCGTGCTGGCCAGCGTGATCGGCCACAACCGCCGCTCCCGGCGCATCATCGTCGATGCCGGCGGGCTCGCCATGTCGAAGGACATCGGCCCGTCCGAATTCGATGGCGAGACCGGCTACGGCACGGTGATGGGAGTGGGCGGACAGCCGCGGCCCGACCGCATGTATCTCGCCGCCGTCAGCCAGGAGCACGGCCAGCTCGCGCTGCCCGGCGGAGCCGAGCCGCCATGGGATGAATTTCCGGTCGGCAGCCGTATCCGGATCTTCCCCAACCACGTCTGCATGACCGCCGCCGCGCACGACCGCTACCATGTCCTCGACGCTGCCGGCGCGGTCGTCGAGGAATGGCCGCGCGTGAACGGATGGTAGCCTGTTTCGCTGCACTGCAGCAATTTTCCATAGTGCGTTAAAATATGGTAAAAATGAGGTATTCGCCGGAGCCATTTCTGCCCTGCAAAAATGTCATTTCTCCAGCTACGGCAGTGTGCATATGTTGACTGCAACTGGGTTTCGATTTTCACCCTGCCGATGGGGATTTGCCATGTTTCTCGACCGTATCAGCAATGATTTTCGCCGCTGGCGCACATATCGCCGGACCGTCAACGAGCTTTCCAGGCTGACCGCCCGCCAGCTCGAGGACATCGGCATCTCCCCTTACGAGATCGAGGATGCGGCGCGCGGCCGGTTCCGCCGCTGAGCCGCCGCGCCGGGTCCTTGCGACACGGCCCATTCACCAGCCGACCACGGCGAAGGTGATCAGTTCGCGCGGCTGCCGTTTGACCTGCAGCTTGCCGAATCCGTCCCAGATTCCGATGGCGCGCGCGAGGGCGGCCGTCAACGGCCCAGGCCGTCCCGGCTCCCCGAAGAGCGCCTGATTCGCGGTGCCGTCGTACCAGACGATGCCGTGGCGCATCTCCGCCACCACCATGTGATGGCGCAGCCAGCGGCCAATGCCGGCGGCCATGATGGCGTCGGCCTCGTCCGGATTGTCGCGGGCAAAGGCGACGGCGCGCTGCCAGGCCCGGTACAGGGCGCTGAAATCCGCCGCCCGTGTCTCGAGCGGCGCCGCCCGCGCAACGAGCATCTCGATCAGCAGGCCGGGCCGGTCCGTGGTGTCGGCGAGAACGTGGCCACGCTCGCGTTCGCGGGTCCGACTGAGCCATGGCTCCCAGGTGACGGCGGCGTCGACCTCGCCCGTTTCGAAGGCGTGTCCGGCCTCGCCCGGCGGCAACGGCACGATGTCGATGTCGCTCTGTGTGAAACCAGCCTCTTGCAGCAGCACATTGAGATAGAACTGGCCGGTCGAGCCCGGCCGCACCGCGACCCGCTTGCCCTTGAGGTCGGCGATCGTCTTGATGTCCATCGTCGCCACCAGCCCGTCGGCACCGCGCGACTCTGCGACCGCGAAGGCCAGGCGCAACTCCGTCTTCGGGGTCAGGTGCAGCACCGTCGCGTCGAGCATGCCGATCATGGCGTCGAGGTCGCCGGTGGCGAGGGCGGCCATGCGGACCGGCAAGTCCTCGACCGGCACGAGCCGGACCTCCACCCCCTCCTCGGCGAACCAGCCCTTGTCGCGCGCGATGAAGAACGGCCCGGCGGAGACCCAGCTGCGGTAACCGATGCGCAGGGGCTCGGCCCGCCCGTCCGCCGCCGTCACGACGACCGCTGCAGCGGAGAGCAGCAACGCCAACAGCCGCCGCGCGCCGCCGCGTATCCCGCTGCCGCCGCCCATCGGATGCCCCGGCGCTTCAGCCCGCCTTGCGGCGGGCGATCGCGTCGGCCATGACGCAGAGGATCTCGTACATCATGGTGGCGCCGACCAGCGCGGTCATGCCGGTCTGATCGAACGGCGGCGACACCTCGACGACGTCGCCGCCGACGATATCGAGGCCCTGCAGGCCGCGCAGCATGCGCTGCGCCTCGTGCGTCGAAAAGCCGCCGATCTCCGGCGTGCCGGTGCCCGGCGCGTAGGCCGGGTCTAGGCCGTCGACATCGAAGCTGACATAGGTCGGGCCGGCGCCGGCGACGCGGCGCGCCTCGGCGATCACCGCGTCGATGCCGACGTCGTAGAGCTCCTCGATGGTGATGACGCGTATGCCCTGCTCGAGGCCCCATTCGTGGTCCTTTTCGGCGTAGAGCGAGCCGCGGATGCCGATCTGCACGGTGCGCCTCGGGTCCAGCGCGCCCTCCTCGACAGCGCGGCGGAACGGCGTGCCGTGGGTGTAGCGGTGGTCGCCGAAATAGCGGTCCCAGGTGTCGGTGTGGGCGTCGAAATGGACCATTCCGAGCGGTGGCCCGTCGCCGGCCAGCGCACGCAGGATCGGCAGGCTGATCAGGTGGTCGCCGCCAGCGGTGAGCGGCAGGATGCCTGCGGCCGTCACGCGCCGGTAATACGCCTCGACCAGCCGCAGGGATTCCTCGAGGTCGATCGGGTTGACCTGGACGTCGCCGAGGTCGGCGCAGTTGGCCGCCTCGAACGGCTTGACGCGGCTCACGTGGTGGACGTTGCGCATCATCGTCGAGAGATCCCGGATCTGCCGCGGGCCGTGGCGGGCGCCGGCGCGGTTGGTAGTGCCGCCGTCCCACGGCACGCCGATCAGGCCGATCTCGACCCCGGCCCAGTCGGTGACGTGCGGCAGGCGCATGAAGGTCGCGATTCCGGCGAAGCGCGGCAGGACGTTGCCCGATACCGGCCGGAACCGCCGCCGCTCTTCCGCCATCCTTGCCTCCTGTCCGTGCCCCCGGCCCCGTCGGCCTGCCGCCGCAAAGGGCCCGAAACTCATCCCACTTCGCAGCCGGCCCGTCAATGCCAATCCCCGCCGCGCCGCGGGCCGGACACTTGAAATCCTTGATCGCCGTCCCGATCTCCGCTACACAGCAGCCGTCACGCGTCCGCACGCGCGGCCGCACCCGCGTCCCCTTCGTCTAGCGGTCCAGGACGCCGGCCTCTCACGCCGGAAACAGGGGTTCGATTCCCCTAGGGGACGCCAATTCCTCTATATGCTGTGCCGGTCGCGCCTGTCGACAGCCCCACGAGCGTGCGACGGCCCGCGGCGCCCCATCTCCCCGCCACCTGCCTATTTTCCGGACGGCTTCAATCGCCGGTACACAACGCCTCGTGAATCGAATACAGTGATTGCCGTCGTGGGGCCGGCCCCGGGGAAACGCGGGGCCGAAAAGATGCCGGGGGAGAACCGGACGGCCCCGTCTGCGAACTGCGGTGCCCGGGGACGCTTGCACGCGAACGATGCTTGAACAGGTCGGCAGGTACGAGGTCCAGGAGCTCCTCGGCGAGGGCTCGATGGCGGAGGTCTACAAGGCCTACGACCCCAAGATCGCGCGCACGCTCGCGATCAAGGTCCTCAAGCCGGAATGGTGCGTCGACGAGTCCTATCTCGAGCGCTTCATGCGCGAGGCCAAGGCGGCCGGCGCCTTCTCGCATCCCAACATCGTCACCGTCTACGACGTCGGGCAGATCGAGAACCGGCCTTATATCGTCATCGAGCTGATCGACGGTACGCCGCTCAACGATGCGATCCGGCCGGGCAAGCCGATGCCGCTGGACCAGGTGCTCACGATCGGCATCCAGCTCGCCGACGCGCTCGATTACGCGCACGACCGCGGCGTCGTGCATCGCGACGTCAAGCCCGGCAACATCCTGGTGCTGCCCGACGAGCGGACCATCAAGATCGCGGATTTCGGCATCGCCCACATCGACGACCCCGACGCCGCCCAGAAAACCCAGGTCGGCACCGTGCTGGGCACGCCGCAGTACATGTCGCCGGAACAGGTGATGGGGCAGAAGGTCGACGGCCGTTCCGACCTGTTCTCCGTGGGCGTCATCCTCTACCAGCTGTGCACGGGCCAGAAACCCTTCGACAGCAACACGGTGGCGACGCTGCTGTTCAAGATCACGCAGGAGGAGCCGCCGCCGATCGCCGAGATCGCCCCGGATCTGCCCGCCGGTGTCCAGCACATCATCAGCAAGCTGCTGGCCAAGGCGCCGGACCGGCGCTTCCGGTCCGGCAAGGATCTGGCGCGGGCGCTGCGCCGCGAGCTGCGCGCCTACGAGGAGCGGGCGGAGAGCGGTGAGAAGCGGCGCATCATCCCGCTGCGCGTGCGCTGGGCGCTCATGTCGACCTTCGTCGTCGCGGTCACCATGGGGATCGCCATCTACTTCATCGAGGCCAAGCAACGCGAGGAGCTGACGGAGTTCGCCGTGGACTCCGGAGTCTCGCTGGTCAAGTTCATCGCGACGGAGACCGCCGTGCAGGTGCTCGGCGAGGAATGGGTGGCGATCGAGATCTTCGTCAACGAGGCGATCCGCGGCCAGAGCTTCGAATACCTGTCGGTGCTGGACCACCAGGGCGTGATCCGCGGTTCCAGCGACCCGGCGCAGCTCGGCACGACATACCAGCCGCCGCCGTCGGCGAAGCGCATCTACAACCATGACGGCATCGTCGTCAGCGAGGTCGGGCAGTCGGGCGGGACACCGGTGCTCGAGTTCGACGCGCCGATCCTGTTCCAGGACAAGATCGTGGGCCGCGTCCGTCTCGGCGTCGTGCAGACGCCACTGCAGGCGGTCGCGGACATCACCCGCACCCTGTTCATCGTCCTCGGCGCGGTGACGGTGCTCGCGGTCGGCCTCGTGTCGTATGGCCTGGCCCAGCTGCTGTCGCGCCCGATCCGCATCCTGCGGGCCGCGCTGCAGGAAATCGCGAAGGGCAATTTCGACTGCCGCATCTCGGAGCGGCGCAAGGACGAGCTCGGACTGGTGTTCGCGGAGTTCAACCACATGGCGGAGTCGTTGGAGGGAGATGATGAGCCGTACGAGTCGGCGCCTGAGGCGTAATGCCGCGGCCGCCCTGATCGTGCTGGCGGCCGCGGCGCTGTCGGGTTGCAGCACCAACGTGGTGGCACGCAGCGACGATTTCATCGTCGTGTCCGCCGGCTGGGGCGAGACGCTGGACGGCCTCGCCGCGACCTATCTCGGCGATCCCGGCAAGCACTGGGTGATTGCCGATTTCAACAAGATCGACCGTGTGCTGCCGGGCCGGCAGGTGGTGATTCCCCTGCGCTGGGCCGACCAGGCCGGCATTCTGCGCAACGGTTACAAGAAGGTCGCGATCCTGACCTATCACCGGTTCGTCCCGGGGGACCGCAAATGCGACCTGCTGTCGGTGTCGGCAACGAGCTTCCGGAGCCAGCTGCAATATTTGCGGGATAACGGCTATACGGTGATCAGCTTCGCCGACTTCGCCGACTTCGTCGAAGGCAAGGGGCCGATACCGCGCAAGCCGGTGATCCTGTCGATGGATGACGGCTACAAATCCGTCTACGAGGTCGCCTACCCGGTACTCCGGGAGTTCGGCTACAAGGCGACGGTCTTCGTCTACACCGAATTCATCGGCGCGCCGGCGGCACTGAACTGGGCGGAGATGAAGGAAATGGTCGCTTCGGGGCTGATCGACATACAGCCGCACTCGAAGACTCATTCCGACCTCACCTTGCGGCAGCCCGGGGAGAGCCTGGCGGCATACCGGGAACGGATTCGCGACGAAGTGCGTGATCCGACCCGGGCGATCCGGGCGCATCTCAACATCCCGATTCACACGTTCGCGTTTCCTTACGGCGCCGAGAACGACGTTCTGCTCGAGGCGCTGGAGGCGGAGGGTTTCCGGCTCGGCGCGACGGTGACCGCGGGCGGCAATCCGTCCTTCGTGCACCCGATGGCGCTGCGACGCTCGCAGATCTACTGCGATGACGACCTCGTGGCCTTCGCCAAACGCCTCGACGTCTTCGAAGGGATGGTGGTGCCATGATTCGGCGCGCGACGGGAATTTCGGCGCTGGTGCTGGCCGTGGGCCTGATGACCGGCTGCGCGCAGCTGCCCCTGTTTGGCACCTCCGGCGTAACTGAGCGCCGGCAGCAGGCCGAAGAACTGATCCGGCAAGGCAACCTCGCGGATGCGCTGGTCGAGCTGCGGGTGCTGGAGACGCTGCGTCCGCAAGACCCGGAAATCATTGCGCTGCGGCGCTCCGTAGAGGCGGATGCCAAGCGTCTGGCCGACAGTCGCTTCCAGAAGGCCGAGGCGGCCGCGAAAAAGAACAGCCGTGAGGCTTGGCGGGACTACGTAGCCGTGCTGGCCTACGATCCGCAGCACGAGGGTGCCTTGCGGCGGCTGCGGCAGATCGAGCTGCAGCGCAATCGAGGCAGCCGCCCGCGGACGGGCGGCCCGGAGGCACCCACGAAAATGGCTGATTCCGACGCTGCGGTACAGATGGCCGGACCGATGACGGCGCGGCGTCCGCCGCCGGAAGAATTTCCGCTGCCGCTCGCGAAGCCGGAGCCGCCGCCGGCGCAACCTCCTGCGGTCGTCGCGGGGCGGGCAGCT
>JBFGQV010000091.1:0-10545 GCA_041563955.1 Alphaproteobacteria bacterium | reverse complement strand
GTCCTTGACGATCACATCCCGGTCCGGGCAATCGACCCGGCCGGTTTCCATCGCCGCGACGGCCGACGCGTGCGCGATCATCGCCGTTGCGGCCGCTAAGATCAAAACGAATCGCTTCAACATGGCGTCCTTTCTGGCTCAATGAGCCGAATCCGCGATCTCGCCGTGCCGCCGCACATGGTCGCGGCGCGCGAAATCTGAAGCCTTCGCCACCCCGTCCGGCGTTCCGATTCATGCCGATCGATTTGCCGACCGTAGCGTGAACGCTGCAATGCCGTTCCGCCCGGCCCTGACGACACGCCTCCAATCGGGCGTGTCCACCTGATACTATTTTGATTCCAGAGGTTTAAAGTCAGGTTAACCGCGCGAATGCGCGACCGGGCCCGGCGTCGACACCACCAGAGAGGATCAACCGCTCTTCGGTTCCCGCGGCACCTCCCACGGATGCGCCTCTTCCCAGGCGCGGGCGGCGCGCAGCACCGTGACGTCATCGTACAGCCGGCCGACGATCTGCAGGCCGGCCGGCAGGCCTTCCGGCGTCATGCCGCAGGGAACGGAGGCCGCCGGCTGCTGCGTCATGTTGAACGGGAAGGTGAAGGCGGGACGATCGGTCCAGCGCTGCTTCGTGGTCTCGTCGACGCCGTCGTGGTCGGCGAGATACGCAGCGAAGGGCGTCGCCGGGGTCAGCAGCAGATCGTAGCGGTCGTGGAACCGGCGCATGTGGGCGCCGAGCTCCGCCCGCGCCTGCATCGCCGCCATGTAGTCGGTGAGCGTCAGGCCGGCCGCCTTCTCCTCGACCACCTCCTTGAGGCCCGGGTCGAGCAGCGCGCGCTGGTCCGCCGACAGGTGGCGGGTGCGAAAGGCGGCGCCGGCCCACCACAGGACCTCGCGCGCCGGCCGCGGGTCGGGGAAGCCGGGATCGACCTCCTCGACCGTCGCGCCGAGCTCGGCAAACCCCTCGGCCGCGCGACGCACCAGGGCGGCGACGTCGTCATCGACCGTCAGATACCCAAGCGTCGGGCTGTAGGCGACCTTCAAGCCCTTTGCGCCGCCCGCCGTCGCCGCGACGTAGTCCGTGCCGTCAGGGGCCAGCGCTTGCCAGTCGCGGCTGTCGGGCCGGGTCAGCGCGTTCAGCATCAGCGCCGCATCGCCGACGCTGCGCGTGATCGGCCCGGTATGGGCCAGCGTGCCGAAGGCGCTGGCCGGCCAGGCGGGGACGCGGCCGAAGCTCGCCTTGAAGCCGAACACCCCGCTGAACGAGGCCGGGATGCGGATCGACCCGCCGCCATCCGTGCCGACGTGCAGTGCGCCGATGCCGAGCGCCGCCGCCACCGCCGCGCCGCCGCTGCTGCCGCCCGGCGTGCGGGTGAGGTTCCAGGGGTTGCGGGTAATCCCGTGGGCCGGCGAGTCGGTATGGCCCTTCCAGCCGATCTCCGGCGTATTGGTCATGCCGATGAGCACGGCGCCGGCCTCGCGCAGGCGGGCGACCGCCGGCGAATCCTCCTCCGCCGGTGCCTCCAGGGCCAGCACGCGGCTGCCGTAGGTGGTGACCCAGCCCTTGACGTACATGATGTCCTTGATCGTCGTCGGAACCCCGTCGAGCGGGCCCCGCGGCTCGCCGCGCCGCCAGCGGTCCTCCGATGCCGCGGCCTGCACCGCGGCGCCCTTGCGGTCGACGAAGGCGAAGGCGTTCACTTGCCCCTCGAAGGCGTCGATCCGGGCCAGCACGGCGGCCAGCACTTCGCGCGGCGACAGCGACTTGTCGCGGTAGCGCGCGGCCAGCTCGGCCGCGGAGAGACAGGCGATCTCAGCGCTCATGCAGCGGCTCCTTCGGCATCACCGGTGGATGGGCCGCCTCGCAGGCCCGGGCGGTGCGCAGCACGGCGGCCTCGTCGTGCATACGGCCGATGATCTGCAGGCCGGCCGGCAATCCGGCCGCGGTGAAGCCGCAGGGGATCGACGCCGCCGGCTGCTGCGTCAGGTTGAACGGATAGGTGAAGGCGGCCCAGTCGGTCCAGCGTGACTGCGCCTCGACCGCGACCTCGTCGCCGGCGCGGAAGGCGGGCACCGGCAGCGTGGGCGTTATCAGCAGGTCGTAGCTCTCATGAAACCGGCGCATACGCACGCCCAGCGCGGCGCGCGCCTGGGTCGCGTCCAGATAGTCGCCGAGATCCCAGGCCCGCGACTGCTCGATGATCTCCCGAAGGCCGGGGTCGAGCTGCGCGCGCTGCGCATCCGTCAGGTGCCGGCAGCGATAGGCGGCCGACGGGAACCACAGCTTGTGGAAGATCTCCTGCGGGCAGTCGAAGCCGGGGTCAACCTCCTCGACGATCGCGCCCGCGGCCGCCAGGGTCTCCACCGCCGTTCGCACCAGCGCGGCGATGTCCGGATCGACCGTCACGTAGCCCAGGGTCGGGCTGAAGGCGATCTTCAAGCCCTTGATGCCGTCCTCCAGGCCCTCCGTGAAGCTGCGCCCGTCATAGGGCAGCGCGTACCAGTCCCGCGCGTCGGGCCGCGAAAGGGTATTCAGCATCACCGCGGCGTCCTCGACGGTGCGCGTCAGCGGCCCGACATGGGACAGCGTGCCGAAGGCACTGACCGGCCAGACGGGCACGCGGCCGAAGCTCGCCTTGATCCCGAACACCCCGGTAAAGGCAGCCGGGATGCGGATCGAGCCACCGCCGTCGGTGCCGATGTGCAGCGCACCCATGCCGAGTGCGCAGGCCGCCGCGGCGCCGCCGCTGCTGCCGCCGGGCGTACGTGACGTGTTCCACGGGTTGCGGGTGATCCCGTGGGCCGGCGAGTCGGTGACGCCCTTCCAGCCGATCTCCGGCGTGTTGGTCATGCCGATGAGCACGGCGCCGGCCGCGCGCAGCCGGGCCACCGCCGGCGCGTCTTCGCGTGCGGGGGCGTCCTGCGCCAGCACCCGGCTGCCATAGGTGATGCTCCAGCCCCTGACCGGGACGATGTCCTTGATAGTCGCCGGCACGCCGTCCAGCGGTCCGAGCGGCGTCCCGTCCATCCAGCGCGCCTCGGCGGCCTCGGCGGCGGCCATGGCGCCGACCCGGTCGACGAACCGGAAGGCGTTGACCGCGTCATTGAACGCGTCGATGCGGACCAGCACGGCAGCCAGCGCCTCGCGCGGGGACAGCGATTTGTCGCGGTAGCGCGCGGTGAGCTGCGCCACCGACAGATAGGCGATCTCGGCGCCGGCGTTCACGTCTTTCATCGGCCGTCGCGCGGCGCGCTGAACGCCGCGTCGAACGTCGCCATCAGGGCGTTGTCGAGATCCTCGAGGGTTACCGGCAGCCCGAGATCGACGAGCGAGGTGACCCCCAGCTTCGGGTCGGCGATACCGCACGGGACGATGCCGGCGTAGTACGATAGATCCGGCTCGACGTTGATGGCGATGCCGTGATAGGTGACCCAGCGGCGCACCCGCACGCCGATCGCCGCGATCTTGTCCTCGCGGCCGCTGCCGCGGTCGACCCAGATGCCAACCCGGCCCGCGCGGCGTTCGCCGGTCACGTTGAAGTGCGCCAGGGCGCGGATGATCCACTCCTCGAGGTTCCGGACGTGGCGGCGCACGTCGGCGCCGCGCCGCGCGAGATCAAGCATCACATAGGCGACCCGCTGGCCCGGCCCGTGCCAGGTGTACTGCCCGCCGCGCCCGGTCTCGTAGACCGGCAGGCCGCCGGCGTTCAGGAGATGCTCGGCGCGCGCACTGCTTCCGGCCGTATACAGGGGCGGATGTTCCAGCAGCCAGACCAGTTCCCGGGCCGAGCCGTCGCGGATCGCCTCGACCCGCGCCTCCATTTCGGCCACCGCCGCCGCATAGTCGACGGGCGCAGCGGCCGTCCGCCACTCCGGCACCGGCGCTGCCGCCGTCGCTGTTGCCCTTGATATGGAGGCGGTCATTTGCTACATCCCAGCATCCGAAAGCCGCTATAATTAGCACAACAGATGTAGGGGCTCGCCAAGAGTTTTGCGGTCGTGGCGGAATTGGTAGACGCGCAGCGTTGAGGTCGCTGTGGGAGAAATCCCGTGGAAGTTCGAGTCTTCTCGACCGCACCAAATTCGAAGGGCCCGCCGATCGAGCGGGCCTTTCTTTTCCGGCAACGTGACTTGGGTTGAGGGCGGGAGGACGGCATGGCTGACGACAACCGTATCGACAGGGACGCACTCGCCTATCATCGCAGGCCGCCGGCCGGCAAGCTGGGCATCGTGGCAACCAAGCCGCTCGCCAACCAGCGCGACCTGGCGCTGGCCTACTCGCCCGGAGTTGCCGCCGCCTGCCGCGCCATCGTGAAGGATCCGGCCGAGGCGGCCACGGTCACCGCGCGGGGCAATCTCGTCGCGGTGATCTCCAACGGGACCGCAGTCCTCGGCCTCGGGCCGATCGGGCCGCTGGCCTCCAAGCCGGTGATGGAAGGCAAGGCGGTGCTGTTCAAGAAATTCGCCGGCATCGATGTCTTCGACATCGAGGTCGACGCCACCGATCCCGACCGACTTGTCGATGTGGTCGCGGCGTTGGAGCCGACCTTCGGCGCCGTCAACCTGGAGGACATCAAGGCGCCGGAGTGCTTCGAGATCGAGCAGAGACTGCGCGAGCGCATGAACATCCCGGTGTTCCATGACGACCAGCACGGCACCGCGATCATCGTTGCCGCGGCGATCTGGAACGGTCTGTCGATCGTCGGCAAGAAGATCGAGAAGGCGACGCTGGTAACGTCGGGCGCCGGGGCGGCGGCGCTGGCCTGCCTCGACCTCCTGGTCGATCTCGGCATGAAGGTCGAGAACATCATTGCGACCGACATCCATGGCGTCGTCTACGAGGGCCGCAAGGAGGAGATGGACCCGCGCAAGGCGCGCTACGCCAAGAAGACCGACAAGCGCACCCTGGCCGAGGTGATCGAGGGCGCCGACATCTTCCTCGGTCTGTCCGCCCCCGGCGTGCTGAAACCGGCGATGGTCAAGACCATGGCCAAGAAGCCGCTGATCATGGCGCTGGCCAACCCGGTTCCGGAAATAGCACCGGAAGAGGCGCGCGAAGCGCGTCCCGACGCGATCATCGCCACCGGCCGGTCCGACTATCCGAACCAGGTCAACAACGTCCTTTGCTTCCCGTTCATCTTTCGCGGCGCCCTCGACGTCGGCGCGACCGACGTCAACGAGGCGATGAAGATCGCCTGCGTGCACGCGCTGGCAAATCTGGCCCGGGCCGAGGCGTCCGATATCGTGCTGCAGGCCTATGGCGGGCAGGCGGCGGCGTTCGGGCCGGACTATCTCATTCCCCGGCCGTTCGACCCGCGACTGATCACCGCAATCGCCCCGGCCGTGGCCAAGGCTGCTATGGACAGCGGCATCGCCACGCGGCCGATCGAGGATTTCGAGGCGTATCGGGCGCGGCTGGACCAGTTCGTGTTCCGCTCCGGCCTGGTGATGAAGCCGCTGTTTGAGGCCGCCCGCGCCGATCGGCGCCGGATCGTCTATGCCGAGGGCGAAAGCGAGCGCGTCCTGCGCGCCGTCCAGGTCGTCGTCGATGAGGGGCTCGCGCGGCCCATCCTGATCGGCCGCCGCCGCGTCGTGACCAGCCGGATCCGGAAATTCGGCCTGCGGCTCAAGGTGGATGACGATTTCGAACTCTGCGATCCGCAGGACGACCCGCGCTACGGCGAATACTGGCAGCTCTACCACGACCTGATGGCGCGCAAGGGGGTATCGCCCAGCTATGCGCAGACGTTGGTGCGCACGCGGACGACGGTGATCGCCTGCCTGATGCTCCACCGCGGCGAGGTCGACGCCGCGATCTGTGGCACGTCCGGCATGTATCAGCGGCATCTCGGCCATGCCCGTGACGTGATCGGGCTGCGCAAGGGTGTCACCACACCGGCGGCGCTGACCGTCCTGATCCTCAGCAGGGGCACCTATTTTATCGCCGACACCCATGTGAACGTGGCGCGCGATGCGGCCGCTTTCGCCGAACTGACGATGCTGGTGGCCGAAGAGCTGCGGCTGTTCGGCACGACGCCGAAGATCGCCCTCCTGTCGCATTCGAATTTCGGTTCGGTCGATTCGGATTCGGCGCGGCGCATGCGCGATGCCGTGGCGATCCTCCAGCGCGATCACCCCGAGCTCGAGGTCGAGGGCGAGATGCACGCCGATACCGCGCTGGTCTCGGAAATCCGCGACCGGTTCTACCCCGGCTGCCGGCTCGAAGGCAGCGCCAACGTGATGATCATGCCGTCGCTCGACGCCGCCAACATCGCCTACAACCTTTTGAAGGTACTAGGGGAGGGCTTGTCGGTCGGGCCGATCCTGCTGGGTATGGCACGCCCCATCCACATCGTCACGCCGTCGATCAGCACGCGCGGGCTCGTCAACATGACGGCGCTCGCCGCCGTCGATGCGCAGTCCCAAGTGGCCGCGGGCAGTGCCGACCGATGACCGATACCCAACACGATATCGAGCCGGAAGGCGGGTTGCCGCCGGAGGCAGAGAACGAACTGGAAGGCCTGTACGGGTTTTCCGACGACCTCGTCGACGATATCAACCTCGCGGCCCATGAGGGCCGGCGCGAGGACATCCCGTCCCTTCTGGCGCCTCTGCACGCGGCGGACCTGGCAGACCTCCTCGAGCATCTCGGGTCGACGGTTCGCACCATCGTCATCGAGACGATTCGCGACCAGCTGGATGCCGAGGTGGTCTCGCATCTCGACGAAACCGTCCGCGAGGACATACTCGCGGTCCTCGAGCCGCACGAGATCGCCGCCGTCGTCACCGACCTGGAGACCGACGATGCGATCGACCTGATCGAGGATCTCGATGAGGCCGAGCAGCAGGAACTGCTCGAGGCGATCCCGGACAGCGAGCGCGTTCTCTACGAAGAGGCGCTGGCCTGGCCCGAGGACAGCGCCGGTCGCCTGATGCGCCGCGAGGTGGTCGCCATCCCGGCCGTCTGGTCGGTCGGCGAGACCATCGACTACATGCGCTCCGACGCTGAGATGCCCGACGATTTCTTCGATGTCATCATCGTCGACCCGATGCACAAGCCGCTCGGCATGGTACCGCTGAGCCGGGTGCTCAGGACCAAGCGGCCGGTCGCCGTCACCGAAATCATGGATGAGGAATTCCGTCCGATCCCGGTGACCATGGACCAGGAGGACGTGGCGTTCCTGTTCCGCCAGTACGGGCTTGTCGAAGCGCCGGTGATCGATGAGAGCGGCCGCCTCGTCGGTGTGATCACGGTCGACGACGTCGTCGACGTGATCGAGGAGGAGCACGAAGAGGACATGATGCTTCTCGGCGGCCTGGCGGAGGACGACTACTACAGCGCCGTCATCGCGACGACCCGCTCGCGCGCCTCGTGGCTCCTGGTCAACCTCGTCACGGCGATTCTCGCCTCGGTCGTGATCGCCCTGTTCGATGCCGCCATCGAGAAGGTCGTGGCGCTGGCGATCCTGATGCCGATCGTCGCCTCGATGGGCGGCAACGCCGGCACCCAGACCCTGACCGTGACGGTGCGGGCGCTCGCCACCAAGGAGCTCACGGCGTCGCGCGTGCTGCGCACCGTCGCCAAGGAGAGCATCGTCGGGTTCATCAACGGCATCATCTTTGCCGTGCTCATGGGGGTGATCGCCTGGCTGTGGTTTGCCAGCCCGATGATCGGCGGCATACTGGCGGTGGCCATGGTGATCAACCTGCTGGTCGCCGGCCTCGCCGGCACCCTGATCCCGCTCGGCCTCGAGCGCTGGGGCGCCGACCCGGCGGTCGCGTCGGCGGTGTTCCTGACCACCGTGACCGACATCGTCGGGTTCTTCTGCTTCCTCGGCCTCGGCGCGTGGATCCTTCTGTAGACGTCGTCGTCCGGACTGCGAGCGCCAGTGACAGCGCAGCGGTGATCGGTGTCGTGCGCAACAGTTGGACGGCGTATCCGGGCGTCGTCTTCGACCTTGACGGCGAGCTTCCGGAACTGAAGGTTTTCGCGCATCACTACGAAAGGCGCGGTGGCCGCGCTTGGGTCGCGGTGCTACAGGACGCCGTGGTGGGCTGCATAGCGACCACACCCCGCTCTACACCCGGTAGCTGGATGCTGCACAAGTTGAACGTTCTGCCGGAGGCGCGTCGACGCGGGATTGGTGTCGCGCTCGTGAAGGCCGCAGAGGCATGGGCCCGCAGCCGCGGCGCCCGCGAGATGACGCTGTGGTCCGATACGCGTTTCGTCGAATCGCACGCGCTTTACAGATCCCTTGGCTATGCGCAGATGCCGGAGATGCGCCGGCTGGACGATCTCAGCAATACAGAGGAATTCCTGTTCCGCAAATCCCTCTAACCGGGTTTCATGGCAAGGAAATGGGTCGGGCGGAAGGCACCTGCGTCGAGGGCGGCGATCATCGCCTCGCGCATGGCGATCCAGCGGTCGGCCTTCGCTGGGCCGAGAATCTCGAGCAGCGGCGCACGCAGCTCGCCGCGCATGCGGGCCAGCTCTGTGCGTGCCTCCGAGCGGTACCAGGCGTTGCGGTCGACGATGCGGACCTCCTCGAAACCCGCGGCCCTGAGCATCGCCGGCAGCTCGTCGGTGATGCCCATGGCGAAGCTGAGGCCCGAGGTCTCGGCGAAGGTCGACATTTCCGGCGAGTCCGGTCCGGCCGCGCTCTGCATCCAGTCGCTGGCGACGAAGACTCCGCCCGGGCGCAGCACGCGCGATACCTCCGCGAACAGCGCCGCCTTGCCGGGAATGTGGATCATCGAGTCCTTGCTGAACACGACGTCGAAGGACGCGTCGGGCAGAGGAAACGGGCCGGGCTCGACCAGCCGTATCGCGATGCGGTCGGCGAGTCCCGCTCGCTCGGCTCGCTCCCGCGCGCGTCGCACCAGCGGCGCCTCCACGTCGAGACCGGTCACCGTGGCGGCGCCGTAGTCGCGCACCAGGATCACGTCGATGCCGCCGATGCCGCAGCCGATGTCCATCACGTCCTTGCCGGCAAGGTCGGTGCCCTCGAGCAGGCGCGCCGTCTCCTGGGGGCCGCCGGGCGACAGGAAGCCATCTCCCCACAGCAATTCCAGCTTGGCGACGAAATCGTCGGTATACTCGTCTTCGTGTTCCGGCACGCCCGCATCCTTCCTGCGCGTGACCTCAAGGCTAATGAACCGGGCGATGCCGTGTAAAGGGCGTGGCGCTGGCATGCCGCGACGAGCGGCCCGGCCATTGCCGGTCGCCGCGAAAATTCCAATCTGTCTGTTGCCGCCATCTATCCCTTGTGATGCGGTCGTACGGCGCACTACCCTGCGCCGTTTTCGCCAGCCGGGAGGCCGCCAAAGATGCGAAAAACCGTCGAACATATCACCCTGCCGTCGCTGTCGCCCGGCACCCACCGGGAGTTGACGGTCCATCGCTACGGCACTGCGGGGGGCCGGCCGCGCGCCTATCTGCAGGCGGCACTACATGCCGACGAGCACCCGGGCCTGCTTGCCCTCAACCACCTCATCCGCCTGCTCGACGAGGGCCGCGACCCGATCCTCGGCGAAATCGTCATCGTGCCCATCGCCAACCCGATCGGGTTGTCGCAGCAGCTTCACGGCTATCTGGTGGGCCGCTACGATTTCTCCGGCGGGCTGAACTTCAACCGCGACTTCCCCGAGTTGAGCGACACGGTGGCCGAGGTGGTCGAGGGCAAGCTGGGCGACGACGAGGCACGGAACGCCGAGCTCGTCCGCGAAGTGCTGGCCTCGGTGCTCGCCGATCTGCCGCGCGATACCGAGCTGAAGGCGCTGCGCGGGGCGCTGCTGGGCCTGTCGATGACCGCGGATATCGTCCTCGACGTGCATTGCGATCTCGAGGCGCTGGTCCATGTCTACGCCTCGCAGCATCACCGCGACATCGCCGTCGAGCTCGGCGCGGATCTCGGCGCACCGGTGGTTCTGCTCGAGGAGGACGCCGGCGGCAACCCGTTCGACGAAGCCAATGCCGGACTGTGGTGGAAGCTGCGCGAGCGGCTACCCGAAGCACGCATCCCGCTCGCCTGTTTTGCGGCCACCGTGGAGTTGCGCGGCCAGGCCGACGTCAGCGACGAGTTGGCGACGGTTGATGCGGCCAATCTCTATCGATTCCTGCAGCGCCGCAGCGTCATCGGCGGCGCGCCAGGTCCGTTGCCCGCGCCACTGTGCGAGCCGACACCGCTCGACGGCACCGACGTGATCGCGGCGCCGGTGGCCGGCCTCGCGGTCTACAAGAAGCAGCTGGGCGATCGGGTCGAGAAGGGCGAGGTGGTGGCCGAGATCGTGGACCTGACGGCCGATGATCCGCTGACCGCACGCACTCCGGTGCACAGCCGGACGAGCGGACTGTTCTTTTCGCGGCAGGCGCAGAAGCTGCTGACGCCCGGAGCGTCGGTCTGCAAGGTAGCCGGCGCGGAAAAACTGCCGCACCGCAAGGCCGGGAATCTGCTGGAGGCATGACGCGCGCCGTTATCCGATTGATTTTGCGCTTTGAATACGTGAATTTCTTCGCTACCGTCTGGCAGATAAGAAGGAAGAACGAATGAG
>JBFGQV010000090.1:0-10622 GCA_041563955.1 Alphaproteobacteria bacterium | reverse complement strand
CCTTTCCCACCCCCACCCGCAATCATCGGTACACAACGCGGCGGCAATCGAATAGAGTGGTCGCCGTCGGGGGGCGGCGCCCGGGATTTGCGGGGCCGGAAAGACGCCGGAGGACGAACCGGACGGCCCCGCCGGCGGATGGCGGTGCCCGGGGATGCTTGCGCGCACAGAAATGCTGGAACAGGTCGGCAGATACGAGGTCCAGGAGCTCATCGGCGAAGGCTCGATGGCGGAGGTCTACAAGGCGTACGATCCGAAGATCGCGCGCACGCTCGCGATCAAGGTGCTCAAGCCGGAATGGTGCGTCGATGAGTCCTATCTCGAGCGCTTCATGCGTGAGGCCAAGGCGGCCGGCGCATTCTCGCATCCCAACATCGTCACCGTCTACGACGTCGGCCAGATCGAGAACCGCCCCTACATCGTCATCGAGTTGATCGACGGCACGCCGCTCGGCGATTCGATCCAGCCGGGCAAACCGATGCCGCTCGACCAGGTGCTGGCGATCGGCGTGCAGCTGGCCGACGCGCTCGACTACGCGCATGAGCGCGGCGTCGTGCATCGCGACGTCAAGCCCAACAACATCCTGCTGCTGCCTGACGGCCGCACGATCAAGATCGCCGATTTCGGCATCGCCCATATCGACGACCCGGACGCCGCCCAGAAGACCCAGGTCGGCACCGTGCTCGGCACGCCGCAATACATGTCGCCGGAGCAGGTCATGGGGCAGAAGGTCGACGGCCGCTCCGATTTGTTCTCGGTCGGCGTCATCCTCTACCAGCTGTGCACCGGCCAGAAGCCGTTCGACAGCAATACCGTGGCGACGCTGCTGTTCAAGATCACCCAGGAGGAGCCGCCGCCGATCGCCGAGGTGGCGCCGCAACTGCCGGCCGGCGTCCAGCACATCATCAGCAAGCTGCTGTCCAAGGCGCCGGACCGGCGCTTCCAGTCCGGCAAGGACCTCGCGCGGGCGCTGCGGCGCGAGCTGCGCGCCCTCGAGGAGCGCGCCGAGGCCGGCGAGAAGCGGCGCATCATCCCGCTGCGCGTGCGCTGGGCCCTGATGTCGACCCTCGTGGTGGCGATCACCATGGGCATCGCCATCTACTTCATCGAGGCCAAGCAGAAGCAGGAGCTGACCGAGTTCGCCATCGATTCCGGCGTCTCGCTGGTCAAGTTCATCGCCACCCAGATGGCGGTGCCGGTGCTCGGCGAGGAATGGGTGGCGATCGAGATCTTCGTCAACGAGGCGATCCGCGGCCAAAGCTTCGAGTACCTGATGGTGCTCGACCATCAGGGGGTGATCCGCGGGTCGAGCGATCCGCCGCTGCTCGGCACGACCTTCGAGGCGCCGCCCTCGGCAAAGGGCATCTACAACCGCGACGGCGTCGTCGTCAGCGAGGTCGGGCAGACGGGCGGCACGCCGGTGCTCGAGTTCGATGCGCCGATCCTGTTCCAGGACAAGATCGTCGGTCGGGTGCGCCTCGGCGTCGTGCAGACGTCGCTGCAGGCGGTCGCCGACATCACGCGCACCCTGTTCATCATCCTCGGCGCGGTGACGGTGCTGGCGGTCGGCCTCGTCTCCTACGGGCTGGCCCAACTGCTGTCGCGGCCGATCCGCATCCTGCGCGCCTCGCTGCAGGAGGTCGCCAGGGGGAATTTCGATTGCCGCATCTCGGAGCGGCGCAAGGACGAGCTCGGGCTGGTGTTCGCCGAGTTCAACCACATGGCGGAATCGTTGGGGGGACAAAATGAGCCGTACGAGTCGGCGCCCGAATCGTGAGGCCGCCGCCGGGCTGATCCTGCTGGCGGCGGCGCTGCTGTCGGGCTGCACCACCAGCGTGGTCGCCCGCAGCGATGACTTCGTCGTCGTGTCCGCCGGCTGGGGAGAAACCCCGACCAGTCTTGCCGAGGCCTATCTCGGCGATCCCGGCAAGCACTGGGTGATCACCGAGTTCAACAAGGTCGACCGGCTGCGGCCGGGCCAGCAGGTAGTGATCCCCCTGCGCTGGGGTGGCCGCGCCGGCCTTGCGGGCGACGGTTACCGGAAAGTCGCCATCCTGACCTATCACCGGTTCGTCCCGGGGGACCGGGAATGCGACCTGCTGGCGGTCTCCGGCGCGAGTTTCCGCAGTCAGCTGCAATACCTCAAGGACAACGAATACACGGTGGTCAGCTTCGTCGATCTCGCCGACTTCGTCGAAGGCAAGGGGCCGATGCCGCAGAAGCCGGTCATCCTGTCGATGGACGACGGCTACAAGTCCGTCTACCAGGTCGCCTATCCGGTGCTGCGGGAATTCGGCTACAAGGCTACCATTTTCGTCTACTCCGACTTCATCGGCGCGCCGGCGGCGCTCAACTGGATGGAGATGAAGGAGATGGTGGCGTCCGGGCTGGTCGACATCCAGCCGCACTCCAAGACGCATTCCGACCTCACCCGGCGCCAGCCCGGGGAAAGCGCGGCGGCGTACCGGGAGCGGCTGCGCGACGAGGTGCAGGTGACGACGCGGGCAATCCGCGCGAATCTCGACATCCCGATCCACACCTTCGCGTTTCCCTACGGCGCCGAGAACGATGCCGTGCTGGAGGCGCTGGCGGACGAGGGCTTTCGCCTCGGCGCGACGGTGACCTCGGGCGGCAACCCGGCGTTCGCGCATCCGCTGGCGCTGCGCCGCTCGCAGGTCTACTGCAACGACGATTTGGTGACCTTCGCCAAGCGACTCGACGTGTTCGAGGGGATGGCGGTGCCATGAAGCGCGCGGCGGCACGGGCATCGGTTCTGATCGTGGCCGCGGGCCTGCTGACCGGCTGCGCGCAGCTCGCCGCCCTCGTCCCCACCGGCGGCGCGGATCGCCGGCAACACGCCGAGCGGTTGATCGCGCAGGGCGACCTCGCCGAGGCGCTGGTCGAGCTGCGGGTGCTGGAGACGCTGCGCCCGAACGACCCGGAGATCGTCGCGCTGCGGCGCTCCGTCGAGGCCGAGGCGAAGCGCCTGGCGGACAGTCACTACGAGAAGGCCGAGGCGGCAGCCAAGCGGGATAGAGGGGCGGCCCGGAAGGAATACGTGGCGGCGCTGGCCTACGACCCCCGGCATGAGGGCGCGCTGCGCCGGCTGCGGCAGCTGGAGCTGCAGAGCAATCGCGGCAGTCGGCCGCGGGTCGGCGGCCCCGAGGCGCCGACCAAGATGGCGGTCGCCGACGTCTATAGGCAGATGGCGGAGTCGGAGGCGGCGCGGCCGGCACCGGATGATTTCCCGAGGCCCCTGGCCAAGCCCGAGCCGCCGGCGGCGCCGGCGGCCGCCGTTGCCGCCGCGCCGGCCACGCGTAAGACGGCCGGCGGCGCGGCACAGCGGCAGGCGAGCGATCCGGCCGTCGCCGCCGCGCCGGCCAACCGGAACACGCCGGGCAACCGGAACACGCCCGGGGCGGCGATCGAGGCGCAGTCGCTCGAGCAGGCTGTCGCCGGCGTCAAGGCGGCCGGTACCTACCTCGACCTGATCGCCTATGCGGAATCGTACCTCGCCGAACATCCGGGCGACGATGAGGCGGTGGAGATGCTGGCCCTGTCGCACGAAAAGGCGGGGCTCGCGCTGTATCGCGACGGCAAGCTCCGGCAGTCGCTGCGGCACCTCGAGTTTGCGGTGAAGCATTCCGGCGATTCCGACAGCCCTTCGGCGGCGGCCCTGGCGGTGGTCAAGACGCGCCTGGCCGACCAGACCTACGAACAGGGCGTCCGCGCGTTTCGCGAGGATATCTCTCAGGCGATCGCCTACTGGGAGGAAACCCTGGACTACGACCCCGGCCACGCCAAGGCGCGCGACTTTCTCAAGAAAGCCTACAAGATCCGCGAGACCCTGAACGATATCAGCAGTCCCTGAGCCAACCGATGTGGCGAAGGTTGGGCCCGGTCAGCCGAAGCGACGTGCGCGCCCGCACCCGCAACCCGGCTGCGTGCCAATTGGCCGACTCACGCGGCGCCGGAAGCCTGCCGGACATGCCCCCGGGAACAGCCCCGTCAGCAGGATGATGTGCCCAGCTTCTCGCGCAGCTCGTTCGCCCGGTTGTGCATGAGCTTGGCCGGTTCATGCCCAGGATCGATCTTGAGCGCCTCCTCGCACAACTTCAGGGCCTCGTTCAGACACTGCCTCTGGAACGCCTCGCGACACTCCCGGTAATAGACGCCTGCCACTTCCGGCGTGACCTTGGCCAGCGCGATCTGCGCCGGGTCGTGGGCCGGCCATAGCTTCAGGGCAGCCTGGTAGGACTCGTAGGCGTCGATATAGGACTTCGACGCCTCGTATTTCTGCCCGTCTTGATACAGACTGTCCGCCTGCACCCCTTTCTTGGCATCATCGATTCCCGCGTTCAGCTCCGGGTTGTCGGGATTGAGCGCCGCACCCCGCTCGGCGGCCACGAGCGCTTCCTTGTATTTGTGCTCGCCGAGAAGACTGCCGCCATATTTCCCGTAGACATCGCCCCCGAAGACCCGGAACATCTGGTCCTCCGGAAACTGCGTCAGCGCGACTTCGATGATCTCGATCGCGCCGGGATAATTGCCGGAATCCGACTTTTCGCGGGCTTCCGCGAACAGCTTCATCTTCTGTTCCGTTGCCTGCTCTTCCGATGGTGCGGGCGGTGCCGGCGGGGTGATCACTGCGGGTGGCTCTTCCGGCGGCGTGGGCGGCGGCGATGTGATCACTACGGGTGGCTCTTCCGGCTGCGTGGGCAGCGGCGGGGCGGTCGCCTTCGGGGGCTCTGTCGGTGGCGGCGGCGGCGCCTCCGGCGTTGCGGCCGCGACGCGCGGTTCCTTGCCCGGCACCCTGATCTTCTGGCCGACTTGCAGCTGGCTCGGGTTGTTCATGTCGTTGTAAAGGGCAAGGATGTAAAACTTGTAAAGGTCTCCGAGATACTTCCCGGCAATGGCCGACAGGGATTCCCCCTTTTCAACCGTGTGGGTGAAATGGTCGGTTCCCAGCACGGTAACCGGGTCGACATCGATTTGCGAAATGAGGTTTTGTGCGAGCGGGTTCTTGTCAGCCGGCGACTCGGCCAGCGACGCCTCCAGCTCGACGCGAGCTTCCTGGGCCTTGCCCTCGTTGAGGAGTTCGACCGCCTTGAGGTTTCGTTCTCTCGGCGTCAGTCCGGGCGTGGCCGTAAACGTTGACGGTGGTGTGTCCGTTATTTTGGTTCCGACATCCCCTCCGGTCGGCAGACAGCCGGCCAGACCGATCGGCAGCAGCAATGCAACGAAAACGGAAATCAGTGTTGAGCGCATGGCCCGAATCCCCCTGTATGCGGGATCGTACGGAGGGCGGCCGGATCGGACCGAACCTCTACCGCGCGCAGGCCCATCCGCCCGTACACGCTGCGGAATGCGTACGTCCCAGGATATTAATTTCCGGCATTTTAGCAGAATTTACAGCGTGCACCACCCATTATCCCCGCGGGCCGGCGACACCGAGGCGTGGCGCCCGCGGCGCGGCGCAGTCGTGTCCTGACAGGCCGGGCGGGGCCCGCTAGTATCGAAGCCCGCGCCCGGCGCCCGCGCGAAATCGGCCGGCGGAACGGGGCGCGGTGCCATTGCCGAGGATGGCGTGATATGCGAGAGGCGATCATGATGGCGAACGGTCGCGCGCCGGCGGGGCGGTCGGTATCGGGCGGCACGGGGGCTCGGCGCCGCGCGGCGGAGTATGCCGCCGCGGGGTCGGCCGGCGGGAAACGGCGGTGACCGCGCCGCGGATCGTCAAGGGGCCGGTCGACGCCGCGCTGTGGCGCATGGTTGAGGAGATCTTCTTTCTCTCGGCGGCCCCGCGGCAGTTCGACGACGCGGCGTCGAAACAGGCCTTCCTGGACCGCTGGACGGGCTACTACCGGGATCGCGAGCCGCAGCGGATCTACCTTGCGGTGCGCCCGGACGGCCGCGTCGCCGGATATCTTACGGGCTGCATCGACAGCTGCGCCGCGGACCGGCTGTACCGCGATATTCCGCATTATTCGCTGTTCGAGGATCTGTTCGCGGCCTATCCGGCGCATCTGCATGTGAACGTCCATCCACGGTGGCGCAGCCGCGGCTTCGGCGCGCGCCTGGTGACCGCGTTCGTCGCGGATTGCGGCGCGGCCGGCGTCGCGGGCGTCCATGTCGTGACTGCGACCGGTCTTCGGAACGTGCCGTTCTACCAGGCGCTGGGGTTTGCCGAGGCGGTGCCGCGCCCGTGGCGGGGCCGCGAGCTGCTGTTTCTCGGCAAGACCCTGCGCCGCCCGTGACCGGCCACCCGGCAGCCGACGAACACATCGAGATAAGCCACCATCTGACTGGCCCGGCACGGTTGCACGTCTGTCCCGCTGCGGCCACGTGCGAAACCGATTTTGTCTTGCCGGTTTTTGCAGATTCATGACAATATACCAAAAATAGCAAATCCGTGTTGGGTTTACGTGGCCGAGAGAAGCGCACAGCCTTTACCCGGATGAGTCGAAAGACAGGTTGCGTGTCAACAGGCATTGCAGATTAGTGGCGGCGGTATCCCGATCGATCCGAGGTCGGCACGACGCAGGAATGCACCGCCGGGCACGCTGACAGGGGGAGATTCCATTGCCCAGGATCAATCGCTGGGTCGCGCAGAATGTGCGTCAAGACATCGTCCCGAGCACCGACGAGACGGCGGGCTTGACGGGCCGGCGTTGCGCCGGACCGTGGCGCGGCGCTGCCGGGACGACCGGGCAATCCGCGGAGCGGAGCGGGTGATGGCTGTGATCGACGTAGAACAGCTGCTCCAGGAAGTGTCGGCCGAGGAACCCTGCGGCGAGAACCTCGAATACGACTCGGAATACGGTGATCTGGAGCGCGCCGCGCGCGGCAAGGAAGAGCATTCCATGGGCGACGCCGTCGTCGCCGCCGAGGAACCCGACTGGGCCGGGGTCGAGGCGAAGGCGATCGAGCTGCTGGGGCGGTCGAAGGATCTGCGGATCGTCTCGTACCTTGCCAGGGCGCAGCTACACACGCACGGCCTTGAGGGTTTCAGCAATGCCCTCGGCGTGCTCCATGGGTTGCTCGAGCGATATTGGGACAGCGTCTATCCGCAGCTCGATGCGGATGACGAGAATGATCCGACGGTGCGGGTGAACTCGATCGTGTCGCTCTGCGATCCCAGCACCGTGATCCGCGCCCTGCGCGTGGCTCCGCTGGTCCAGTCGCGCGGGTTCGGGACGGTCACCTATCGCGATATCGCGATCGCCAACGGCGAGCTGAGCCCGGGCAACGGCGCGGGCGACCAGGGCCTCGAACCGGCCGCCATAGAAGGCGCCTTCGCCGAATGCGACCTTGATGCGCTGCAGGCAACGCACGGCGCCGTGCGCGCGGCGCTGGACCACGTCACCGCCATAGAACAGGTGGTGACCGAAAAGGTCGGTGCCACCGATGCGCCGAGCCTCGATGATCTCACCAGCGTGTTGGGCGCCATCGACAAGGCGCTGACGGAGAAGATCACGGCGCGCGTCGGCGATGGCGAAATGCTGGAGGCCGGCGAAGGCGCCGCCGCCGGTGATGGTGGCGGGGCGGGTGGATCGGCCGCGCCGTCCGGCGCCATTCGTGGGCGCGAGGACGTGGTGCGGGCGATCGACCGTATCTGCGAGTATTATCAGCGCAACGAGCCCTCCAGCCCGGTGCCGCTTCTGCTGCGCCGGGCCCGGCGCCTTGTGGCGAAGGATTTCATGGAAATCCTGCGCGACATGGTTCCCGACGGCGTGACGCAGGCGGAGACGATCACCGGCGAGCACTCGGACGGCGGCGGGAGTTACGAATAACGCAGGAACCAGGAGCAACCAAGAGGAACCGCGGCACGGGCTTTGTCGCAGCAGTGGCAGGGGCCCCGCAGGCATCGGCCGCGAAGTCGAACACAGGAGGCAGAAAGAATGGCGAAGGCAAGCTCCCAGAAATTCATAGCGCGGAACCGGGCCCCGCGCGTTCAGATCGAATACGACGTCGAGTTATACGGAGCGGAGAAGAAGGTCCAGCTGCCGTTCGTAATGGGCGTACTGGCAGACCTGTCGGGAAAGCCGGAGGAACCGCTGCCGGCGGTCGCGGACCGCAAGTTCCTGGAAGTTGACGTTGACAACTTCAACGACCGCCTGAAGGCGATGAAGCCGCGGGCGGCCTTCCAGGTCCCCAACACGCTGACCGGCGAGGGCAATCTGAGCGTGGACATCACCTTCGAGAGCATAGACGATTTCTCGCCGGGTGCTGTGGCGCGCAAGGTCGGGGCGCTGCGCAAGCTGCTCGACGCGCGAAACCAACTCTCGAACCTTATTACCTATATGGACGGCAAGACAGGCGCCGAGGAACTGATCGCCAAGGTAATGCAAGACCCGGCGCTGCTGCAGTCTCTCGCCTCTGCGCCGAAACCGGATGACGAAACGGCAGAGGCATCGGAGGAGGGATCCAATGGCTGACGTCGAAACCAAGACCGAACAGGAAGCCGAAGTCGAAACAATCAATCCCGATGAATTCGGCACCCTGCTGACCAAGGAGTTCAAGCCGAAGTCGGACCGGACGAAGGAGGCGGTGGAGACCGCCGTCCATACGCTCGCCGAATACGTGCTTGCCGATACCGACATCGTCTCGAGCGACGTCGTGCTGACGATCGAGGCAATCATCGCCGAGATCGACCGGAAGCTCAGCGAACAGATCAACCTGATCCTGCATCACGAGGACTTCCAGAAGCTCGAGGGGGCGTGGCGCGGCCTGCACCATCTCGTGAACAACACCGAGACCGACGAGATGCTGAAGATCAAGGTCTTCAACATCTCGAAGAAGGATGTTCACAAGACGCTGAAGAAGTACAAGGGCGTGGCGTGGGATCAGAGCCCGATCTTCAAACGTGTCTACGAGGAGGAGTACGGGCAGTTCGGCGGCGAGCCGTATGGCTGCCTGGTCGGTGACTATCACTTCGACCACAGCCCGCCGGACGTCGAGTTCCTCAACGAGATCGCCCAGACCTGCGCGGCGTCGCACACGCCGTTCATTGCCGGGGCCGACCCGAAGCTGATGCAGATGGACAGCTGGGGCGAGCTCGCCAATCCGCGCGATCTCAGCAAGATCTTCCTGACACCGGAATACGCATCCTGGCGCTCGCTCCGGGATTCCGAGGATTCCCGGTACATCGGTCTTGCGATGCCCAGGTTCCTGGCCCGGCTGCCCTACGGGGCGAAGACGGACCCCGTGGAGGAATTCGACTTCGAAGAGGACACTGGCAACGCCGATCACAGCAAGTATGCCTGGGCGAATTCCGCGTACGCCATGGCGATCAACATCAACCGGTCGTTCAAGTTGTATGGCTGGTGTTCGCGGATCCGCGGCGTCGAGTCCGGCGGATCGGTCGAAGGCCTGCCGACGCATACCTTCCCGACCGATGATGGCGGCGTCGACATGAAGTGCCCGACGGAGATCGCGATCAGCGATCGTCGCGAGGCGGAGCTCGCCAAGAACGGCTTCATGCCGCTCATCCACAAGAAGAACTCGGATTTCGCCGCGTTCATCGGCGCGCAGTCGCTGCAAAAGCCGGCGGAGTACGACGATCCGGACGCCACCGCCAATGCCAACCTGGCGGCTCGGCTGCCCTATTTGTTCGCGACCTGCCGCTTCGCCCACTACCTGAAGTGCATCGTTCGCGACAAGATCGGGTCCTTCAAGGAGCGCGAGGACATGGAGCGTTGGCTGAACGACTGGATCATGCAGTACGTGGACGGCGATCCCGCGCATTCGAGCGAGGAGACCAAGGCGTCGCGGCCCCTGGCCGCGGCGGAGGTCACGGTCGAGGAGGTGGAGGGCAATCCGGGCTACTACACCTCGAAATTCTACCTGAGGCCGCATTACCAGCTGGAGGGGCTGACGGTGTCGCTGCGCCTGGTATCGAAGCTGCCTTCGGCCAAGGCGGCCTGACGACGCCCCTGTCGCGTTCCGGCCCTTGCATGGTGAGCCGGGCCGGGACGACGTGACCGACGCGGGATAGTCAAGCCGATTCGAGACTTCGAGCGAGGGGGAGTCGCTCTTCGGGAAGTCGGACAACTCAGAAAGGGAGTGCAATTCAATGGCTGTCGACATGTTTATCAAGATTGGCGATATCAAAGGGGAGTCGCCGGACGATAAGCACAAGGAGGAGATCGATGTGCTGGCATGGAGTTGGGGCCTCTCGCAGAGCGGCTCGACGCATTACGGCACCGGCGGCGGCGCCGGCAAGGTCAACGTCCAGGACATCTCACTGACCAAGTGGGTGGACAAGTCCTCGCCGGTGTTGATGAAGATGTGCTGCAACGGCAAGCACTATCCGGAGGCGCTCCTGACGGTCCGCAAGGCGGGCGAGAATGCCCTGGAATACCTCAAGATCAAGCTGGAGGACGTGATCATCAGCTCGATCTCGACCGGCGGGAGTGGCGGCGAGGAACGTCTGACTGAGAATGTCACCCTGAACTTCGGCAAGGTTTCCGTCGATTACACGCCGCAGAAGCCGGACGGGTCCGGCGACGCGCCGGTCAAGATGGGTTGGGACATCGCCGCCAACAAGGCGACCGGCTAGGCAGCGGTCTGCCGTGGCAGGCAGGGATTTGGCCGGATAGGCAGCCGGACTCCGCCGCGGG
>JBFGQV010000089.1:0-10635 GCA_041563955.1 Alphaproteobacteria bacterium | reverse complement strand
CCTCTCGGCGGTCTGCATCCTGCCGGAGATCCTGATCTCGCAATACGCCGTGCCGTTCTATTTCGGCGGCACCAGCCTGTTGATCGTGGTCAGCGTGACCATGGACACCGTCGGCCAGATCCACGCACACATGCTGGCGCATCAGTATGAGGGGCTCATCAAGAAGAGCAAGCTGCGTGGGAGACGCGGATGAACATCATACTGCTGGGTCCGCCCGGTGCAGGCAAGGGCACGCAGGCCGAACGACTGGAAAAGACGCACCGGATGATACAGCTGTCCACCGGCGACATGCTGCGCGCCGCGGTCGCCGCGGGCAGCGAGATCGGCCTGAAGGCGAAGGCCGTGATGGAGGCCGGCGAACTGGTCTCCGACGATATCATGATCGGCATCGTCGCCGATCGCATCTCGGAGCCGGATTGCGCCGGCGGCTTCATCCTCGACGGCTTTCCGCGCACCACCGAGCAGGCGGTGGCGCTGGACGGGCTGCTTGCCGAGAAGGGCATGAAGCTCGACGGGGTCATCGAGATGGCGGTCGACGACGAGGCGCTGGTCGAGCGCATCACCGGCCGCTTCGCCTGCGCGAATTGCGGCGCCGGATACCATGACCGGTTCAAGCAGCCGGCCAAGCCGGGGGTTTGCGACGGGTGCGGCTCGACGGAGTTCACGCGCCGCAAGGACGACAACGCCGAAACCGTCCGGGCCCGGCTGGCCGCCTATCACGGGTCGACGGCGCAGATCATCCCCTATTACCGGGACAAGGGCATTTTGCGGTCGGTCGACGGGATGGCGTCGATCGACGAGGTCGCCGCGCAAATCGACGCAGCCCTGGAGGCGTTCCGGTGATTGACACGACCGCCGATAATACTATAATCCGCCCGCCGCTCGGACCGGTGACGGTCCGACGGGCGGGCGCGCCCGCGAGCCGGAACGCAAGTCCGGCGACGGGCGACAATTCTAACGACATCGAGGAGCAGGCAGCGTGGCACGCATAGCTGGCGTGAATATCCCGACGCAGAAACGCGTTGAGATCGCCTTGACCTACATTCACGGGATCGGCCGGACCAAGGCCAGGGAGATCTGCACCAAGTGCAACATCCCGACCGAGCGCCGGGTGCAGGATCTGACCGAGCAGGAGACCATCCAGATCCGCGAGATCATCGACCACGACTACATCGTCGAGGGCGACCTGCGCCGCGAGGTGGCGATGAACATCAAGCGCCTGCTCGACCTTGGCTGCTACCGCGGCCTGCGGCACCGCAAGGGCATGCCGGTGCGCGGCCAGCGGACCCACACCAACGCGCGCACGCGCAAGGGCAAGGCGCGGCCGATCGCGGGCAAGAAGAAGGCTTGATAAGAGATGGCGAAACAGACGACAGCGCGCCCGCGGCGCCGCGAGCGCAAGAACATCACTTCGGGTGTCGCCCATGTGAACGCGACGTTCAACAACACGATGATCACCATCACCGACGCGCAGGGCAATGCGATCGCGTGGTCGTCGGCGGGCAGCCAGGGCTTCAAGGGGAGCCGCAAATCGACCCCCTATGCGGCGCAGATGGCCGCCGAGGACGCCGGCCGCAAGGCGATGGAGCACGGCATGAAGACGCTGGACGTCGAGGTCAAGGGCCCGGGATCGGGGCGTGAATCGGCGCTCCGGGCGTTGCAGGCCATCGGCTTCACCATCACCGCGATCCGCGACGTGACGCCGATCCCGCACAATGGCTGTCGCCCGCCGAAACGGCGCCGGGTGTAGAACAACATGTCGCCGGCCCCGGGACGGCCGGCTTGACGGACAGGGGGGCGATCGCCGTCCGGGCGATGGGCCGCCAATGAATTGACCGAGAGGTTTACGACCGTGATTCAGAAGAACTGGCAAACGCTGATCAAGCCCACGAAGCTCAACATCGAGGGCGGGGCCGATCCGGCACGCACCGCGACGATCGTTGCCGAACCGCTGGAGCGGGGCTTCGGTCTGACGCTGGGCAATGCCCTGCGTCGCGTGCTCCTGTCTTCGCTGCAGGGGGCTTCGATCACGTCGATCCAGATTGAGGGCGTGCTGCACGAGTTTTCCTCCATCGCCGGCGTGCGCGAGGACGTCACCGACATCGTCCTCAACCTGAAATCCCTTGGCCTGCGCATGCACGGCGAGGGGCCCAAGCGCATGAGCCTGAGCGCGCACGGTCCCGGCGAGGTGACCGCGGCGCAGATCGAGACCGGCCACGACATCGAGATCATGGACCCGACTCTCGTCATCTGCACGCTCGACGAGGGCGCCAAGCTGGCCATGGAGATGACCGTCGAGACCGGCAAGGGCTATGTGCCGGCGACCCAGAACCGGCCCGAGGACGCGCCGATCGGCATGATCCCGGTGGACGCCATGTACAGCCCGATCCGCAAGGTCTCGTACAAGGTGGAGAACACCCGCGTCGGCCAGGTCACCGACTACGACAAGCTGTCGATGACCATCGAGACGGACGGTTCGGTGACGCCCGAGGATGCGGTGGCGCTGGCGGCGCGCATCCTGCAGGACCAGCTTCAGCTGTTCATCAATTTCGAGGAGCCGCAGGCGCAGGTCGTCGAGGACCGGCCGTCCGAGCTGCCGTTCAACAAGAACCTGCTGCGCAAGGTGGACGAGCTGGAGCTGTCGGTCCGCTCCGCCAACTGCTTGAAGAACGACAACATCGTCTATATCGGCGATCTCGTGCAGAAGACCGAGCAGGAGATGCTGCGGACGCCGAATTTCGGCCGCAAGTCGCTCAACGAGATCAAGGAGGTGCTGGCGCAGATGGGCCTGCATCTCGGGATGGAAATCCCCAACTGGCCGCCGGAGAACATCGAAGAGATGGCGCGTCGGCTGGACGAGCCGTACTGATCGGCGCGGTCGGGCAACGAGCACTGAAAACGAGGGAGCCGTCGCGATGCGACATGGAGTGAGCGGCCGCAAGCTGAACCGGACAAGCAGTCACCGCAAGGCGATGCTGTCCAACATGGCCAACGCGCTGATCAAGCACGAGCAGATCAAGACCACGCTGCCCAAGGCGAAGGAGCTGAGGCCGTTCGTCGACAAGCTCGTCACCCTGGGCAAGCGCGGCGGCCTGCACGCCCGTCGCCAGGCCTTCGCGGTGCTGCGCGACGACGCCATGACCACCAAGCTGTTCGACACCCTGGCCGGCCGCTATGCGGACCGCCGCGGCGGCTACACCCGCGTGCTGCGTGCCGGGCACCGCTACGGCGATGCCGCCGACATGGCGATCATCGAATTCGTCGACCGCGATTCCGAGGCGAGGGGCCAGGATTCCGGCCCGACCCAGGAGGCCGCGGCCGCCAGCTCCGACGAGGAATAGCGCGCCGGGCCCGGCGAGACGTCACGTCACGACAGGGGCGGCCTTCTGGCCGCCCTTTGCCTTTGCGCAATATCCGTCATGTTCGCTCCAGCCCGCTCCCGACCCGGCCACCCACAATGTACGATACCGTTGGGTGGCCGGGTGGGAGAGCGGACCGGTGCCGATTCCACGCAAGTGGACAATGTACGAGCGCCGCGCCGGGCATCTTGTGGTCGGGCCCGCCGGCCCCTAAGTTGACAGGCATGCGGACGACAATCTCGCGACTCTGCGTGGCCGCGGCGACCATGCTCGGATTCATCGCGGCGCTCGTGCCCGGTACCGCGCTGGCCCAGTTGACGGTGCCGGACTCGCGCGAGCAGATCACCCTGTCCTTCGCGCCGGTGGTGCGCAGCACGGCGCCGGCGGTCGTCAACATCTACACCCGCAAGACGGTGCAGCAGCGGGCGATCTCGCCGCTGTTCGACGACCCCCTCTTCAAGCGCTTCTTCGGCGACGATTTCCCGTTCGGCGGCGCCCCGCGGGAGCGGGTGCAGAACTCGCTGGGGTCCGGCGTCCTGGTGCGTGCCGACGGCGTCGTCGTGACCAACAATCACGTCATCGAGGGGGCCGACGAGATCACCGTCATCCTGTCGGACCGGCGCGAATTCGAGGCCGAGATCGTGCTCGCCGATTCCCGCACCGACCTTGCCGTGCTGCGTGTCGATGCGGAGGGCGAATCCCTGCCTGCCGTGGAATTCGGCGATTCCGACAGGCTCCAGGTCGGTGACCTGGTGCTTGCCATCGGCAATCCCTTCGGGGTCGGCCAGACGGTCACCAGCGGCATCATCTCGGCGCTCGCCCGCACCCGGGTCGGGGTCACCGACTACCGCTCCTTCATCCAGACCGACGCGGCGATCAACCCCGGCAATTCGGGCGGCGCCCTGGTCGCCATGGACGGCCGCCTCGTGGGCATCAACACCGCCATCTTCTCGAGGAGCGGCGGTTCGCTCGGCATCGGTTTCGCCGTGCCCAGCAACATGGTGCGGGCGATCGTGGATTCGGCCATCGAGGGCCGCCCGCTGGTGCGCCCCTGGCTCGGTTTCGACGGCCGCGCGCTCACCGCGGAGCTGGCCCAGGCGATGGGCATGCGGCGCCCGGTCGGCATCATCGTCGAGGACGTCTACAAGGGTGGCCCGGCGCAGGAGGCGGGGCTGCGGCCGGGCGACGTCATCGTGTCCGCCGCCGGCCAGGACGTCGAGGACATGCAGGCGCTGCGCTTTCGCCTCGCGACCCGCCGCATCGGCGAATCGGTGCAGATGACGGTGCTGCGCAAGAAGGTGGAGCGCAGCGTCCGCTTTCCGCTGGTGGCGCCGCCCGAGGATCCCCCGCGCGACGAGACGGTGCTGAACGGGAACCAGCCGCTGGCCGGCGCCCGCATCGCCAACCTGTCGCCCGCCCTCGTTGAGGAACTCGGCCTCAAGGGACAGCCGCGCGGGGTCATCGTGCTCGGCGTCAAGCGGCGCTCGCAGGCGGCGCGGATCGGTCTGCGTCCCGGGGATGTCCTGTCCGAGATCAACGGGGTCGAGATACACCTGGTTCGGGACGTCACGCGACTGGTATCGCGGCGCGCGGACAGCTGGCGCATCGCCATCCGCCGCGGCGACCGGATCCTTCAGGTCGAGGTCCGATGAGCGCCGGACCACGGCAGGAGAGCCTGTTCGAATCCACCGCGCCGCGCCCGCTCGCAGACCGCCTGCGGCCTGTGGATCTCGCCGGGATCGTCGGCCAGGACCACCTCTTGGGCGAGGGCGGCGCGCTGCGACGCATGGTCGATGGCGGACGCCTCGCGTCGATGATCCTGTGGGGGCCGCCCGGCTGCGGCAAGACCACGATCGCGCGCCTGCTGGCGGACCGGACGGCGCTCGAGTTCGAGCCGCTGTCGGCGGTGTTCTCCGGCGTCGCCGACCTGCGCAAGGTGTTCGAGCGGGCCAAGGCGCGGCGCCTCGCCGGCACCGGCACGCTGCTGTTCATCGACGAGATCCACCGCTTCAACCGCGCCCAGCAGGACGGATTCCTGCCCTATGTCGAGGACGGCACCGTGATCCTCGTCGGCGCGACCACGGAAAACCCCAGCTTCGAGCTGAACGCGGCGCTGCTGTCGCGCTGCCAGGTGTTCGTGCTGAACCGGCTCGACGACGCGGCGCTGGAGCAGCTGCTGCAGCGGGCCGAGGCCGCCGAGGCGGCGCCGCTGCCGGTCGATGCGGATGCCCGCGCGGCGTTGCGGGCGATGGCCGACGGCGACGGCCGCTTCGTGCTCAACCTCGCCGAGGAGCTGTTCGCGATGGACGCCGAGGCGCCGCTGGACACCGCGGCCCTGGCCGCCGCGGTGCAGCGCCGGGCGCCGCTCTACGACAAGAGCCAGGAGGGCCACTACAACCTGATCAGCGCCCTGCACAAGGCGTTGCGCGGCTCGGACGCCGATGCGGGGCTGTACTGGCTGGCGCGGATGCTGGTCGGCGGCGAGGACCCGCGCTATATCGCCCGGCGCCTGGCGCGCTTCGCCTATGAGGACGTCGGCCTCGCCGACCCGCAGGCGGCGCTGCAGGCGCTGGCGGCGTGGGAGTGCTACGAGCGCCTCGGCTCGCCGGAGGGCGAGCTGGCGCTCGCGCAGGCCGTGATCTACCTGGCGACGGCGCCCAAATCGAACGCCGCGTACAAGGCGCTGGGGGCGGCGGTGCGCAGCGCCCGCGAGACCGGCTCGCTGATGCCGCCGAAGCACATCCTGAACGCGCCGACACGCCTGATGAAAGATCTCGGCTACGGCGAGGGCTATGCCTACGACCATGACACCGCCGAGGCGTTCTCGGGACAGGACTATTTCCCCGAGACGATGGAGCGCCGGCGGTTCTACCGCCCGGTCGAACGCGGCTTCGAGCGGGAGATCGCCAAGCGACTCGAATACTGGGACAGGTTGCGGAATCAGGCCGACTCGGACGGTGGCGGGGCATGAGCCGGCGCGTCGCCGTCGCGCCGGGCCGATGGAATAACCGGCCGTGACGAGGTGTACGCATTGCGAAACCGTCGACACACCCAGAGAGGGAGCGAGACCCGAATGAAGAAGCTGCTTGTTGCCACCGTGCTGATTTTCGGAATCAGCAGCCCCGCCCTTGCGGCGCACTGTCCCAAGGACGTCAAGCTGATCGAGCAGTCGCTCGCCAGCCAGAGCAATGACGAGGCCAAGGCCCTGATGGAGAAGGGCGCGGCGCTGCACGCCTCCGGCAATCACAAGGAGTCGATCGAAGCGCTCCATGAGGCGATGAAGATCCTCGGCATCGAACACTGAGCCGATCGCACGTGTCTGCTGCAGACCGATCGGAGGAAGGCCCCGCCATCGCGCGGGGCCTTCGTTTTTCTGCCGCCGCACGCGGTTCGCCACGGCGTCGCCACATTCTTTCGCGATAGTCCGGGCGAGCAAGGCATCCGGAGACGCGTGTGCGCCGCAGAACTGGCGGGCCTCCGGGACCTCGGCAACCGCATCAGGCAGAACCGACATGGGCGGATTGAGGGCTTCGAGACTCTTCCCGCGGCGCGACCGGCGCCGCTTCGGCTGGCGCGACCTGGTGATCGTGCTGCTGTCGGGCGTCATCGCCTTCTTGGGAACGCTGGGCTATTTCGCCTACACGCTGCCGCTGCCCGACGGCTTCGGCGAGGCGCCCGACCGGCCGTCGATGCTGCTGAAGGCGGAGAACGACGAGGTATTCGCCAGCCGCGGCGAGTTTCGCGGCGAATGGATGCGGGCGGATGAATTGCCCGCAAGTCTCCAACAAGCCGTCATCGCGGCCGAGGACCGCCGGTTCTACGCGCATGCCGGCATCGACCTGCGCGGCATCGGGCGGGCCGTCGCCACCAACCTCGAGGCCGGGGAGATCCGCCAGGGCGGCAGCACGATCACGCAGCAGCTCGCCAAGACCTACTTCCTCGAGCCGGACCGCACCATCAAGCGCAAGGTCCAGGACATGATGCTGGCGCTGTGGCTGGAGCAGCGCCTGTCCAAGGACGACATCCTCGCCAACTATCTGAATTCCGTCTATTTCGGGGCCGGCGCCTACGGCGTCGACGCCGCCGCCTGGCGCTATTTCCGGAAGTCGGCGCGGTCCCTCACGCTCGCGGAATCGGCGATGCTGGCGGGGCTGATCCGGGCGCCGTCGCGGTATTCCCCGGTCAAGGATTTGGAGACCGCCCAGGCCCGGGCCGCGCTGGTGCTCGGCCTGATGGAGGCGGAGGGATACATCAGCGCGGAGGACGCCGCGGCGGCGCGGGCCGAGCCCGCGGTCCTGGCCATCGCGCCGGACGCACATCCCGGCTGGAACTATCTGGCCGACTGGGTCGAGCGGGATACCCACAGGCTGCTCGGTTCGATGGCCGCCGATCTGTCGATCCAGACGACCCTGGTCCCGGAGATCCAGGATCTGGCCGAGGATACGGTCGCGCGATGGTCCGGGATCCTCGGCAGCGGCGAGGAGGCCGCGGAGGTCGCTCTCGTCGCCATGACGCTCGACGGTGCCGTCGTCGCCATGGTCGGCGGCCGGAACTACGAGGAAAGCCAGTTCAACCGGGCGACCCAGGCCCGGCGGCAGCCGGGCTCGGCGTTCAAGCTGTTCGTCTATCTCGCGGCCCTCGACGCCGGATTCCGGCCCGACAGCCTGGCGATCGACGAGCCGATCGCGGTCGAAGGCTGGCATCCGCGCAACGCCACCGGGACCTATCGCGGCCAGGTGACCCTGCGCACCGCCTTCGCCGAATCCATCAACACGGTGGCGGTGAAGCTGACCGAACATGTCGGCCGGGACAAGGTCATCGGTGTCGCCCGGGTGCTGGGGATCACCTCCGACCTGCGACCGGCGCCCAGCCTTGCGCTCGGCAGTTTCGAGACGACGCTGCTGGAGCTCACCGGCGCCTATGCGGCGATTGCCGCCGACGTCAAGCGGGTCGAGCCCTATGTGATCCGCGAGATCCGCGGCCGCGGCCGGACGCTGTACGAGCACCGCCAGCCGGCCGGCGGCCAGCGCGGCGCCATCCCGTGGAAGCGTGACGCCATGGTCGACATGCTGATGGCGGCGGTGCAGACCGGCACCGGCCGGGCCAGCGCCTTCGGCCGCCCGTCCGCCGGCAAGACCGGCACCAGCGAGGACAACCGCGATGGCTGGTTCATCGGGTTCACCGGCGACCTGGTGGCCGGCGTCTGGGTCGGGCGCGACGACGACAAGCCGGTCGAAGGCTTGCACGGCGGGGGAATCCCGGCGCGCATGTGGCGCGACTTCATGACCGCCGTCTATGCGGCGCCGGGCGAGGACGGCAAGGACCCGTTCATCGCCGGGGCGGCCAACCGGCGGGTCCCGGTCTCGGCCGGCGAGGGCAGCGACCCGATGACCCTGAAGGATCTCGGCGACGTCATCCGCCAGCTCTTCGAGTAGTCCGGCTACGTGCTGACCCGGTTGCGGCCGCCCTTCTTGGCGCGGTAGAGTGCCTGATCGGCGGCCCGGATCACTGTGTCGGGGGAGGGGTTCTGCTCCGATCGCTCGGCCACGCCGATGCTGATCGTCACCGAGACCTTGCGGCCATTCCTGGACTTGCCGTTCGACCGGTTCGCGGCGGACTTCCGCTTGCGGTCCTTGGCCCGGATGGTGAAGCCCGACTTCTTGATGTTCTGGCGCAGCGTGTCGAGATGCTCGACGGCCTCCTGGCTCGTTTTGCCGGAGAACACGACGGTGAATTCCTCGCCGCCGTAGCGGAACGGCTTGCCGCCGCCGCCGACGCCTTCCATGCGGCTCGCCACCATGCGCAGCACCTGGTCGCCGACGTCGTGGCCGTAGGTATCGTTGAACTTCTTGAAGTGATCGACGTCCAGCATGGCGATGGCGTAGCGCGGTCCCAGCTTCATCGTTTCGTTCATCAGCGCCCGCCGGCCCGGCAGGCCGGTCAGTTCGTCATGAAACGCCAGCCGGTAGGTGTCCTGGATGGCCGCGATCATCAGGGTCGTCACCGCGGTGGTGAAGAACAGCGATCCGGTCAGCGCGTTTCCGGCGAAATGCAGGGCCAGGCCGACCGCGACCAGCGCCCCCAGCGCCCCGCTTTCCAGCGGCGGGTTGCCGAGAGCGACGAGCCGCAACACGAAGAACAGCGCCGCCGCGCCAAAGGCGACGACCGCCAACGCCGGAATCGCGGTCTGCGGCAGATACTCGTTCGGCAGCAGCTGGAAGGACAGGATGAGCCTGGTCCAGCGGTGCACGTCCGCGGCGACGTCCGGGGGCAGCCACAGATGCGAGGTCGCGGCCGCGGCCGCGGCCCCGCCGACAGCGGCGAACATCAGCGCGCGGAGCAGGCCGAGGCGCGACAGCAGACCCCGCTCGTGCAGCAGCGAGAGCGTAACGAAGCCGATCGGCAGCAGGAACCCATAGGCCATGAAGCCGATCTCGCCGGCCGTTCCCGGTTTGGCGTTGCTGGCCGGCCCGAGCAGGAGCCAGTGCCCGACCACCAGCATGGCCATCGAGAACACCAGGCGACTGCGGTTGAATCGCCAACCGATGATCGCGCCGACCAGGCCCAGCCCGTAGGGCAGGTATGGCAGCAGCGCGCCGATGGCGCTTGGTATGTGGCCTGAAAACACCATCGCGGCCCAGGCGGCGGCGACGAGCAGGGCGGGCCAGAAGACAGCGGCGGGCAGGCGGATGGCAGCGCGTCCCAGGCTGTCGGCGGTGATGGCGGTCATGGCGAACGGCGGCGTTTGGTTGTTGGAGCATACCCTTGCCGCAGATCATAGAGGGGAAAGTGTTTACTTGAGGTGAACGCGCGGCGATCCGCGCGCAGCCGCCGCACGCGGTCACGCCGGCACCGGCCCGCAATCCGGGCGTGCATGTGAGCAAGGCCGGCCCCGACGCCCGTACGACCGATCGGGTGGTCGCCACGGCAAACGCCATCCGGAGAATACCAAGTCAATTGTTGAAATCGGCCGGGAACGCGAAGTTAGTTGGTTAACGGATATAGTAAACAAAATTGGTTAATAAGTACATTTTAGATAAAACATCTGTATTTACCAATCTATTCAATTGATCGAAGCTCTATTTTCTGTTATTAACGAATTGTTAAGCAGTTTCGGGGAGGCAGTGCCTCGATCGGGGAGGTCTCGGCCGCCGCCATTTCTCCGAACGCCGCACCAAGACCGCACCGTCATGGCCGGACAGGGCCCCGGCCGGACGAAAAAAAACAACTGCTGGGGTGGATGGTATGCTGAAGAAGGGCGCGATGATCGCACTGG
>JBFGQV010000088.1:0-10696 GCA_041563955.1 Alphaproteobacteria bacterium | reverse complement strand
GGCCGCCGCCGCCGTGCCCTCGGCCAGCGCCAGCGCCAGCAGCAGGCGCTCGGCGGTCACGTAGCTGTCGCCGGCCTTCTCGGCGATCTTCTCCGCCTGCTCGAACAGGCGCGCGCTCTCCGGCGCGAGGTACACCTGGCCGGCGCCGGCGCCTTCGACCTTCGGCTGCTTGGCCAGCGCCGCCTCGGTCTCGGCCAGGGCCCGCGCCGGGTCGCCGCCGGCGGCGCGGATCAGGCCGGAGGCGAGGCCCTCCTTGTCGTCGAGCAGGATCTTCAGGATATGCTCCGGCGTCAGCCGCTGATGTCCCTCGCGGAGCGCCAGAGTCTGCGCGGCCTGGATGAAGCCGCGCGAACGTTCGGTGTAGTTCTCGAAATCCATCGTGCTGCCAGTCCCATCTCCGCCCCCTCCGATAGGCGGGCGGTCGAGGTTGCGCCAGATTGAGGACCCTCGAAAGAGGCGTCCGCAGTCTATATGGCCCCGGCGACCCCCATGCTCAAGACCGCCGCGCCGCGTCGTTAACCTTTGAGTCGGAATTTCCGCGTTATATTATGCTGCAGCGCAATATGGGCGCTGCAATGCAAAACAGGGGCGGGAAATGCCCGAACTCAGCGATCTTCACGACAGGCTAGCCGGCTGGGGCCGGGCCGTCGCCGCTGCGCTGCAGGCCGCCATCTCCGGCACCGCCGGCGGCGCCGCAGCGCACCCGTTCGGCCTTGCCCTGCAGGGTGGCGGTGCCCATGGCGCATTCACCTGGGGCGCCCTGGATCGGCTGCTGGAATCGGGCATGCGGGTCGCCGCGGTCAGCGGCAGCAGCGCCGGCGCCTTCAATGCGGTCTTCATGGCGCACGGGCTGCTCGAAGGCGGGCCGGACGGCGCCCGCGAGGCGCTGGCGACGCTGTGGCGCCGGATCGGCGCCAAGGCTGCGTTCAGCCCGCTCACGTCGAATTTCGCCGATCAGCTGGGCGGCGGCTGGAATGTCGAGAACAGCGCCCGCTTCGTCGGGTTCGACCTGTTCACCCGGGTGCTGTCCCCCTACCAGTTCAATCCGCTGGACATGAACCCGCTGCGCGACCTGCTGCTGGAATGCATCGATTTCGAGCGGCTGCAGCGCAATCGCACGGTGCGGCTGTTCGTGGCGGCGACCGATGTCGAAACCGGCCACGCGCGCATCTTCCGGACCCGCGAGGTGACGGCGGACGCGGTGCTGGCCTCGGCGACGCTGCCATGGCTGCATCACGCGGTGGCCATCGACGACCGGCATTACTGGGACGGCGGATTCGCGGCCAACCCGCCGATCATGCCGCTGGTCGAGGAGACCGACTTGCAGGACCTGCTCCTGGTCCGCCTCGACAACGGCAGCGCCGACAGCGTTCCCTTGACGGCGCGGGCGATTCATGCGCGACTCAACCAGATCATGTTCACCGCGCCGCTCAATCGTGACCTCGACCAGCTGGCTGACCTCCGGCGCCTGGCGCAGGGGGGCGCGTTGCGCGGGTCCCTGGCGCGGCGGCTGGCGGACTTGCGCCTGCACGTCGTCGACGGCGGCGACATCCTGCGGCCCTACGGCCAGTTCAGCAAGCTCAACCCGGAGCGGGGCTTTCTGCGCGACCTGTGCGCGCGCGGCCGCGAGCGCGCCGATGCCTGGCTCGGCGAGCTGGATGTGACGGCGCCGGAGATTGCCGGCGACGAGCCGATCGCCGAGGCGACATGATGGCGACTCTGGCGCAGATCCGCCGCTATCCGGTCAAGGGCCTGAACGGCGAGGTTCTCGACCATGTCGAGATCGCCGCCGGCGAGGGGCTGCCGCACGACCGCCGCTTCGCCCTCGCCCACGCGGCGAGCCAGTTCGACCGCAGCAATCCGCAGTGGCTGCCCAAGCAGAACTTCCTGCAGCTGATGCGCGACGAGCGTTTGGCGCTTCTGGACGCGCGGTTCGACGCCGACAGCGGCTACCTGACGATCTTCCGCGACGGCCGCAGGGTGGCGCGCGGTCAGGTCACCGAGCCCTTGGGACGGATCCTGATCGAGCAGTTCCTCGATGCGTTCATCGAGCCGGGGCCGCGCGGCAACCCGCATGTCGTCGAGGCGCCCGGCGTGATGCTCAGCGACGTTCCCGACAAGTTCGTCTCAATCGCCAATCTCGCCAGCATCAAGGATATCGAACGGGTTGCACGGGCGCCCGTGGACCCGCGGCGGTTCCGCGCCAACCTCCATCTCGACGGGCTGCCCGCCTGGGCGGAAATGTCCTGGCCGGGCAAGCGCATCACCATCGGCGACGTCCAGCTCGAAGTGGTCGAGATCATCAACCGGTGCGCCGCCACCGAGGTCGACCCGGACAGCAGCGCCCGCGACCTGCACGTGCTGCGGATCCTGCAGGAGGGGTTCGGCCACACCGCCTGCGGCGTGTACGCCCGGGTGATTGTTGGCGGCACGCTGCGCACCGGCGACGCGGTACAGGTTCCCACCGCCGCGGATCCCTAACACGCACAAGCTCATACGGGCCGGCCGGTCAGGCGGCCCTGTCCCTGCGCGGCGGCACATCGCGCTGGATGGTGGCATCGGGTTGCGGCTCGTCGGCTTCCGGAAGGCGCACCGACGGAAAGGCGAGCAGCAGCGCGGACGCGACGAAGATGCTCGAATAGGTGCCGATCGCGATGCCCCAGGCCAGCGCGGCAGAGAATCCGCGCAGCACCGGCCCACCGAACAGCAGCAGCGACATGACGGCGAGCATCGTCGTGCCGCTGGTCAGCAGCGTGCGCGCGAGCGTCTGGTTGACGCTCAGATTGATCAGCGCGGCGAGCTCCATCTTCTTGTAACGGCGCAGGTTTTCGCGTACGCGATCGAACACCACGACGGTGTCGTTGATGGAGTAGCCGGCGATGGTCAGCAGGGCGGCAATGGAGGTCAGGTCGAACGGCAGCCGCAACACCAGGAACAGGCCGAGCGTGGCGATGACGTCGTGCAGCGTCGTGACCAGCGCCGCCAGCCCGAACTGCCACTCGAAGCGGAACCAGACATAGACGCCGATCAGCGCGACGGCGAGGGAGGCGGCGGTGATGCCGTCGACGAGCAGCTCGCGGCTGACCTGCGGCCCGATGAATTCGCTGCGGCGGATCTCGAAGGCCGGGCCGAGCACGGAGGTGATCGCGGTAACCGTGCGCTTCGGGTCCGCCGGCTCGCCGGGCGCAAGGTGCACCCGGATCAGGACGTCGCGGTCGCCGCCGAACGACTGCAGCGACAGCTCCGGCAGGCCGTTGCGGGCCAGCCGGTCGCGCAGCGCGCCGGCGTCGATCGGCTGCGCCGACCGCGCCTCGACCAGCAGCCCGCCCTGGAAATCGAGCCCGAGCCGCAGGCCGCCGGCGGCCAGCAGGGTGATGGAGACGAGGGTGATGACGAGCGTAAACGCAAGGGCCGCGCGGCGCCAGCGCATGAAGTCGAGGCGCGTGTCGTCCGGCACGAAGCGCAATGGGCGCATGGCTGTCCCGGAGGAAGAAACGTTCCTTGAAGACGTCCGGCGGGCGGCCGGCAACGGCACCGTCCGGTCCGGGCGATCTGAACAAGACCGCACGAGACATGGCGACGCCGGGCGCGCATGTCGAGGGGGCGGCGCCGTTGCGGCCGGTTTTTTTTGCGGCGCCGCGCGGCGGCGTCCGGCTCAGCAAAAAGAGCGACGCGTCGACCGCGCCGCCCCCTTTGAAACCCTGCCGGCTCGCCGCCCTGGCTACTCGTCGCTCGGCGGCGTGTTCCCTTCGCCCGCATCGGCCCCATTGGGACCGCTGGATGCGGACTCGTCCCCGGACTCGCCGGCCTTGGTGGCGGCACGTGTCCGGCGGCCCTTGCCGTTGCCGCGGGTCGCCTTGCGTTTGGGTGCCCGCGCGGCAGCGCTGTCCGGTTCGCTCACGACGGGCTCCGCCTGGGCGTCCGCGCCGTTGGGCTGTGCCGTCTCGGCCTCGACCGCGGGGGCCGAGCCCTCCGCCGCCCCGGCGCGGGCCGACTCAGCCGACGCATCCGGCCCGTCCGAGCCGTCGCGCGGACGCTCGCCCCGGCCGCCGGCGCCGTTCTGCTGGCCCCGGCCGCGCCCCTGCGAGTCGCCGTCGTTTTCCATGTTGATGATTCGGAAGTAATGCTCCGCGTGCTGGAGATAGTTCTCCGCCGCGATCCTGTCCCCGGCCGACCCCGCGTCGCGCGCGAGCGCGAGATACTTCTCATGCACCTGATAAGCGTTGCCGCGGATTCTGACGCTGGGCCCGTTGCTGTCGAATGTCTGATGGCGCGGAGGAACGTTGCGTCGACCTGAGCCACGCCCGCGCGACCGCTTCGAGTTCTGACCTTGCCTCATAGTACCTATCGCTGTGGATTGCTCTGATCTCACGGGCGCGGCACGCCGCCCCCTCTCGGCCCCTGTCCCGACACGTCCGGAACCCGCAACATTTCCTGCAGGCTGCATCGAAGATGTCCGGGGACCTGTCCGGCGCTCCCCAATCAGCGGGGCTCGCGCCACGGGGCGGACATTAGACGGTCGCAACGGCCTTTCCAACCCCTTTTTTTCCAGAAATTCGTCAATTTATCGTTTACGCACCGCAAGACATCTGTCGTGCCCGGCAAGATCGCGGTAAACCCCGGCCGCTGCGAGTTTCGCGTCTGCGGCGATTTGCCCGACCGCGGCGCACTGCCCGGCGCCGCATTCCAGCATCGCCACGCCCTTCGCGGCCAGCAGGCGGGCAATATCCGGCATCAGCGCACGATAGGAGTCGAGTCCGTCGGGCCCGCCGTCGAGCGCGACCCGCGGCTCGAACGCGGCCACCTCCGGCTCGAGCCCGGCGATCTGCCCGGTCGGAATGTAGGGCGGGTTGCAGAGGATCAGGTCGAACCGGCCCCGGAGCGCGCCGCCCCAGTCGCCTTCCTCGAACCGGGCCCGCGATGCCAGGCCGAGCCGATCGGCGTTGCGCCGCGCGACCGCGAGCGCCGCAGGCGACAGATCGACGCCGAGCCCGGTGGCACCCGGCACCTCGTGGAGCACGGCCAGCAGCAGGCAGCCGGTGCCGGTGCCGAGATCGAGCACGGACAGCGGCGCCGCCGGGTCGCCGACGTTCGCCAGCGCCGCCGTCACGAGGGTCTCGCTGTCGGGCCGCGGATCCAGGGTGTCCGGCCCGGTTTCCAGGTCGAGACTCCAGAACTCGCGGCGGCCGGTCAGGTGCGACAGCGGCTCGCGTCGCTCGCGGCGGGCGATCAGCGCCTCGAACGCGGCGGGGTCGGCCACCGGGCGCTCCGGATAGCCGGCCACCTCGGCCGCCTCGATGCCCAGCGCATGGGCCAGGATCAGGCGCGCCTCGCGCCGCGCGCCGTCCACTCCGGCCGCCGCCAGCCGCTGCGCCCCCGCCGCCACGCAGGCGCCGATGGTCGCCGGTCCCGTCACTGGATCTCCGCCAGGCGCGCCGCCTCGTCCTCGGCGATCAGCGCATCGATGATCGGATCCAGCCCCTCGCCCGCCATCATCGCCGCGATGTTGTGGGTGCTGAGGCCGATGCGGTGGTCGGTGATCCGGTCCTGCGGGAAGTTGTAGGTGCGGATCTTCTCGGAGCGGTCGCCGGAGCCGACCTGGTTCTTGCGGTCGGCCGCGCGCGCCGCCTCCTGGCGTGCCCGCTCGGCGTCGAACAGGCGGGCCCGCAGCACCTTCATCGCCTGCGCCCGGTTCTTGTGCTGCGACTTGTTGTCCTGGCACTGGACGACAATGCCGGAGGGAACATGGGTGATCCGGACGGCGCTGTCGGTCTTGTTGACGTGCTGCCCGCCGGCGCCCTGCGAGCGGTACGTGTCGACCCGCAGGTCCTTGTCGTCGATGTCGACGTCGACCTCCTCGGCCTCCGGCAGCACCGCGACGGTGGCGGCCGAGGTGTGGATGCGGCCGCCGCTCTCGGTCACCGGAACGCGCTGCACCCTATGCGTGCCCGATTCGAACTTCAGGCGCTGGAATACGTTGCGCCCGGTGATCGTGGCTGCGGCCTCCCGGTAGCCGCCGATCCCCGTCTCGTTGACGTCGATCGGCTCGAATTTCCAGCCCTGCAGGTCGGCGTAGCGCTGGTACATCCGGAACAGCTCGGCCGCGAACAGCGCCGCCTCGTCGCCGCCGGTGCCGGCGCGCACCTCGAGGATGGCGTTGCGCGCATCGGCCTCGTCGCGCGGCAGCAGCATCAGCTGCATCTCGCGCTCCAGTTCGGGCAGCCGGCCGTGCAGCGTCGCGCGCTCGGTCTCCGCCATCGCCCTCATTTCCGGGTCCTCCTCGGACTCGATCAGCTGCTCGAGGTCCGCCAGTTCCGCCTGCGCGCTCTTCAGCTCGCGGATCTTGTCGACGACCGGGTTGAGGTCCGCGTATTCCTTCGACAGGCGTGCGAACTCGCCGGCATTGCCGGCGCCTTCCGCCATCAGCTGCGCCAGCTCGTCATGCCGGGCCAGAACCCTGTCGAGCTTTTCACCCAGATTCATCCGTCGGTCTTCCTCGTCACTCCTTGTCGGTCCCGTCGTCGTTGCCCGTTGTGCCGGCGGCGTCGGACAGCCCGAACAGGCGCGCGACGATCCGGGCGGTCTCATCGACGTCCTCGCCGGCGTCCGCGGCCACGTCGCGCAGCGACTTGCTGGGCGCGTGCAGCAGGCGGTTGACCAGGCGGCGCGTGGCCTCGTCGGCGTCCGCCTTCGGGTCGGCGGTGAGCACCTCCCGGCGAATCTCCTCGAAGCGCTCGCGCAGCGCCACCAGCGTCGGCACCGCATCGCGCTCGGCGCGCGACCGGCGCCACGCCGCCACGGCCGCATCGACGATGCGCCACCCTTCCTCGGCGGCCGCCTCCCGCCCCGCGCGGTTCTCGCGCGCCACCAGCTCGAGATCGTCCAGCGTATACACGAAGGCGTCCTCGAGCTCGCTGACGGTGGGCTCGACATCGCCGGGCACGCCGCCGTCGATCACCAGGACCGGGCGGTACCGCCGCCGCTTCAGAGCGTCTTCCATCGCCTCGGTCGTGACCAGGTAGCGGCCGGCGCCCGATGCCGTGACGATGATGTCGGCCTCCGCCAGGGCGTCGTCGAGGGCATCGAACGGCGTGAAGTTGCAGCCCATGCGCCGGGCCTCGGATTCGGTGCGCCGCGACGGCCCCGTCAGCACCATCCGCGCGACGCCGGCGAGGCGCAGCTGGCCGCCGATCAGGTCGCCGATATCGCCGAGGCCCAGGATCAGCGCGTTCACCTCCGCCAGGTCGCCGTGCACGTCGCGGGCAAGCTGCACCGCGCCGGAGGCCAGTGTCACCGACCTCTCGCCGATCGGCGTGTCGGTGCGGACCTGCTTGGCTGCCATATAGGCAGCCTGCAGCAGGGTTTCCAGTTCCGGGCCGATCATGCCGTGGCGGGCCGCGAGCCGGTGCCCGGCCTTGACCTGGCCGAGAACCTGCGGCTCGCCGATCACCTGGCTCTCCAGCGACGCGGCCACGCCGAAGATCCGCCGCACCGCGGGATCCCCGGTCAGGGTGTCCATGTCGCGGGCGATCGCGGCGACGTCCTCGCCGGCCCGGTCGGCGAAGATCCCGCACACCGCATCGATGGCCTGCCGGGGGTCCTCGGACACGCCCTGGACCTCGACCCGGTCGCAGGTGGACAGGACGATCGCCTGCCGCACGCCGGCCTCCGCGAGCCGCCGGAACAGGTCCGGCGCCGCGGCATCGTCGATGAACAGGCGGTCGCGCAGCGCGATGCCGCTCGACCGATGGGTCGCGCCGACGACGAAGGGCTCGGCCGGTCCGTGCGCCGGCATCCCACGCTACCGGTAGCGGGCGAGCCGGTCGGCCAGCGAGGCCAGGGCCATTTCTTCCTGCTCGCCCGAATCGAGATCGCGCACGGTGGCAATGCTGCGCACCAGTTCGTCCTCACCAAGGATCACCGCGGCGGCGGCGTTGATCCTGTTGGCCCGCTTCATGCGCCGCGAGAGATTGCCGGAGAACCCGAGATCGACGGTAAAGCCGTCATGCCGCAGACGCTGGGTCAGGGCGAGCGCCGTCGCTTCGGCCTCCGCGCCGACCGGCACCACGGCGATGGGCCGGGACACGGGCGGCACCGCAGTCAGCATCATCGACAGTCGTTCGACGCCGGCGGCCCAGCCGATGCCTGGCGTCGCCGGCCCGCCCAGGGTCTCGATCAGGCCGTCGTAGCGGCCGCCGGCCAGCACCGCGCCCTGCGCTCCGAGCTCCGCGGTCGTGAACTCGAAGGCGGTATGGGTGTAGTAGTCGAGGCCGCGCACCAGGCGCGGTTTCACCTCGTAGGCAATGCCGAGCGCATCAAGACCCGCCTTGACCTGCTCGAAATAGTCGCGGCTGAACGCGTTCAGATAATCGCCGAACAGCGGGGCATCGGCCACCACCTGCCGGTCGCCCTCGTCCTTGGAGTCGAGGATGCGCAGCGGGTTCCGGTCGAGCCGCTCGATGCTGTCCCGCGACAGCCGGTCCTTGTGCGCCTCGAAATATCCCACCAGCACCGCGCGATAGGCCTGCCGGCTCTCGGGGTCGCCCAGCGTGTTGAGCTCGAGCACCGTGCGATCGAGCACGCCCAGCTCCTCGAGAATATGCGCCCCGACCGCGATGATCTCGACGTCTCCGAGCGGTTGCGCGACCCCGAGAAGCTCGACGTCGATCTGGTGGAACTGGCGCTGGCGGCCCTTCTGCGGCCTCTCGTAGCGGAACATCGGGCCGCTGTAGAAGACCTTGAGCGGGAGTTGGTTGGTCAGGCCGCCGGAGATGAACGCGCGCGCGATGCCCGCGGTCGCTTCCGGCCGCAGCGTGAGCTCCTCGCCCGCCTTCATCGAGAAGGTGTACATCTCCTTGGTGACGACGTCCGAGGTGTCGCCGAGGCTGCGCCGGAACACCTCCGTGAACTCGAAGACCGGCGTCGTCATCTCCTCGTAGCCGTAACGCGCCGCGATCCCGCGCGCCGTGTCCACGACATGGCGGTGCGGGCGCATCGCTTCGGGCAGTATGTCGCGGGTGCCGCGAACGGGTTTTACCGAGGTCATGGCGGGTCGTCCCGGACCTATTCCGCCGCGCGCGGCGATCTGTCGGCCTCGATCTCGGCCACCTTCTCCTCGACCATCTTCACCAGATGCTCGATGACGTCCTCGTCCTTGAGGCGGTGATGCGGCACGCCGGCCACATAGACCTGGTGGGTGTTGTTGCCGCCGCCGGTAAAGCCGATGTCGGTCTCGCGGGCCTCGCCCGGCCCGTTGACGACGCAGCCGATCACCGACAGCGTCAGCGGCGTCGTGATGTGCGCGAGGCGTTCCTCGAGCTTCGCGACGGTGGCGATCACGTCGAACTGCTGGCGCGCGCAGGACGGGCAAGAGATCACGGTCACGCCGCGGTGCCGCAGGCCGAGCGCTTTCAGGATCTCGAAGCCCGCCTTGACCTCCTCGACCGGATCGGCGGACAGCGACACGCGGATGGTATCGCCGATGCCGGCCCACAACAGGGAGCCGATGCCGATCGCCGATTTGACGGTGCCGCCGCGCAGGCCGCCGGCCTCGGTGATCCCGAGGTGCAGCGGATAGTCGCAGGCCTCCGCCAGCCCGTGATAGGCGGCGACCGCAAGGAACACGTCCGACGCCTTGACGCTGATCTTGAACTCGCGGAAGTCGTTGTCCTCGAGGATGCGCGCATGATTCAGGGCGCTTTCCACCATCGCCTCGGGGCAGGGCTCACCGTAGCGCTCCAGGAGGTCGCGCTCGAGCGAGCCGGCATTGACCCCGATGCGCATCGAGCAGCCGTGGTCGCGGGCCGCCTTGACCACCTCACGCACCCGCTCGGCGCTGCCGATATTGCCGGGGTTGATGCGCAGGCAGGCGGCGCCGGCCTCGGCCGCCTCGATGGCGCGCCGGTAGTGGAAGTGGATGTCGGCGACGATCGGCACCGTCGTCTCCGCGACGATCCGCTTCAGCGTCGCGGTCGAGTCGGCGTCCGGGCAGGAGACGCGCACGATGTCGGCGCCGGCGTCCTCGAGCGCGCGGATCTGCGCGATGGTGGCCGCCGCGCGCGCGGTCGGCGTGTTTGTCATCGACTGCACCGTGATCGGTGCGTCGCCGCCGACGGGCACGTCGCCCACCATGATCCGGCGCGATTTGCGCCGCAAGATTTCGCGATAGGGCCGGACGCTCATCTTAACAGTTCCGCAAGGTCTTCCCGCCAAAACCACCGTGGCCCGCTTCCGGGTCGCGCGCAATGTGCGCCGGGCGGGCGAAAATATCAAGGTCGCGGGTCGGCGTCGCCGGCCTGGCGGCACGCCTTACGGCCAGGCGCGGCCGGCCTTCAGGAGATCGGGGTCGAGCTTGATGTCGCGCCGCACCTGGCCGGGCGGGCCCAGGGCCGGCACCGATTCGCCATCGACCTCGATCCGCAGGCCGCCGGCGTTGCCGGTGACGAACTTGGCGCCAACGCGATTCGGCGCGCGGTACCTGTCGCCCTTGCGCAGCACGCGGCTGAACAGCCGCGCATCGTCGCTGTCGGTGACCTCGACCCAGGCGTCCTCCTCGGCAATGATGACGATCCGCGCATCGATGTTGGCCAGCCCGAAGACCCTGGCCTCGCGCGGCGCCTCGTCGATGGCGGGGACCGGCGGCGTCGCGGCCAGATCCGACGGCGCGGCCGCCTGCGGCGCCGCCGGGGGCTGCACG
>JBFGQV010000087.1:0-10992 GCA_041563955.1 Alphaproteobacteria bacterium | reverse complement strand
GTCGAGCCGTAGCCGGAGCCGATCAGCGCGTCGGCCGCCTGGTCGAGATCGGCGTCGGGCATGATCACCATGTGGTTCTTGGCACCGCCGAACACCTGCACTCGCTTATTGTGGGCCGTGCCCTCGTGATAGATGTACTCGCCGACCGCGGTCGAGCCGACGAAGCTGATCGCCGGCACGTCCGGGTGATGCAGCAGCGCGTCGACCGCCTCCTTGTCGCCGATGACGACGTTCCACACGCCGTCCGGCAGGCCGGCCTCCTTCCACAGTTCGGCCAGGAACAGCGGCGCCGAGGGGTCGCGTTCCGACGGCTTGTTGATGTAGCAGTTGCCGCAGGCGATCGCCATCACGCCCATCCACAACGGGATCATGACCGGGAAGTTGAACGGGGTGATGCCGCCGACGACGCCGATCGCCTCGCGCTGCGAGAAGGTGTCGATGCCGCCGCCGACATTGGAGGAGAACTCGCCCTTGATCAGGTGCGGGATGCCGCAGGCGAATTCGGTGACGTCGATGCCGCGCTGGATCGAGCCCTTGGCGTCGATGATCGTCTTGCCGTGCTCCTTGCCGACGATCTCGGCCAGCGTGTCCATGTTGCGCATCAGGAGGTCGCGGAACTTGAACAGCACCTGGCTGCGCCGCGAGGCTGAGGCCGACGACCAGTCGGGAAACGCCTTGCATGCCGCCTGGACGGCGCGGTCGACCTCGTCGGCGTTGGCGTAGGGCGCGCGCGCCTGCACCTCGCCGGTCGCCGGGTTGAGGATGTCGCCGAAGCGGCCGCTGGTCCCCTCGACCCGCTCGCCGCCGATGAAGTGATAGAGAGTCTCGGTCATTCGCGTGCCCCCTAAATTTCGCAAGTTTGCGCCATATTACGACGTCCGGCGCGGGCCGTCAGCGCAAATCCGGCCGTCGGCCATCAGCCGTCAACAAGGGATCCGTTTGGCTGACGGCTGACGGCGGAAAGCAGGCCTAGTACTGGCCAAACACCCTGCGCAGGCCCTCGACCATGCGGTCGATATGGCTCTTCTCTGCAACGAAAGGCGGGGCGATGCAGGCGGTATCGCCGGTCATCTTGACCAGCACGCCTTCGTCCCACAGATCCTGGACCGCTTGGGCGCCGCGGGCTCCCGGCTTGCCGTCCTTGGGCGCAAGGTCGACGCCGGCGAGCATGCCGATGCCGCGGATGTCGGTCACCGCCGGCAGGTCCTTGAGCGAGAACACCGCGTCGAGGAAGTAGCCGGACATCTCGCGCGCCCGCTCGAACAGGCCCTCCTTCTCGTAGATGTCGAGAGTCGCAAGGGCGGCCGCGCAGGCTGCAGGATGCGCCGAATAGGTGTAGCCGTGGAACAGCTCCAGCCCGCCGCCGCCGGCATCCATAATGGTGTTGTAGACCTCGTCGGTGACCGCCACGGCGCCCATCGGGATGGCGGCGTTGGTCAGTGCCTTGGCCATGGTCATGATATCGGCCTTCACGCCGAATACCTGGCCCGCGAAGTTGCCGCCGATGCGCCCGAAGCCGGTGATCACCTCGTCGAAGATCAGGAGGATGCCGTTGGCATCGCAGATCTCGCGCAGCCGTTCCAGGTAGCCCTTCGGCGGCGCCAGGATGCCGGTCGACCCGGCCACCGGCTCGACGATGCAGGCGGCAATGGTGTCCGCCCCGTGCAGGTCGCAGAAGCGCTGCAGGTCGTTGGCCAGCTCGATGCCGTTCCGCTCCGGCTGGCCGCGCACGTAAAGCTCGTCCTTGCTCCAGGTGTGGCGCATGTGCAGCACCCCGACGAGGCCGGGGCCGAACTGCTCCTTGTTCTTGACCATGCCCTGCACCGACATGCCGCCGAAATTGACCCCGTGATAGGCCCGCTCGCGCCCGACCAGGCGGATGCGCTGGCCCTGGCCCTTCGCCCGCTGATAGGCGAGCGCGATCTTGAGCGCGGTGTCGACCGATTCCGAGCCGGAATTCGTGAAGAAGGTGTAGGCGAGGTCGCCCGGGTACAGCGCCTTCAGGCGCCGCGCCAGCTCGAAGGCGGCCGGCTGGCCGTGCTGGAACGGCTGCACGTAGGCGCAGTCGCGCAGCATCTCGGACACCGCATCGGCGATCTCGGGGCGGCTGTGCCCGGCGGGCGCGCAGAACAGGCCCGACGACATGTCGATCAGCGTGCGGCCCTCATGGCTCTCGCATTCGACGCCCCGGCTGCTGACCATCAGTCGCGGCTTCGCCTTGAACGCGCGGTTGGCGGTAAACGGCATGAAGAAATGCTCGAGGTCGTTGGTCGGATAACGCATGGCGGTGACTCCGTTTTGGCGCGCGGGGCGCGGCCGCGCCGGCGGGATCTGCAAGGCCCGGCGTCCGGCGGGTGGAAACCTGGCGCGACTTTAGCACCGGCGGAACCGCAGCGGATAGGGCCAGCCTCGGGGGAACGGCTTGGCCAGAGGTGGGGTTTCCTTGACCGGCCGATCTTGTCAGGATGGCGGCGAGTCGAACCGGAGCGGGGGACACGGCAATGGAGTTCACGGACAGGGCGGTTCTGGTGACCGGTGGGACCTCCGGCATCGGCGCGGCGATCGCGCGGGCCTTCGGCGCCGCGGGGGCGTCGGTGCTGCTCACCGGGCGCGATGCGGAGCGCGGCGAAAGGGTCGCGGGCGGCATCGCGGCGGCCGGCGGCGCGGTGGCGTTCGGGGTCGCCGACATCACCGACGCACAGACCCCGGGCAATCTCGTCATGGCTTGTCTGGACCGTTTCGGGCGGCTCGACATATTGGTCAACAACGCCGGCATCATTTATGACGGCACGATCGAGGAGACCAGCGACGCCGAGTGGCTGGAAACCATGGCGGTCAATCTCGACGGCGCCTTCCGGATGAGCCGCGCGGCGCTCCCGGCGATCCGCCGGGCGGGCGGCGGATCGATCGTCAATGTCGCGTCGGACTGGGCCCTCGTCGGCGGCCGGCGGGCCGTCGCCTACTGCGCCAGCAAGGGCGGCCTGCTGATGATGACCAAGGCGATGGCGCTGGACCATGCGCATGAGAACATCCGCATCAACGCCGTCTGCCCCACCGAGATCGACACGCCGATGCTGGACCGCGAGATCGCGCAGGCGGGCCTGGCCAAGCCGGAGGCCCTCGAGCAATACGGCGCGAAGATACCCATGGGCCGCGTCGGCACGCCGGAGGACGTCGCCAGTGCCGTGCTGTTCCTGGCCTCCGACCATGCCGGCTTCATGACCGGCGTGGCCCTGCCCGTCGATGGCGGCGTGACGGCCGCATAGGCGCTTACAGTTCCCGGCCCTCGAAGCCGTGCGCGCCGTCGCGGATCTCGACCTCGATGACCCAGAGGTCGGGGTCGCGCGCCGTCTGCCGGGCGATGTATTCGTCGGCCTCCGGTTCGGCCACGAGCCTGCCGTCGAGCGCCGCGAGCCAGCACAATACCCCGTCGAGGTCGCGCGTCTGCGTCAGGACCCGGCAGCCGAGGTCGAGCCGGTTCACTTTCAGGATCACCATGCCGCCATGGGGATCGCCGCGCCGCGCGACGACGGCCGGCACGCCCTGCGCCGTCAGACGGCGCAGATGCGCCTTGACCCAAAGTTCGGTCGCGATGCGCCCGTCTGCCACGGTCAGTTACCCGTCGCCCTCCGCTGGTGCGCACGGCGCACGGTCTCGTAGATCTCGGCCCGTGTAAGTTGCCTGGCCAGCAGATCGGTATTGTGGGCGGCGCCGGCCTCGGCCAGCGGCTCGAAACACCGCTTGGCACGCGTATAGTCAGCAGCCAGGAAGGCATCGCGGCCCGCCGCAGCGTACGGATTCTCCTGCGCCTCGGCGGCTCCGGCAAGAAGGGCGGCCGACAAGACGGCCAGCAGCAATCGCATGCCTGTCCCAGTTCGAATCATCGGCGCCGGTTTGTCGGGCACCGGCCGCGCGCCAGTCTACAATTCCCGACATCAGGGGTCCACAGGCCACCCAGACGCGCACATAGGCCGCATCCGCGCTACGGCAGGGTCGCGGCGGACGAGTCCGGTCCAATATCGTCGCGTTCTCCGCCGCGCCGCTCGTCGCGCGGCGTGCGGCCGAACATGTCGCGGTAGCATTTCGAGAAGTGCGACGCCGATGTGAAACCGCAGGCGAACGCGATCTCCGTCACCGGCATCGTCGTCTGGCTCAGCAGCAGCCGCGCGCGCTCCAGGCGAAGCCGCAGGTAGTAGCGTGCGGGACTGGTGTTGAGATAGCGCCGGAACAGCCGCTCCAGCTGGCGCCGCGACAGGCCGACGCGGGCGGCGATGTCCTCGCGGCTCAGCGCCTCCTCGACATGGGCCTCCATCTCGCCGATCGCCTGGATCAGCTTGGGGTGGCTGATGCGCAGGCGGGCCTGCAACGGCAGGCGTTGATTGTCGTGCCCCTCGCGGATGCGCTCGTGCATGAACTGTTCGCTGACCGCCGACGCGATCTCGTCGCCGTGACGCCGGGCGATCTCCGTGAGCATCATGTCGGCCGCGGCGATGCCGCCGGCACAGGTGAAACGGTCGCGGTCGATCTCGAACAGCTCGGCCTGGACGTCGAGGTCGGGATGCTGTTCCCGGAAGCCGTCCAGATTCTCCCAATGTATGGTGCAGCGATAGCCGGACAGCAGTCCCGCGTGGGCGAGCACGTGCGCCCCGGTGCACAGGGCGCCGACATGTGCGCCTTCGCGGGCCCAGCGGCGCAGCCAGCCGAACACCGCATTGTCCTGATACATCTGCGCGCCGATCCCGCTGCACACGACCACGTTGTCGAGATGCGGCGCATCGGCGATGCCCCTGTCGGCGATCACCTGCACGCCGTTGGACGCCGCGACGGGATCGCCATCGCGGCTGAGGATTTCCCAATCGTAAAGGGTGCGACCGGTCGTGTAGTTGGCGAGCCGCATCGCCTCGAGCATCGCCGTGAATGCCGACATCGAGAAGTTCGGAACGAGCAGGAACGACACCCGGTCCGGTCGTTCGCCGCTGACTTTCCTGAACATGGGACCCCGCCTCCCGTGGTCACCTTTCCCGTTTGGCCTCGATCGGTAATTTTGTCAATGGTTTCAAGCGGTCCGAAATGATGCGGCGACGCGCGACTTGGGCGCGCGACCCGGCAGCCGGTTGCACATTGTCGGGATCGCCGGGACTCCGCTCGCCAGTGCTTCTGGCGACGTTCGACCGCGCTCAGGACGCCCTGATTTCGCGCAGGAACCTGTCGACCTCACCGCGCAGGCCCTCGGCCTGGCGCGCCATCTCCTGCGAGGCGTTGAGCACCTGGCCGGCCGCCGTGCCGGTCTCGTTCGCCGCCCGGCTGACCGCCTCGATATTCTGGTTCACATCCTGCGTGCCGCGGGCAGCCTGCTGTACGCTGCGGGCGATCTCCTGCGTCGAGGCGCCCTGCTCTTCGACTGCCGAGGAGATCGTGGTGGCGATATCGTTGACCTCGCCGATGATCGAGCGGATCTTCTCGATCGCGCCGACGGCGCCGGTCGTCTCCTCCTGCACCGAGGTGATCTGCCTCGAGATCTCCTCGGTCGCCTTCGCCGTCTGGTTGGCGAGGTTCTTGACCTCCTGGGCGACCACGGCAAAGCCCTTCCCGGCCTCGCCGGCGCGCGCCGCCTCGATCGTCGCGTTCAGCGCCAGGAGGTTGGTCTGCCCGGCGATGTCGTTGATGAGGCTGACGACGTCGCCGATCTTCTGCGCCGCCTCGGCCAGGCCCTGCACCGTCGCGTTGGTGGTCTCCGCCTCGGCCACCGCGTTCTGGGCGATCTTGGCCGACTGCATGACCTGGCGGCCGATCTCTGAGATCGAGGCCGACAGCTCCTCGGCCGTCGCCGCCACCGTCTGCACGTTGGCCGTGGCCTGGTCGGAGGCGCTGGCGACGTTGGCCGACTGGCGGCTGGTCTCCTCGGCCGTCGCCGACATCTGCTGCGCCGTCGCCTGCATTTCCGTCGCCGACGACGACACCCCGTCGACGACCTCCTTGACCTGGCGCTCGAAGCGGTCGGCGATCTCCAGCATGCCCTGCCGCTTCTCCGCCTCGACCCGCTGGTGCGCCTCGGCCTGTTCCCTCTCGAGACGCTGCTTGTCGATCGCGTTGTCCTTGAACACCTGGACCGCGTCGGCCATGCCGCCGATCTCGTCCCGGCGATGGCGTTCGGGCACCTCGGCACTGGTATCCCCGTCCGCAAGCCTGGCCATGGTTCTGGTCATGATCTTGACGGGATTGGTCACGGTGCGGCCGAGCGCGATCACCAGCATGAACACCAACAGGATGACGACGCCGACGCCGACCCAAATCTGTGTCCACGTCGCCGACCATACTTTCTCGTTCAGCGCGTTGAGGGTCCAGGCGACCGCAATGGTTCCGATAATGTCCTTGTCCTTGCCGGCCATCACCGGTGCGGCGACGACCAAGTGATCGCCGGAGATCATGGGAACCACCTCACCGGCTTCAAGGCGCCCCTGCCACCGCTTCGCAAGGCCGGATAGATCATACGACTCCCATTTCGGCGAATCGTAAGACGCGAGCACGGCGCCGGTCGCGTGCCAGACCATGATGTTCGCTATCGTCGAAGCGTCGTCGGCCACGAGGTCGGCATAGGTCGCCTCGATTCGATCCGCCTTGCGCCACCGAACGCCGCCGGAGATCAGCGACGCCAGCATCTGTGTAACCGTTTTGCCGGTGTCTTGCGACATGTCGCGGAGGTCGCCCCGCTGGGAGTTCGCGCTGATCCACGTCATCGCCCCGATGCCGACGATCACCATCACCGCGACGATCAGCACGATCTTTCGCCCGATCGTCAGAAAGCCCACTTGCCTGGAACGCCTGGTCGCCCCACCGGACCCGTCGTTCACCGCATTACCAGATGATTCGGCATGCATTGCGATCACCCTAACCTTATGAAACCCATTGTTATACCAGGCTTTTGACTCGGCTAATCGGACAGCAGCTCCACATTCACGCCGATCGTGATTGCCCCTATGACCGCGCCGTTGTCGGGGTCGGAGATCGCCAGGCTGACCTGCGACTGGTACGATTGGGTCGAATCGTCGAACTCCACGTCGTCGATGAACACGGCGTCTGGTCCGACCATGAACGTTTTCTTCCATTTCGCTTCGTCGCCCTGCCAATAATCGGACGTCGGATCGCTCTGCGCCACGTTCAGGCCGCGGTTGTCCATGACGAAGATCTCGGTGAACAGGCCTTCGCCTTCGTTCTTGTAGCCGAGAAGTTTTTTCGAGACCGGCCGGTCGAGGATCTCGTCGATCATGGGGCGGACGCTCGTGCCGGTCTCGGTGCGCCACCGCCGGTCGAGCGCGTCGATTTCGGACTGCGCCAGCCCGGCATGCGCCCGGTTCTGGGACCGGATCGCTTCGATCAGCTGCGGATCGGATATCCATGCCTTGAACTTCGCGTCCACGAGATTGCGGAGCGCGGCATCATTGCCACCCTGCGCGTACGCCACTGGCGATAAGAGCATCGTCGCGGCCAACACCAAGAGAATCTTCCTCATCTCACGTTCCTCTCTTTCAGCACGCTGACATTGATGAATATCGAAGCCCTGTCGCGCCTGGACGCCGCGGGAATCGAGGGTCCGCGCCCTTCCCATGACCTCCTGCCAAGACTCAGACAGGTGCTTCTGCTGCTGCCATCTATCGCTCGTTTACCCTAATAACCGGTTAAAATCCGTACTCATAAATGGATATTTCGCTGAACCGATCCCGGATTGCCTGTGGAAGGAACAACGCGGATTCGGCCAACATTATTCCGTTGCCGCGTTGCCGTTCGCGCGGTGATCCGTCCGTTCCGCCCGGCACCCGCCGCAGGACGCCACGCGAAACCTTGCCGGCGGCGCTCCCGGGCCGCCGTCCGGCCGGCGTCGCCCGATCTGGAATTCCTGTCGCCCAGGGACATGATCTCCGCGCATCGCGGACCTAACGATTCGGCCATGCCGGCTTGCGTGGACGGAACGCCTGCGGCAAGCTGCCTTGCGCGCAGGGAGGAGAGCGCCATCGATGCCCGGATATTCGATTTTTTCCATTGTCCGCAATGCGCTGAGCTATCACGAAAAGTGGCAGCACGCCTGGCGCAGCCCCGAGCCGAAGCCGGAATACGACATCCTGGTGATCGGCGGCGGCGGGCACGGCCTGGCGACCGCCTATTACCTGGCGAAGGAGCACGGCATCAACAACGTGGCCGTGCTGGAGAAGGGGTGGATCGGCGGCGGCAATACCGGCCGCAACACGACCATCGTGCGCTCCAACTACCTGTGGGACGAAAGCGCGGCCCTGTACGAGCATTCGCTGAAGCTGTGGGAGGGGCTGTCGCAGGAGCTGAACTTCAACGTGATGTTCAGCCCGCGCGGGGTGATGAACCTCGCCCACAATCAGCATGACTGGCGCGAGCTGAACCGGCGGGTCCACGCGATCCGCCTCAACGGCATCGATTCCGAGATCCTCAATGCCCGGCAGGTCAAGGAGGCGGCGCCGATCCTCAACGTCTCGCCGGACAGTCGTTATCCGATCATCGGCGCTTCGCTGCAGCGCCGCGGCGGCACCGCGCGGCACGACGCGGTGGCCTGGGGCTACGCCCGCGCTGCCGATGCCCGTGGCGTCGACGTCATCCAGAACTGCGAGGTCACCGGCTTCGACATCGACAAGGGCAGGGTCACGGGCGTCGAAACGACGCGCGGCCGGATCAAGGCAGGGCGCATCGGCGTCGTCGTCGCCGGCCATTCCTCGGTGCTGGCCGACATGGCGGGCTTCCGCATGCCGGTGGAGAGCAACCCGCTGCAGGCGCTGGTCTCCGATCCGATCAAGCCGGTGCTCGACTGCGTCGTCATGTCGAGCGCCGTGCACGTCTATGTCAGCCAGTCCGACAAGGGCGAGCTCGTCATCGGCGCCGGCTCGGACCTGTATGTGTCCTACGCACAGCGGGGCAGTTTCGACATCATCGAGGGCATCATGGGGGCGCTGTGCGAGCTCGTGCCGATGGTCTCGCGGCTCAAGCTGATGCGGCAATGGGGCGGCATCGTTGACGTCACGCCGGACCGCAGCCCGATCATCGGCAGGACCCCGGTTGAGGGCCTGTTCTTCAACTGCGGCTGGGGCACCGGGGGCTTCAAGGCGACGCCCGGCTCCGGCCATGCCTTCGCGGCGACGCTGGCGGCCGGGGCGCCGAACGACCTGGCCGGGCCGTTCGCGCTCGACCGGTTCCGCACCGGCTTCCTGATCGACGAGGCCGGCGCCGCAGCGGTGGCGCATTAGGGAGTCGAAGCGATGTTCCTGATCGAATGCCCCTGGTGTGGCCCCCGCTCGCAGCAAGAGTTCCACTGCCACGGCGAGGCGCATATCGCGCGGCCGAAGGACCCGGACGCGGTGTCCGATGCGGAGTGGGCCGACTACCTTTTCAACCGCTCCAACACCAGGGGCGTCTTCCATGAGCGCTGGGTCCACAATCACGGCTGCCGGCGCTGGTTCAACGTCGTGCGCGACACCGTCAGCGACCGGATCCTGGCCGTCTACCGGATGGGCGAAAAGCGCCCGAAGGTGAAGCCATGACCCAGACGTTCCGCCTCGCCGAGGGCGGCCGCATCGATCGCACGCGGCCGGTCACCTTCCGCTTCGACGGCGCCAGCCTGCAGGGATACGCCGGCGATACGCTGGCCTCCGCCCTGTTGGCGAACGGCGTCCGTCTCGTCGGCCGCAGCTACAAGTACCACCGCCCGCGCGGCATCCTCTCGGCCGGCGCGGAGGAGCCCAACGCCCTGGTCCAGCTGCGCGAGGGCGCCCGCACCGAGCCGAACATGCGGGCGCCGCAGGTCGAACTGTTCAACGGGCTGGTCGCAGAGAGCCAGAACCGCTGGCCGTCCCTCCGGTTCGATTTGTGGTCGGTCAACAGCCTGTTTTCGCGCTTTCTGCCCTCGGGGTTCTATTACAAGACCTTCATGTGGCCGGCCAGCCTGTGGATGACCTACGAGAAGGTCATCCGAAATGCCGCGGGGCTCGGCAAGGGGCCGGCGGAACAGGATCCGGACCGCTACGAGCATCGCCATGCCTGGTGCGACGTTCTGGTCGCCGGCGGCGGCCCTTCCGGGCTGATGGCGGCGCTGACGGCCGCACGCAGCGGAGCCCGCGTGATCCTCGCTGACGAACAGTCCGAGCTGGGCGGCGCGCTGCTCTCGGATACCGTTGCCATCGACGGCAGGCCGGGCGCCGACTGGGCCGTCGGCATCGCCGACGAGCTGCGGGCGATGCCGGAGGTCACGGTGCTGCCCCGGACCACCGTGGCCGGCTACTTCGACCACAACTACCTGACCCTGCTGGAGCGTGTCACCGACCATCTCGGCGACGCGCCGGACGGCAAGACGCCGCGCCAGCGCTTCTGGCAGGTGCGGGCGAAGCAGGTGGTGCTGGCGACGGGCGCCCTCGAGCGGCCGCTCTGCTTCCGCGACAACGACCGGCCCGGCGTGATGCTGGCCGGCGCGGTGCGGAGCTACGTCAATCGCTATGCGGTGCTGCCGGGCCGCCGGGCCGTGGTGTTCACCAACAACGACAGCGCCTACGGCACCGCGATCGACCTCAAGCGGGCGGGCGCGTCGGTCACCGTCGTCGACCTGCGCCGGGAGCCGGCGGGCGACCTGATCGACGCCGCCGAGGCGGCCGGAATCGAGGTCCTGGACGGATTCGCGATCACCGCCGTGAAAGGAGGGCGCCGGACAACCGGGGTCACCGTCCGCCGGCTCGACGACGCGGGTGAGGCAGTCGCCAGCGGCGCGCGGTCGCTCGGCTGCGACCTCGTCGCCATGTCGGGCGGCTGGAATCCCACGGTCCACCTGTTCAGCCAGTCGCGCGGCAGGCTGCGCTTCGACGACGACCTGGCCGCGTTCGTTCCCGACCGCTCCTTCGCGGCGGAGCGGTCCGCCGGCGCCTGCAACGGCGCCATGGCCCTGTCGGATTGCCTCGCACAGGGCGCCGAGGCCGGCCGGGCCGCGGC
>JBFGQV010000086.1:0-11217 GCA_041563955.1 Alphaproteobacteria bacterium | reverse complement strand
CGATCACGTGGTCATCGCCGCGCATGCCGACGAGGCCTTCCGACTGCTGGCCGACCCGGACCCGCTGGAGGCGCGCCTGCTCGGCGGCTGGCGCTATACCCGCAACCGCGCCGTCCTGCACCAGGACAGCGCGCTGATGCCGCGGCGCCGGCGGGTCTGGTCGAGCTGGAACTTCATCGGCAGCCGCACCGCGCCCGGCGACCAGGCGCTCTGCGTGACCTACTGGATGAACCGCCTGCAGTCGCTCGACCCCCGGCACCCGCTGTTCGTAACGCTCAATCCGGTGCGCGAGCCGGCGCCGGGCACCGTGCTGCGCGAGTTCGAATACACGCATCCCTATTTCGACCGCGCCGCCCTCGCCGCGCAGACGCAGCTGTGGTCGCTGCAGGGCCATCGGCGGACGTGGTATTGCGGCAGCTATTTCGGCTACGGCTTCCACGAGGACGCCCTGCAGGCCGGCCTGGCGGTGGCCGAGCAGCTCGGCGGCCTGCGCCGGCCCTGGACGGTCGCCGGGGAGAGCGACCGGATCAGCCTGCCCACCGAAGCCCGGGCGCCGGCGGCATGACGGCCGGCTCCGCCTTCTATCTCGGCACCGTCGGGCACGAGCGGGTGCGGCCGCGCCGCCACCGTCTACGCTACCGTGTGTTCAGCCTGCTGCTGGACCTGGACGAGCTGCCCGAGCTGGACCGCCGGCTGCGCCTGTTCGGCTATAACCGGCGGGCCCCGTTTTCCTTCCATGACAGCGATCACGGCCCGACGACCGGCGGGTCGCTCCGGCCATGGGTGGAAGGCCGCATGCGGGAGGCCGGAGTCGAGCCGGACGGCGGGCCGATCCGGCTGCTCTGCTACCCCCGCATACTCGGCTACGTGTTCAACCCGCTCAGCGTCTATTTCTGCTATCGCCGGGACGGCGCTCTCACGGCGGTTCTCTACGAGGTCTGCAACACCTATTCCGAGCGCCACACCTATGTGATCCCGGTTGCCGGCGACGGCCGCGCGGTCATCCGTCAGCGCTGCGCGAAGTCGCTGTACGTGTCGCCGTTCATCGCCATGGAGGCGGATTACCATTTCCGCATCGTGCCGCCCGGCGACGGCATCAATATCGTCATCCGCGAGGAGGATGCGGACGGCCTGCTGCTGGCCGCATTTTTCAAGGGTGCGCGGCGGCCGCTGACCGACGGCGCCCTGGCGCGGGCCCTGCTGCGGTTCCCACTTATGACCCTGAAGGTGATCGCCGCGATCCATTGGCAGGCCGTCCTCATGTGGGCCAAGGGCTTTCGCGTGTTCCGGCACAGCCCCGCCAGCCGGCCGGTCCGCAGCAGCATCGGAACATCCGAACAACCCCCTGTCTGAGAATCGAGAAACATGAAGAACGCTTTGACACAGACGGCAGGCGCCGCGGATATACAGGCTGCGGTCTCGCGTCCCGCGCTGCGGGAATTGTTGCTGGCACGCTGGCTGCACCGGATCCGGTTCGGCAGGCTCCATGTGGAGTTTCCGTCCGGCCGGACGATGACCTTCGAGGGCTCCGGGCCCGGCCCGGAAGCCCGGATTCGGGTGCGTGACCTGCGCCTTGCGCGCCGCGTTCTGCTGTCCGGAGGCATCGGCCTGGCCGAAAGCTACATGCGGGGCGAGTGGGATTCGCCGGAGCTGAGCGCCCTTCTCAAGCTCGGGGCGATAAACCTGCAAGCGCTGGAGGAAATGCTGGCGCCGTCGCGCCTGTTCCGACTGATGAACCGGGTCCGGCATGCGCGGCGGGCCAATACGCGGCGGGGCAGCCGGCGCAACATCGCCGCCCATTACGACCTCGGGAACCGGTTCTACGGCCGCTGGCTGGACGAAACGATGTCGTACTCGTCGGCCCTGTTCGACGACTTCGCCGAATCGCATGAAGCGGCGCAGAGACGAAAGTGCCGGCGCCTGGCACGGGCTCTCGACCTGCGGCCGGGGGACCGGGTGCTGGAGATCGGTTGCGGCTGGGGCGGATTCGCCGAGATCGCCGCCGCCGAGTTCGGCTGCGAGGTCGTTGGCATCACCCTGTCCGAGGAGCAGGCCGCCTTCGCTGAGGCGCGCATGGCGCGGGCCGGCCTCGCCGGGCAGGTCGAGATCCGGCTGCAGGACTATCGCGACGTGACCGGCAGGTTCGACAAGATCGTCTCGATCGAGATGTTCGAAGCCGTCGGCGAAGAGAACTGGGCGACCTATTTCGCGGTCGTCGACCGGTGTCTGAAGCCGGGCGGCAAGGCGGGCCTGCAGGTCATCACCATGGCCGACGAGGCCTTCGAGAGCTACCGCCGCAATCCGGGTTTCACTCAGCTTTACATCTTTCCCGGCGGCATGCTGCCGAGCCCGGCGACCTTCGAGCGGGCGATCACCGCCGCCGGCTTGAAACTGACCGACCGGTTCAATTTCGGTAAATCCTATGCCGAATCCCTACGCCGCTGGGATGCGGCGTTCCGCGAGGCCTGGCCGCAGATCGAACGTCTTGGCTTCGACCGGCGCTTCTATCGCATGTGGCGCTACTATCTGTGCATCTGCGAAGCCGGGTTCGACCTCGGCCGCATCGACGTCGGCCAGTTCGTGATCGAGCGTCCATGACGGGCGACCGGCACGCCGGGCTGCCCGCGCCGGTGCTGTTGAGCTACGCGCTGCCGGCGCTCGTTCTGGCGCTGCCGACGATCCCGGTCTACATCCACCTGCCGGCCCTGTACGGCATCGAACTCGGGCTCGGCCTGGCGACGACCGGTCTGGTGCTGCTCGCCTCGCGGGTGTTCGATACCGTCACGGATCCGCTGGTCGGGGCGCTGAGCGACCGGTTCGGCATCGGCCGCAGCCGCCGCAAGCCCTGGATTGCCGCGGGCGCGTTGGTAGCCGGGCTCGGCCTGTTCAAGATTCTGAACCCGCCCGGTACCGTCGACGCGGCCTACCTGCTCGGCTGGTCGGTCGTGCTCTATGCCGGCTGGACCATGGTCGCGGTCCCGTATCTCGCCTGGGGCGCGGAGCTGAGCCCCGACTACAACGAGCGGACACGGATCACCGCGTGGCGCGAGGCGATGATGCTGGTCGGCATCCTCGGAGCCGGGCTCGTGCAAGCCCTGGCCGTGCGGCCGGATGGCAGCGAGCGGGACGCCGTCGGCATGACCGCCTGGGTCGCCTTAATTCTCGGGCTGCTGGTCATTCCGCTGCTGATCTGGAAGGTGCCGGAAGTGCCGGTGCCGCCAAGGTCTCCGGCCGCGACGTCATCGCACGGCCTGCGTGCGGGCGCTGTCCTGCTGCTGACCAACCGGCCCTTCCTGAGGCTGCTCTCAGCCTGGTTCCTGAACGGGCTGGCCAACGGCATTCCGGCGGCGCTGTTCCTGATCTATCTCGAGCACGGGCTGGGCGCCGATTCCGGGCAGCGCTCGCTGTTCGTACTGCTCTATTTCCTCGCCGCGGTCGGCGCGATTTCGCTCTGGCTGCCACTTAGTCGCCGGTTCGGCAAGCACAGGGTCTGGTGCTGGACGATGGCCGCGGCATGCCTTGCCTTCGCGGTCGTCCCGCTGCTCCCGCCCGGAGCCTTCACCGCCTTCGCCGCCGTCTGCATCGTCACCGGCGTGGCGCTCGGGGCGGATCTGGTGCTGCCGCCGGCCATCCAGGCCGATGTCGTCGATTATGACCGGCTCCGCTCCGGCCGCAGCCGCGCCGGCCTGCAATTCGCGCTGTGGAGCATGAGCACGAAATTGGCACTCGCGCTTGCGGTCGGACTCGCGCTTCCCGCCCTCGAGGCATCCGGCTTCGACCCCGACGCGCCGAGCGAAGGCGAAATCCGAATGCTTGCAGTGATCTATGCGCTGGTTCCGGTCGTAATAAAGATGACGGCCATCGCGGTGGTGTGGCGTTTCCCGCTGACCGCCAGCCGCCACGCGGTGATCCGGCGCCGGCTCAGCCGCCTGGCACCGGGCGCCGGAAACGCGGAGGAGGCAACCCGATGACGGCACGGCTGGGCGCGGCCCTGACAGTCCTTTTATTGATAACCGGTTGTACGAGCATGAAACCTGCGGATTTCAGAGATTCGACCCCCACCCTCGTGCTGGAGGAATATTTCATCGGCGAGACTCGTGCCTGGGGCCTGTTCGAAGACCGCTTCGGCACGCTGCGTCGGCAGTTCACGGTGGACATCGAGGGCTCCTGGGACGGCACGGTCCTGGTTCTCGACGAGCGCTTCGTCTTCAGCGACGGCGAACGAGACCGGCGCGTGTGGCACATCACCAAGACCGGGCCGCACAGTTACGAAGGGCGTGCCGACGATGTCATCGGCGTGGCCCATGGCGAGGCCTACGGCAATGCGCTCAACTGGCGCTATCGCATGGACCTAAAAGTCGGCGACGGCACAGTGCGCGTGCATTTCAACGACTGGATGTTCCTTCAGCCCTCCGGCGTGCTGCTCAACCGGGCGCGGGTCAGCAAGCTCGGCGTCGAGATCGGCGAAGTCACCCTCGCCTTCATGAAGCCCGGCGCAACCGAAGCGCCCGCGACTTCGCCGTTCAACGCCGCGCCGCCCGCCGACGCAACCGCGACGGCCGTCAGCCGCTGAGCGGCACCATCTCCGCCCCGCCCCTGTCAACTTCGGCGTCGTCGCAGCGGGATCGATTGCGACTCAGTCACCTGCCCGTCATCCGGCGGGTCACGGCAAAGAACAGGCGATCGGGCAGCAGGCGTAGCAGCTTCATCAGCACGGCGAAACGGCCCGGAAACGCAACTTCGAAATGCGCCCGCCCGAGGCCGCGCATAATCCGCTCGGCCGCCTCCTCCACCGGAATCAGAAACGGCATCGGGAACGTGTTCTTGTCGGTCAGGGGCGTCTCGACGAATCCGGGGTTGATCAGGGTCATGCGCACGCCGTGCAGCTCAAGCTCCGGCTTCAGCGCCTCGCACATGTTGATCAACGCGGCCTTCGTGGCCCCATACGCGGCTGCCGTCGGAAGGCCCCGATAGCCGGCCAGCGAGGCGACCACCGCGATGTGGCCGCGCCCGCGGGCGATGAAGCCGGGGATGACCTGGGCCAAGTCGTGCACCGTTCCCATCAAATTGGTCTCGACCAGCCGTCGGACCACGTCGACCGAGAAATCCTTCGCGCCGACGGGTATATGCGTTCCCGCGTTGAGAACCGCGAGATCGAGTGCGCCGACCTCCCGTTCGATGCGCGCCAGGATCGCCTCGGTGCCGGCAAGGTCGGTCACGTCCAGAGGGTAGGAGTGCACGCGGCCGGGCGGAAACTCGGATGCGAGGCTGGCGAGGTCGTCTTCAGTGCGCGCGCTCGCGGCCACGATCCAGCCGTCCTGCGCGAGGCGACGGGCGACGGCGCGGCCGATGCCCTTGCCCGCGCCGGTGATCCAGACGACCCGCGGACGCGCCGACTCAACCATTCGCGGCCCGGGGTCCATCTGCGCCCTGGCAGCGCCGGCACGCATATTCGATGAGCGAGCCGTCCCGTCCCGCGAAGCGCAGCTTCACCCAGCGTCCCGCGTCGTCATACCAGACCGTCGCGTCGAGCTCGCCCGTATAGGCATAGCGCGTCGCCATGATCGGGCCGCGCTCGGTGGGCACCGCCTCGCGGGCCTCGGGTATGATCCGCACCTCGTTGATCCGGCCGTGAAGCGTGTTGAGCACCCGCGTCTGACCCAGGACCGCGCTGTTCCAGTGGTTGGTCGGGTAGAGGCTGCCGTGGAAGGCGGCGCTTGCATCGTCGGCGCGGACCGTCATCGCGATCCCGTCATGGCTGGCCTCGACGAGAGACCGCCTGCCATTGTCGTCGACCGTCGCCCGCAGATGTACCAGCCGCCCGTCCCGCCACAGGCTGTCCGACTGATAGACATATCGATAGGCGGTGACGAACAGCAGGCCGACCTCGACCTGGAAGGTATTGGTGACGCGCAGCTCGTTGCCGACCCGCTCGAAGTGCACCCGATGAAAGCCGACCCGGGCGCCCTTGCGGAACACATCGAACTCGATCTTCGGACCATAAAGGGCGAGGGGGTCCGGGCTGCGGACATACGCGTCCGACCGCTCCGTCGCCGCCGCCCCGGCTGGCGCAAGCCATATGGCGGCGGCCGCGATGAAAAACCGTCCCGCATGTCTGCAGCGCCTGATCATTCAAAGTCCCCCGCATCGATTCGATTTTCCTGTTATCCGTTTTACGATGCCGGTGGAAGTGTGGATCACCGGGTGCGCCAATCACCCCATCCTCGCAGGCGTCCCGAACGTGGTAACCTGCTGCCCTGATTTTCGCAGGAGCCGGTATGACCGCGGACACGCAGTCCCTGGTGCTCGATCTCGTCGAATGGGTGGCGGCGCGGCCGCGACCCTATGACGAGGTCATGGCAGTCTGGCGCACCTCGTGCCCGCGCCTGACGATCTGGGAGGACGCGGTCGACCAGGGGCTGGTGGTGCGCGAGCACCGGGAGGGATCCGGCACCTTCGTGCGGGCGACGCCTGCCGGACGGGCGTTGCTGGAGGCGATGCGCGGGCGGCGCTGAAACTCTAGTCCGTGCCCGCCGCCAGCGCCGGGTGCCAGGCGTGGGTGACGTAGGGCGGCGTCGCCCCGGGCCGCATCTCGATTACGGCTTCGCGCCAGAACAGGCCGCCCTCGGGCGTTTCGGCCTTGACGGTCACATAGACGACGCGACCGCCGCCGCGGGCGAGCCAGCGCCGTGCCTCGTCCGGAATGAACCGCATCAGATCGGTGCCGCGCGGGTCCGGCTCGGCGTCGGCGCGCGCCGCGATCAGCGCGTCCGCGGTGCTCTCCGTCATCCCCGGCAGGGCCAGAAGCGCCAGCCGCGGGGCCGCGTTGGGGTCGATGCCGCGCTGCCGCGACCACACCGTCACCGCGCCCTCGATCCTGCCGTACAACTCCATGTTGATGCCGGGAATGCGCAGGATCTCGCCGGGCGTCAGGAACGGCGCGTTGCCGACGCGAACGGCGACGCCGGCGGCGTCGTAATCGTCCTGCTCGGCGCCATCCGGCGAGGTTTTGTCGTCGCGGTCGCGCCAGTCGACGATGCGGGCGGCGAGGATGGCGGCGTCGTCGTGTTCGACGCCGGCGGCCCGCAACAGGCCCGCCAGCAGCTCCGGCGGCGCGCCGTTGAGGTCGACGCGCCCGGCCGCGTCCCGTGGGGCGATCTCGAGCCGCCCGGTGTCGAGCTCGACGACCTGGATGCGCCCGTCGACCGGCCAGCGCGTGTCGACGTCGCGGTCCAGGAGATGCGGGATGGCATAATAGATGCCGCCCTCGGCCAGCGCGTCGGCGCGCGCCGAATCGAGCAGATTGCGAGCGAGCCGCAGCTCGCTGCGCGTGGTCGTCAGGAGGCTGCCGGCGATCACCGCGAGCAGCAGCGACAGCCACAGTACCGCGATCAGGGCGACGCCGCGGCTGCGCAAGGGCGAATGGCCCACCCTACTGGCCAGTTTCTTCGCCCGGCGTTTCCGCATCCTTGTAGACCTTGGCTTCAAGCCGTTCCAGATCCTCCATGCGGCGCCGCAGCTCGTCTGTGATCGCGCGCGCTTCGCGGGTGTCGGTGACGACCCGCGGCGTGACCATCACCAGCAACTCATTGCGCGTAATGACGTCAGAGGTGGAGCGGAACAGGGCGCCGAGAAACGGGATACTCATCAATCCTGGCACGCCGCTCTTGGTGTTGGTCTTGTTGTCCTGGATCAGCCCGCCCAAGGCGACGGTCTGCCCGCTCTGCACCGCCGCGGTGGTGGTGATGACGCGTGTCTCGATCGTCGGCGTCAGCGGCCCGGCCGAGGCATCCTGATCGACCCGGCTCACCTCCTGCTCGATCTCCATGATCACCAGCCCGCCTTCGTTGACGCGCGGGGTTACCTTGAGAATCACCCCGGTGTCCCTGAGCTCGACGTTGCTGACGACATCGGTAGCGCCGGTCGTGGGATCCTGCGTCTCCTGTGTCGACAGCTGGGTTGCGACCGATACCTGGTCGCCGACCTGGAGCCGGGCCTCCTGATTGTTCAGCACCATGACCGTCGGCGCGGAGATGACCTGAACATCGGTGACGCCGGCCAGCAGTTCAAGCACGAAACTGGAGTTGGTCGAGGTGAAGGTGTAAGCGAGGCCCTGGTCGATTGTGTCTGTTGGAGCGAAATCCAACTGGTTCCGGCCGTCGCTGCTCTGCAGGAACCAGCGCACGCCGTACCGCAAGGAGTCGGTCAGCGTGACGTCGGCGATCGTCACCTCGATCAGCACCTCGAGCGGCCGCCGGTCGATCTGGCGCAGGGCCCGCAGGATGGCCCGGTAGTCGGCCGGGGTTCCCGAGATCAGCAGCGCGTTGCGGCTCTCGTCCGCGACGATGCGGACCTCGGAGCCCGAGGCGAGCGCGATTGCTCCGGGCGGCGCCGGCTGTGCCGGTGTGGCCGTGCGTTGCATGACCCCGATATCGCGTCGTGCGCGGGACGTCTGGGCGCCGGTTGCGGCGGTTTGCGCGGTGCCCTGCGGCTGGGTCGCCTGCTGCTCCGCCGGCCGCGAGGTGAGCTCGACCGGCTCGAGGCCCGGCGCGACGAGGTCCGGCTGTTCGCCGGGCTGCGTCGCGACCTCGCCCCCGAACACCTGGTTGAGGACGTCGGCGATGTCCGTCGCCTTGCCGTTCTGGACGAAATAGATGAACAGCTGCCGGCCGGTCGCCGTCTGCGTCGCCTTGTCGAGCCGCTGTACCCAGCGGCGCACGTCGTCAAGGTAGCGCGGCTGCTGCGAGACCGCCAGAACCGCGTTCATGCGCTCGACGGGCATCAGTCGCACGAGGCCGGACAGCGTGCCCCCTTGCTCCGTATCGAGGATCAGGTTCAGCTCCTCGATCAGGGTCTCCGCCTCCGCGAATTCCAGCTCGAACAGCCCGAACGACATGCCGGCGAGCCAGTTCACGTCGAACACCCGCACCGTGTCCATCAGGGCCGCCAGCTCCGGCTGCGCGCCCGACAGGATGAGGAGGTTGCGTGTCCGGTCGACGTGCAGCACGGTTTCCTGCCCGGTCAGCGGCGCCAGGGTCTCGCGCATGTCCTCGGCCGAGATGTAACGCAACGGCACGATCTGGATGCCGTAGCCGGCGCCGCTGCCGCCCGGCTCGATCCGCACCGAGCGCCGGCTGCGGGCCGCGCTCTGCAGCGTCTCGACCCGGTAGAGCGCGCCATCCAGCACCAGGGCCGCGCCGTGCAGCCGCAGGATGCTCTCCAGCGCCGGCAAGAGGGCGTCACGCGACAGCGGGCGCTCCGTCTGGGCCGTCACCGTGCCCTGGACGTCCGGCGCGATGACGTAGTTGAGGCCGAGGATGTCGCCGAGCGTCGCCTTGACGACTTGGCGAATGTCCGCATCGACGAAGTCCAGCGTGACGTCGCCGTCGTCGCCGACATGGATCGTCACCGGCACGTCGCCGTCGCCGCGGATGAACTGGCCGGACCCGCGATAGATGCGGTACTCGGGCGGCTCCGTCGGCGCGGCCGCTTCGCCGGTTTCGGCGTCTTCGCCGGCGAAGGGAGGGGGCGAGATTTCCCTCAGTCCGGGGCGTGGCGCGCCCGGCACGAAGTCCGGCTCGATCCCCTCGGATTCGGCGACGCGCTCGCAGCCCGACAGCAGGACCAGGGCCGCCAGCGTCAACGCGAGTGCGAGATGGCGTCCGCGATTCCTGCCTACCATACGGTCGTCCCTTCCAGCCATTCGCCGCCCTGCTTTTGGGCCGGCGGAAGGCCCAGTGGAATCTTATGCCGGTAATGCAATCTTAAGTCCTGCGAATTATCTGAATAAATGGTTAGCATTGCCGCATTATCGGCGGAATATTGCGTTATAATAGATTGAAAGACCAGTCTTTATGATAGATTGGAGACGTTATGTCTCATCCTCTTGCAGGTGAATGGATCTGGCCCGTGCTGGCCGCGCCCTTCATCGGAAGCTTCGTCGGCGTGCTGGTGCTGCGGCTGCCGGCGGGACGTCCGGTCGGGCTGGCGCGCTCGGCGTGCCCGCATTGCGGCGCGACCCTCGGCGTCGCCGAACTCGTCCCGCTGGCCAGCTGGCTCGTGCTGCGCGGCCGCTGCCGCCATTGCAGCGCGGCACTCGGCCCGTTCTATCCGGCGATCGAGGCGGCCGCCCTCGGCGTCGCCCTATGGGCCGTGTGGGCGCTGCCCGGGCCGCTGGCATGGGCAGGCTGCCTGCTCGGCTGGACGCTGCTTGCCGCCTCGGCGATCGACCTGCGCCACCTGGTTCTGCCCGACGTGCTGGTGCTGCCGCTGATCCCCGCCGGCATCGCGGTGCATGCCCTGATCGCGCCGGAGCGCTTGGCCGACCATGCGATCGGCGCCGCCGTCGGCTATCTCGGTTTCGTCGTCGTGCGCGCGGTCTATGCGGCGGCGCGCCGGCGTGAGGGCCTCGGCCTCGGCGACGCCAAGCTGCTGGCCGCGGCCGGCGCCTGGGTCGGCTGGCAGGGCCTGCCGAGCGTCGTGTTCCTCGGTGCGATTCTGGCGCTGGCCGGGCTGCTGGCGGTGCGCACCGCCGGCCGCGACATCGACATTTCGGGCGAGATTCCGTTCGGCCCGGCGCTCGCCCTTGCGATCTGGGTCGTCTGGCTGTACGGCCCGCTGGTGACGGCATGAGTGCGGAACTCGATCCCGGCGGCCGCATCGAGCCGACGCTCGCCGACCAGTCCCGGGACTTCCTCGATGCATTGGCGGACGCGCTGATCGCCGCCGGCAAGCTGCAGGCGCCGGCGCTGGCGCGGGCCCGGCGCGTGTCGACCGAGACCGGCGAGCGGCTCGATGCGGCGCTGACCAAGCTCGGCCTCGTCTCCGACAAGGATCTCGCGCAGGCGATGGCGCAGACGGCGGGTCTGGAGCTGGTCCGCGACGCCGACTTCCCGCCGGATCCCCTGTTCGAGACCGTCCTCAGCGCCCGCTTCCTGCGCCAGGCCCGGGTGGTGCCGCTGGCCGAGGACGAGGAGAAGGCCGTCGTCGCCGTGGCCGATCCGCTCGACACCTTCGCGATCGACGCGTTGCGGCTCGCCACCGAGCGCCCCGTCGAGCTGCGCATCGCCACGCCGGCGCAGATCGAGGCGGCGCTGGACCGGCTGTACGGCGACGCCAACGCCATCGAGGTGCTGGCCCGCGACGCCGGCGACGACGGCGCCGGGCAAGCCGATGCCGATGTCGAGCGGCTGCGCGACCAGGCCAGCGAGGCGCCGG
>JBFGQV010000085.1:0-11307 GCA_041563955.1 Alphaproteobacteria bacterium | reverse complement strand
GGGCGCACCAACGGCACCACGCCGAACTTCTTCGCCACCATCACCATCCGCCCGCCGAAGATCGTCGACCGGCCGCACCGCCACGTCTCGGCCGCCATCAACTACTATTTCCACGGCACCGGGCGCAGCACGGTCGAGGGCAAGACGGTGGAGTGGAAGGCCGGCGATTTGATGCTGTCGGCGCCGGGCTGGGCGATCCACAACCACGCCTCGCATGACGAGCCGGTCTACGAGCTGACGGTCCAGGACCAGCCGCTCAACATCATCATGGAGAGCCTCCTGTGGCAGGAGAATTTGAAGCATCCGGCCGTCGTGCTGGGCGCGCATGAGGGTTTCCACACCAACCGCAAGGCGGGCTGAGCATGGGCTTCGCGCCGGCCGACATCAGGGGCTCGATCCCGCCGGTGATCACGCCGTTCCGCGACGGCGCGGTCGACTACGAGACCTATGCGCGGCTCGTCGAGCGCCAGGTGACGGAAGGCTCCCATGGCGTGCTGGTCAACGGCACCACGGCCGAGCCGGCGACGCTGACGGCTGAGGAGCGCATGAAGCTGGTCGAGGTCGCGCTCGAGGCCGTCGCCGGCCGCGTGCCGGTGGTCGCCGCCACCGGCTCCCAGTCCCATGCCGAGACGGTGCAGCTGACGGAGCAGGCGACCCGGGCCGGGGCCGACGCGCTCCTCATCGTCACGCCATACTACATCAAGCCGCCGCAGCGCGGCCTCGTCGAGTATTACGTCGACCTCGCCGGCCGCACCGACCTTCCGGTGATGATCTACCACATCCCCGGGCGCACCGCGGTCTCGGTGACGCTGGAGAGCTGCCGGGCGATCCGTGAGCGGGCGCCGAACCTCGTCGGCATGAAGCATGCGGTCAACGATCTTGCGTTCGTCACCGAGACGCTGCAGGCGTTCGGCCCGGACTGGAAGGTGTTCGTCGGCCTCGAGGAGCTCTCGTTCCCGATGATGGCGGTCGGCGCCTGCGGCCTGATGAACGCGGTCGGCAACATGGCGCCGGCCCGGGTCGCCGCGATCTGCGAGGCGGTGTGGGCCGGCGAGCTTGCGGAGGCGCGGCGCCTCCACGATGCGATGTGGGACCTCAACAAGTCGGTGTTCTACGACACCAATCCGATCCCCATGAAATACATGATGATGCGCATGGGCCTGCTGGAAACGAACGAGCACCGCCTGCCCATGGTCCCCGCCTCGGCCGAGGTGATGGCCAGGTGCGACGCCGTGCTCGCCGCCGCAGGCATGCTGCCGGGCGAGGGCGAGCGCAAGGCGGGGTGAGGGGGACCGTCCTCACCCCCTACCCCCGCGCTTTTTTCGCGTAGCGCCGCAGCAGGTCGTCGGCGACGCCTTCGCCGACGCTACGGTGCAGCTCCGACGTCTTCGAGCGGATGACGACGCCGCCGACCGTCGGCGCGCTGGCCTCGGTCTTGCCGAGCGAAGTGCGCGACTCCCAGACCGGGTTGCCCTCGCGGTCGTACAGCACGAACACGCCCATCGCGCTCGCCTTGGCAAGGCCCGTGCCGGCGATGCTGCCGTGACGGACGTATTCCATGTCGCTCATGTCCACCATCATGACGCCGTCGACGCCGAGCACGAAGGCGGCCCGGCGGGCGTACTCCGAGGGTTTCGAGTCCACGCGCAGGCGGATGACCGGCAGCCCGTCGCCGCCGGCCATGCGGCCGTTCATGTTCTGGTCGTAGAGCCGGCCCATGCCGCGGATCTCGTCGTTGCGGATGACCTCGTCCAGCGGCACGAAGCGCCAGCGGCCGCTCTCAGCCATCGCCGCGATGAAGCCGTCCGCCGCCTCGCGCGCCGCCGCCTCGCCGTTGCCGAGGGTCTCGCCGCCGGTCGAGTACTTGGTGATGGTCTGGGCGACGCCGCTCCAGCCGCCGAAATTGCTGCCGCCGTGCTTCTCGGTGATGTATTTCGGCACCGCGAAGGAGACGACGGCGACGGTGCGGATCTCGTCGACCCCGGACGCGTCGGCCTTGAAATCCTTCGTCGATCCGCAGGCGCCGGCGCCCGCGAGGATCGCGATCAGCGCCGCAAGGCGCGCGACATTCGTGTGTAACGTCATGGCTTCCCCGCTCTGTTCCGGTTTCGCACGGCAGCCGGCGCCACGGCAGCGATCCGCCCGGCCCGGCGCGGCCGACTCTACAAGCGCGCCGGTGAAGGAATGGTTACCTGTGCACGTGCAAGGGGGCGGGGCGTCAAGGATCGGCTGGCGACGCAGTCACGCCGCCTTGCCCATCCCGAGCCGCGCCGCGAAGTTGTAGATCAGCGCGATCAGGGCGCCGGCGATGGCGCCGTCGACGAACGCCCAGAGGGCGCCGACGAGGCCGCCGACAAGGCTCGCGCCGTAGCCGAGATAGAGCGACGCCAGAAGCTCGATCACCGCCGTACCCCACCCGAACGCCGCCGCGACGGCGAGGAACAGCACGCCGAACGCCCAGACCGCGCCGCACGCCACGGCGAGCGGGACGATCCTCAATCGTTCCATATGTTTGTCCTCCCAAGAAAGCGGTTGAATTCAGCCGGACCGCCGGTCCGTCTCCGCCAGCCGCGCGACCAGCCAGTCGGCGATCAGGTCGAGCACCCCGTCCGAAAGCCGGCTCGTGTGCTCGAGCAATTCGCCGTAACGCCGGAAGAAGCCGTCGGGGTCCTCGAGGAACACGTGGTTGTAGCCGGGCAGGATGCGGACCGTCACGTCGCGGTTGCCGCCTTCGCGGATGGCCGCGGCGAGAATCCCGGCATGCGCGACCGGGACGTTGCTGTCGGTCTCGCCGTGCATGATCAGCACCGGCCCGGCGACCCGGCGCGCCACCGGCAACGGGTCCCAGATCAGGAAGTGCTGCCACCACCGCCCCCAGGCGCCCCGCGCGGCTGGCCGCACGATGTTCTTCATCCGCTCTTCGAGAATCGCGTCTTCGTCGGCGCCCGCGCTGAGCCGGGCACGCTCCTCCTCGGTCAGGACATCGTTCTCGATCAGCGCACGCTGCTGCGATTCGATGATCCTCCAGCCCCTGGTCCCGGACGCCGCCATCAGGACGACGGCGCGGATCGCCGCGTCGTCCGCGGCGATGATCAGCGAGATGTCCGCCCCTTCGCTAAGGCCGAGCAACCCCACGCGGTGCGGGTCGATGTCCGCCCGCCCGCGCAGCCAGGAGAGCCCGGCCCTCATATCGTCGGCCCGCTCGATCTTGGTCGCCTCCAGCAGCGGGCCGCCGCCCGAGCATCCGATGCCGCGGTCGTCGAGGCGCAGCACGGCGATGCCGCGCCGCGACAGCGTGTCGGCGATCTGCCGGAACGGGCGGTAGCGGCGGAACGGCTCGTGGCGGCTGCTCATGTGATCGCGATTCTGGGCATGCGATCCGGAGACCAGGACCACGGCCGGAAAGGGCGGCTCACGCCGGGTGGGTACGGTCAGCGTTCCGGCCAGCACATGCCCCGCCGGCGTCGCGACTCGCACCTCCTCGGCCGCGTAGGGTGCGCGCGCCGGGGGCGCGAAATGAGAGGGCGGATAACAGGGGATCGCGTCCCCGCACCCGCTCGCCAAAACGCACAACGCGACTGCCGCAATTCGTCCGGCCATGGGTCGGTCCCCCTCGCGCCATCGCAGCAGGAGCAAACCTGCCGCACGGCACGGGCACGGAGCCGCCAGCATGCCACATTGCCAGTCCCGACGGGTTGACCTGCATCAAGACTCGGCGCGTCCGGCCGGCCCAGCGGCTCCGCTTTCTTGCGGCGAGCGTGGCAGGCTTGCCGTCGCCGCGGAGCGGGTACACAATTCCTGCAACCCGCCCCAGTGGAGGGCCGCGATGGCTACGCTGTCCTATGAGCAGGCGAAGCGGTTCTACGACCGCTTCGGCGCGCGGCAGGACCGCCAGGCGTTCTACGAGGATCCGGCGGTCGAGGAGATGATCGCCCACGCGGATTTCGCGCGCGCCGAAGCGGTCTGCGAGTTCGGCTGCGGTACCGGCCGGCTCGCGGCGCGGCTGCTCGGCGGCCTCCTACCGGAGACCGCCACCTACCTCGCCCTCGATCTCAGCGACGAGATGGTGCGCCTCGCCGGCGCCCGCCTTATGCCCTGGGCCGGCCGCGCCCGCGTCGCGCGCACCGGAGGTCCGCCGCGGATTCCGGCCGGTGACCGCAGCTTCGACCGGGTCGTTTCGACCTATGTGCTCGACCTGCTCAGCGACGACGACATCGGCGCGCTCCTCGTTGAGGCGCACCGGGTGCTGCGGCCCGGCGGTCTGCTGTGCCTCGCCGGCCTGACCTTCGGCGTGACTGCATGGTCGCGCGCCGTCAGCGCGCTGTGGCAACGGGTCCACGCGCGGCGGCCGCACTGGCTCGGCGGCTGCCGGCCAGTGGTGGTGGCGCGTTTTCTCGACCTGCGATCCTGGCACACGGTTCATCACGGGGTTCGCAGCAGCTATGGCATCAGCTCCGAGATCCTGGTGGCGGCGCGCCGCGATCAGCCGGTCGCGGGCACTGTGGCGGTTCCCGAATCATCGCCCTCCTGAAACCCGCGGAAAACCCTAACGCATGGGCTCGTTTCACCGCGATTGCCGCGATTGCCGCGCCGCGCTCAGCCGGCCCCCTCGGTCTCGATCTTCAGGATCTGGCCGCAGTGCTTGCAGTGGACGGCGTCCGGCTCGTGCCGGCTGAGGCCGCATTGCGGGCAGGTGTGGCTGACCTTCTGCGGCCGGAAGATGGTCTGGGCGAGGCGCAGGAACAGCGCCACCCCGACGATCATGATGAACACGGCGAGCAAGCGGCCGCCGGTGCCGGTCAGCAGCACGTCGCCGAAGCCGGTCGTGGTCAGGGTCGCGACGGTGAAGTAGAGCGCGTCGACATAGCTGCCGATGTCCGGGTTGTCGCCGAACTGCAGGACGAAGACCAGCGCGGTGACCAGGAAGATGAACACCCCGAGATTGACGGCGCTGACGATCACGTCCTCGTTGCGGCGGAAGAACGGCGCTTCGCGCCGCAGGTCGCGCAGCACGTGGTAGGAGTGCAGCAGCCGCAGCGCCCGCAGGACCCGCAGGAAGACGAGGTTCTGGGCGATCAGCGGCGCCAGCAGCAGCGAGGCGATGACGACGATGTCGGCGACCGTGTAGATCTGCCGCAGCATGCGCGGCTTGTCCGGCGCGATCCACAGGCGGGCCAGGAAATCGGCGAGGATCAGCGTTCCCAGCGTAATGTCGACGACAAGGATCGCCGGCGTCGGAGTCAGCGGCGCGGTGGCGATGAAGAAGGCGATGGTGCCGAGGTCGAAGCCGATCAGCCCGTAGCGGAACAGCGCCGCATTGCGGCTGCGGCCGGTGTAGAGAAGCTCGATCGCCTTCTTCAGGCGCGGTTCGGCCATGTCGGCCCCCGCTGGTGCCCGTATCGCCGTCGACCCGCGGGTGCCCCCCGGTGCCGCGGCTATTCGTCCGGCACGATGGCGCCGATCAGGCCGGTCGGACAGCAGTATCTCCGACCCTGCCCGTAGTCCTGGAAGATGTGGATGTTGACGTAGGCCCAGCCCTTGGTCATGTGATCGGTGAGGTAGTTCATCGGCTGATTGCGTCCCGGGCCGGCCAGGTCGGCCGCCGTCAGCTTGCCCTGCGCCACGGTCCCGTTGCCCTTGATGCCCTTTGCCGCGAAATTGACCAGGAAGGCGACGGTATGGCCGTGCTGGTCCGGGGTCGGCGGCAGATGGTAGTGCTGGCCCTCCGGTGTGGTCGCATCGGCGCCCAGATGCACGTGAATCTGCGATATGGCCTCGATACCGAACACGTCGACCTTGTAATCCAGGGTCTTCCCGTCGCCGCTCAGCCAGAACTTCGCGATCCCGCGGGCCTTGGTCTCGCCCGGAAGGATGGCGCGGTTGGGCTCAAGCTTCGCCGTAAACGTACGTCCATCGGCCTTGGCCGCGCCGCCCGCGAACGCGGACAGGACCAGGATACCCAGGACGGCGAGGCCGCCCGACATGCGCTTCAACATCATTCCATCTCCCAGGATGCCCTCTTGTTGCCCCGATGATAACAGCGCAGCCGACCCCGCGTAAACCAATCCGAAAGAGATACGCGGCGACGGCCGCGGCGCGCCCCGCCTTCGGGGCCGGTCATCGCGCGCCGCCGTTCTCCGTCTCCAGATTGCCCTTCAGTCGGGACAGCAGGGCGCGCAGCGTCGCCACCTCGCCCGCCGTCAGCGAGGCGATCGCCGTCCTGTTGACCTCGTAGGCCAGTGGCAGCAGGGCCTGCTTCAGGGCACGCCCCGATTCGGTCAGGCACACGAGGCGGCGGCGGCGGTCGGCGCGGTCGACGCGGCGGACGACGAAGCCGCGCTTCTCCATGGTGTCGATGGCCGAGGCCGTGGTCGGCTCGGTCATGCCGATGCGGCGGCTCAACTCGCGCTGAGGCAAGCCGTCCTCCTCCCACAGCGCACGCAGGAAGAACCACATGCCGACGGTCACCCCGGCCTCGGCGATCGCCGCGCCCAGCGCCCGGGAGAAGGCGCGGTGGATGTCGCGCACCAGAAAACCGATGCTGTCCTCGGGCCGGAAGACGAAGTCCCCGTCCCCGGTGTCCTGCTCGTTTCGTGGCACGGTGTCGCCTCCCCCTCGCAAGCGGGCACGGGATCAGTGATGATGGTGGCCGTGATGGTGACCGTGATCGTCACCACCTCCCTGGGATTCCCGGTAGCCGACCAGCAGCGCGTCCATCGCCGCGTGCAGCCCGTCGGCGGCGGGCGGCAGCTGGCCGGTCAGGACGCCGGCAAGCCGCGCCAGCACCACCCCCTGCGCGTGCAGCTGTTCCAGCGCCCCGCCGTCCCCGCCGTCGCCGATGTCATCGACGCACTTGCGCAGGACCGCGGCAAACAGGTGGTCCATGTAGTCGTGATCCGGGTCCTGGCCCGCGCCCTGCCCGCCGGCCGCGCGATGGCGGTCGGCGACGGCGCGCAGCTGCGCGATAATCTGCTGCGCCAGCGGGGCCTCGCTCTCGATGTCGCCACACATGTCGGGGCGCCTCCAACTCCGTGTATCTCAGGCGCCCGATTATGCGGGTTTCTGCGGCGCGCACAAACAGGGAGTTGCGAATGAAGCGGGCCGCGCCCAATTCGATCCGCTAGCCGGGGCATAGAAAGACGGTCTTGCGGGCCAGCTTGACACTCTCCGGCCGGCCGGCGACAGTGACGCAAAACGGCGCGCCAAGGCGCCGACGGGAGGAACGGTACGGGAGGAGACCGTGGCGGGACGGATGAGCCGCGCCGCCGGTCGCGACGGTACGAGCGGTCCGCGCCGAAAGAGGGCGGGCTGATGGACGCCGGCATGCTGGGGATGGCGGGCGAGGCGCTCCTGATCATGCTGGATCCGACGCGCCTTGCGATCCTCACCGCGGCGGTGCTGATCGGCCTTGCGATCGGCGTGATCCCGGGGCTCGGCGGGATCGTCGGCATGGCCCTGCTGATCCCCTTCACCTACACCATGGATCCCTATGCGGCGTTCGCCTTCCTGCTCGGCATGGCCGCCGTCACCACGACGTCGGACACCATTCCCGCAGTGCTGTTCGGGGTGCCCGGCACCACCGGTTCCGCGGCAACGGTGCTGGACGGCCATCCCTTGGCCAAGAAGGGCCAGGCCGGCCGGGCGTTCGGAGCCGGCTACGCGGCCTCGCTGCTGGGCGGGGTATTCGGCGCCGTGCTGCTGGCGGTCAGCATCCCGGTGCTGCGACCGATCATGCTCTATGTCGGTTCGCCGGAATTGCTGGCGCTGACCGTATTCGGCCTGTCGATGGTCGCGGTGCTCAGCGGCAACACGCCGCTGCGCGGCATCGGCGCCGCCGCGATCGGACTGATGGTGGCGATGATCGGCAGCGATCCGCAAGCCGGCGAGTTGCGCTGGACCTTCGAGTCGCTCTACCTGTGGGACGGGCTGCCGCTGGTGCCGATCACGCTCGGCCTGTTCGCGGTGCCGGAGCTCATCGACATGGCGATCAAGCGCCGCAGCATCGCCGAGGACGCGCCGCGCGACCGGGTGGTCGCGGGCCAGTGGCAGGGCATCCGCGACGTCTTCACCCACTGGTGGCTGATGCTGCGCTGCAGCCTGCTCGGCGCCGGGCTCGGCGCCATACCCGGCATCGGCTCGGCTGTCATCGACTGGGTCGCCTACGGCCATGCCGCGCGCAGCGAGAAGAACACCGAGGGCTTCGGCGAGGGCGACATCCGCGGCGTCATCGCCTCGGAAAGCTCGAACAACGCCAAATCGGGCGGCGCGCTGGTGCCGACCATCGCCTTCGGCGTGCCGGGCAGCGCCTCGATGGCGCTGCTGCTCGGCGCCTTCCTCATGCACGGCCTGGTGCCGGGGCCGGAGATGCTGACCCAGAACCTGGACGTCACCTACGTGATCATCTGGAGCCTCGCCCTCGCCAACATCCTCGGCGCCGGAATCTGCCTGTTCAGCAGCAACCTCCTGGCGCGCATCGCGCTGGTGCGCTTCGGCGTGCTGCTGCCGATGGTGCTGGCCGTGGTGTTCATCGGTGCCTTCCAGGGCACGCGCAGCTGGGGCGACCTGTTCACGCTGCTCATCTTCGGCACATTCGGCTGGTTCATGAAGCGGTTCCGATGGCCGCGCCCGCCGCTCATCCTCGGCTTCGTGCTGGGCGGCATCTTCGAGCGCTACCTGTTCATCTCGGTCGAACGCTACGCCGCCGACTGGCTGCTGCGCCCGGCGGTGATCGCCATCTTCGTCCTCGCATTGTGGGGCATGTACCGGCCGATGCGCCGGGCGCTCGCCAATTCCGGGGCCGGTCTTGCGGGCCTGCGTCTCGGCAACCTCCGCTTCGACTGGTCGACGCTGTTCACCGCGTTGATCCTTGCCGCGGTGGTGTATGCCCTGGTCCTGTCGACGGGCTGGCCGGAGATTTCGGCGCGGGTGCCGCGCATCGCCGGCACCGTTGCGCTGCTCGCGGTGGCCGGCAGCCTCATCGGCCAGCTGCTGTCACTGCAGTCCGAGGGGCGGGAGTCGGATCCGGCGGCGGCGGTGGATCTCGCCTCGACCGCCGATGGGCTGCCGAGATCGCTGTTCATCCGGCGTGCGGTGTGGTTCTTTGCGTGGCTGGCTGTGTTCATGGCGCTGATCTGGGTGATCGGGTTCCTGCCGGCGATCCTCCTGTTCGTCGGCGGCTATATGGTGCTGGAGGGCAAGGAGCGGTGGCGGCTCGCGATCCCGCTGTCGCTCGCCACCGCCGGGTTCTGCTGGTTCGTGTTCGACCGGCTCCTGGCGCTGCCTTGGCCGCGCTCGCTACTCGGCGACCTGATTCCGCCCTTGCGGGCGGCCACGGGGCTGCTGTAGAGGCTAGGCGCCGGCCGCGAACAGCAGCGACTTGATGACCACCGGGACGACGCCGGCCGGCTCCAGCCGCCGCCCGATATCGACGTAGTCGAAATCCTGCAGCGTCAACCCGTCGATCGAAATCACGGCGCCGCCCGAGGCCACCTCGTCGTGCAGGATCCGGCCCAGCGTCTGGCCGATGTCGCCCTCGCTGAGCAGCACCAGGCAGCCGTCCGGCCCGGCGGACCGGGGCAGGGCCTCGGCAATTCCCCGGGCCAGCGCGTGCAGCCGGCGATGGCTGGGATCGCCGCGCCAGCGGAAGGCCAGCGCCGGCGTGTGCGTGCCGTCGGCGAGGTCGTGGCGTGCCAGCCCCTCGCGGATGACGGCGGCCACGGCACGCGGGTCGATCCGTGCCGGCAACGGGAAATCGCAGAACACCACGGGCAGGTTGGCGGCCGGCAGGACGTCCGGGTCGGTCACCAGGATGGTGTTGCCGCTGACCTGCACCGTGAACTGCGACGCGCCGACCACGGTGGCACGGATGCCCTGGCCCGGATCCCAGATTTCCGCCGGCGCGCGCCCGTCGGCCAGCGCGTGCCCGATGGCATGGGCGAGTGCCGGGCCGAGATCGCCGAAATCGCTCGCCTCTCGGCCGAACAGAAACTCCGCCACGCCGCCGGAGAAGGTAACCGCGTCGGGCTTCGGCATCGCCGGCAGGCTCTCGGTGACCATCAGGTTGGCGGCGATGGCGTCCGGCGGCTTTTGGCACGCGAGGCCGAGCACGATATCGGCCATGGCACGCACCAGGGCCCGTTTGGCGTCGGCCTCCAGCGGCTCGCCGACCTTCAGGGGCAGCCCGAGATGGCGGGCCAATAAGCGCGCCGGCTCCTCCAGCCGCGTGATCCGCCGGTCCGGGCCGTGGACCACGAGGCGGCCGCCGACCGCGACCGCAGCGGATGCCAGAATCCCGCCCTCGCGGACCAGCGCAAGCTTGGTGGTGCCGCCGCCGATATCGACGTTGAGGATGACGTTTGCGTGTTGGCGCGACAGTGCGACCGTGCCGGAGCCCTGCGCCGCCAATGCGCACTCCATGTGGTGGCCGGCCGCGGCGCAGACGAACTTGCCGGAATCGGCGGCGAACAGGTCGGCGATGGCGCGGGCGTTGCGGCGCTTGAGCGCTTCGCCGGTCAGGATCACCGCGCCGCTGTCGATCGAGCCGGGCGTGACCCCGGCCTCCTGGTAACCAGCACGGATGAACGCATCCAGCGCCGGCGCATCGATCGTGAAGTCCGCGTTGTATGGCGTCAGCATCACCGGGGACCGCCACAGCTCGTCGCGCCCGACCACGACGAAGCGGCTCGAAAGGCCGGTCGCGACGCGCTGCAGATGCATGCGCGAGATCATGAAATGGCTGGTCGAGGAGCCGATATCGATGCCGACGGTCGTCATCTCGACGTTGTCGGCCCGCCAGATCGTCTCGCTCAGGCGCGCCGCTTGTTGCGGCGTGGTGTGGATGTGCGAGAACTCGACGTCGTGCATGCCGCGCCGCGAGGGTCAGGCCATCGCCTTGCGCACCCGGGCCTCGTCGATATGGGCGCCCATGCGCGACTCGACGCCGTTGCGGTCCAGCTCCTCCAGATAGATTCGGTGGATCCGCGGGTCCTGGTCCGCATACTCGATCTGGCGGCCGCCGTCGCGCACGTTGACGTCGACCCCGGCGAACAGGTTGCGCTTTTCCGTTGTGAAGGGATAGCGCAGGCTGCCCAGCGCCACGGCGAGATAGCGCGACGGGTGCGGCGCCGTGTTGTAGTGCTGGTGGTACATCATGTCGGGCGGCGCGAAGACCCAGCCGTGCTTCCAGTCGACGCGCACGAAATCCTCGTCGCCTTCGTACCACAGCAGCGAGTAGCCGTGACCGGTGACGGCATAGACATGGAAATCGGCGCCGTGCCGGTGCGCCTTCTTGTAGGTGCCGACCGGCAT
>JBFGQV010000084.1:0-11490 GCA_041563955.1 Alphaproteobacteria bacterium | reverse complement strand
GCTGGCAGGGTAACCGGCGCCGCGGGTGCGGCCGCGACGGCGCCAGGGACCGGCGCGCCACCGTCGCCAGCACCGTTCGGTGTGCCGTCGGTGGTCATGCAGGCCGCCAGCAACAGAAACGCAAGCGGCGCCGATCGGGTGCCCATCCGAATATCCCTTCGCGCGGGGCCGCCGGCGCGGCGCTGGCAGCCATCCGGTCTTTCCCCGATTGTCGCCGCAAGACGCTAACCATCCCTTAACGATCACGACATTGCGGGGTTGCGGGCGCGGTACGAACCACTATGTTGCCGGCCATGAAAGATCCCAAATCGATCCTGATCACCGGCGCGTCGAGCGGCATCGGCGCGGCGCTGGCGCGGCTCTATGCGGCGCCGGGGGTACGCCTTGCGCTCGGTGGCCGCGATGGGGGGCGGCTCGGCCGCATCGCCGCCGACTGCCGCACCGCCGGCGCCGAGGTCGAGGCGGCGAGCGTCGACGTCACCGACGGCGCGGCGACCGCGGACTGGGTCGCGGCAGCGGATTCCGCGGCGCCGCTCGACCTCGTGATCGCCAATGCAGGCATCTCCGGCGGCACCTTCGGCGGCGGCGAATCGCGGCAGCAGGCGGCGGCGATCTTCGCGACCAACGTCGACGGCATCATGCATACGGTGCACCCCGCCGCGGAACGCATGCGCACGCGCAAGCGCGGACAGATCGCGATCATGAGCTCGCTCGCCTCGTTCCGCGGCCTGCCCGGCGCCCCCGCCTACAGCGCCAGCAAGGCGGCGGTGCGCAGCTACGGCGAGGCGCTGCGCGGCAGCCTGCACCGGCACAATGTCGGCGTCTCGGTGATCTGCCCCGGCTTCATCCGCACGCCGATGACCGACGGCAACGGCTTCCGCATGCCGCTCCTGATGGAGGCCGACCGCGCCGCCCGCATCATCCGGTACGGCCTTGCCCGCAACCGCGCCCGCATCGCCTTCCCGCGGCGGCTCTACGCCCTGGTCTGGCTGCTCGGCGCCCTGCCGCCGTCCTGGACCGACCCGCTGTTCCGCCGCATGCCGGAGAAAGGCTGAGCGAGGGACTCCGCCCGGTCCCTACCCCGCCGCCAGCGGCGCGCCCACCATGTGGACCACGCGCTGCGGAAAGGGGATCGAGATGCCGGCCGCGGCAAGGCCTTCCTTGATCGCCTTGGTAAGGGCGAATTTCAGGGGCCAGTACTCGGCAGCAGCGCACCACACCCGGATCACGATGTTGACCGAATTGTCGGCCAGCTCGGCAACCGCCAGGAACGGCTCCGGTTCGGCATGAATGCGCGCGTCGGCGGCGAGGATGCCGCGGATCGTCGCGAACGCCTTGTCGATGTCGTCGCCGTAGTCGATGCCGATCGTCAGGTCGACCCGCCGCGTGGTGTGATGGCTGAAATTGACTACGGCGGCGCCCCATATCCGGGCGTTCGGCACCAGAATGCGGACGTTGTCCGGCGTTGCGAATTCGGTGATGAACAGGTCGATGGCCTTGACCGTCCCCGCATGCCCGCCGGCCTCGACGTAGTCGCCGATCTTGAACGGCCGGAAGAACAGCAGCATCACGCCCGCCGCGACATTGGTCAGCGTGCCCTGCAGGGCAAGCCCGATGGCCAGCGAGGCGGCGCCGAAGACGGTGATCAGGCTGGCCGTCTGCACCCCGAACTGCGACAGCACGGCGAGGACCGTCAGGGTCAGAACGAGGTAGCGGACCGCGCTGGCGAGGAATTTCCGTAAGGTCGCCTCGATCCGCTCGATCCGGCCAAGGCCGCGGTCGACTGCGCGGCGCGCCCAGCCGGCAATCGTCCAGCCGACGATCAGCATGACGATGCCGCCGAGCACGTCGATCCCGTACTCGGTCGCCAGCAGAATGATCGTGTCCGCGTACTGCGTCGCCGTCTCGGTGAAGTCGTCCATTGCCTGCACTCCCTGAAATGTCTGTCGTGGGCCGCGGTCCAATGCCCGACCGCGGTGACAGGGCCCTAACACAATACGCGACGGATGGCATGCCGAAAGACCGGCGGCCATGCGATAGCACCGCCGGGCCACCCGCGCGCCGCCCTGCCGCGACCGGTGGTCTGGCCTGCAAGAATCGCAGGACTCGGGGCCTGAAATCCGCCTAGAGTGCGCCCGGATTGTCCCCGTGGGCGGGCCGGAGAGCGGCGCGATGCGCAGTATCCATGTCGCGAGTTGGATCGATGCGGTCGGCCGGCCGACGGCTGCGACCTTCGTCATCCTGTTCTCGCTGACCAGCTTCGTGCGCGCCCTGCTGATCACCGTGGTGCCGCTCACAGCGCATGCCTTCCTCGGCGATGCGCAGCTGGTCAGCGTGCTGTTCTTCGCGGTCAGCATCGCCGGCCTGCTCGGCAGCCTGGCGCTCCCGTCGCTGGTCCACCGCATTGGCCGGCGCCACGTCTTTTCGACCGGGATCGCGCTCGCGGTCGTCGCCGCCGCGCTGATGTCGATCGGCACGTCGGGCTGGTTCGTCGCCGGCATGGTCGCCAACGCGGTGTCGATCGCGGCGCTGGAGATCGCGCTCAATCTCTACATCATGGATCACATCCCGCGGCGCGAGCTCGGCCGCTTCGAGCCGATGCGGGTGTTCTTCGCCGCCGGCATGTGGACGCTCGGCCCGTGGCTCGGCGTCTGGCTGCATGCGAATGTCGGGCCGCAGGCGCCGTTCGCCCTGGCCGCCGCGATCTCGGTGCTGGCCCTCGTCTACTTCTTCTACCTGCGGCTGACCGCGCATCCCGCCGTAGCGATCGCCAAGAGGCCGCCGCCGAACCCGATGCGCTACCTCATGCGGTTCTTCGCGCAGCCGCGGCTGCGGCTGGCCTGGGTCCTCGCGGTCGGCCGCTCGGCGTGGTGGTCTATGTACTTCATCTACGCGCCGATTCACGTCGTCAACGCGGGGCTCGGCGCGATCTGGGCCGGGGTCATCGTCTCGTTCGGCACCGCCAGCTTCTTCCTGGTCCCGGTGTGGACACGGATCGGCCGGCGCTACGGGCTGCGACGCCTGCTGATTTGGGGGTACCTCGCCACCGGCCTGGTGACGATGGGCGTCGCGCTCAGCACAGGGCCTGTCAGCGTCGCCGCGCTGATCCTGGCGGCAGCCATGGCCGGGATCATCGACGCCGCCGGCAACGTGCCGTTCCTGCGCGCCGTCCATCCGCACGAGCGGCCGGAGATGCTGACCGTCTACAACAGCTTCCGCGGCGTCTCGCAGACCGTGCCGCCGGGCGTTTTCGCCCTGTTGCTCAAGGCCTTCGAGCTGCCGGCCGTGTTCGTCGCCGGTGGCGCCGCCATGGCCGGCCTCGCCTGGTACTGCCGCTTCCTGCCGCGCCGCCTGTAGGTCGGGGCGCTCACGCCAACGTGATTCCGCCATCGGCGCGCCGCCGTCTAGTCTCGGCCGCGCCATGAGAACACGCGCTGCCTTCTGCCTGCTGGCGCTCGGCTTGGTGGCCGGGCTGGCCGCCGCCAGCCCCGCCCGCGCCGGCGAGCATCCCGCCGGCAGCCCGACCGTGATCGAGCTGTTCACCTCGCAGGGCTGCTCGTCCTGCCCGCCGGCCGACCGGCTGCTGTACGAGATGGCCGGGCGCGACGATGTGGTGGCGATCTCGTGGCACGTCACCTACTGGGACTACATCGGCTGGAAGGACCCGTTCGCCACGGCGTGGGGCACCGACCGGCAGCGCGCCTACCGCGGCAAGTTCGACCGCGCCTACGTCTACACCCCGCAGATGGTGATCGACGGCCGGCACGACGTCGTCGGCTCGCGCCGCCGCGAGGTGCTGCGCACGGTCGCCGCCAGCCGCGATCAGGCGTTGGCCCGCATACCGGTGCAGTTGTCGCGCGACGCCGCGACCGGCGCGCTGGTCATCACGCTCGCGCCGCAGCGTCTCGAGCGCGCCCTCGATATCTGGCTCATCGGCTACAGCGGCGTGCATGAGACGAAGGTGACGCGCGGCGAGAACCGCGGCGAGACGCTGCGCAACACCCACATCGCCCGCACCTTCGGCCGCGTCGGCAGCTGGGACGGCAGCGGTGGCGCGATACGGGTGCCGCTGCCGGCGCAGGACGACGTCGCCGGCTTCGCCGTGCTGCTGCAGGAGCCGGATCAGGGCCCGATTCGCGGCGCCGCAAAGCTGGATCTCGGATTCTGATCGCCCGCTGTTCGCCGCCTTAGCCCCAGGATTCGATAACGGGCGGATGTTGCTGGAAGAACTCGAGCATTATGGCTGTGGCTTCGCCCAGAAACAGCAGGCCGACATAAACCCCGCCGACGAACATCGCTGTCGCAAAGATTGCCAGAGTGGTCCGATTCGCTGCGGTAATGTCGTCATCGGCGATTCTCGGCCTGGACCGGCCCGACCAGGCCGCGAACGCGCCCAACAGGAATAGCCCCGGATATCCGATGGAAACAGGGGTCCGGTCCATCAACTCCAGGGCCGGAACAAAGATCGAAAGATAGATCAAACCGACCACCAGCCCCAGGAGATTGAGTAAGACCAGGAAAAGCAGGTGCCAATGGCGGCGCTTGCGGCGTGGCGCCTCGATAGCAGCCGGATCCGGCATCATGTGAGGCGGGCGGTCCGTCAATCGCAGCTCCGTCTCCACGGTGTCGCACAGTCCCAAAGGTCGGACGGCGGAACGCTTGCGCGTTCCCCATCGTACCCGTATCGGGATTTACGAGGCGTAAAAGAGGCGCCGCCGGGGTTCGACCTTACTTCGTGGGCCGACTCTACCGCACGTAGGAGGCGCCGTTGACGTCGAAGGTCGCGCCGGTCAGGTGGCGGGCGCGGTCGGAGCACAGGAACGCGGTCAGCGCGCCGATCTCGTCCGCATCGGCCATCTCGCCGAGCGGGATCTCGGCGATCACGCCGGCGATCTTGGCGGGATCGACGTTGTCGGACACCATGTCGGTGGCCACGAATCCCGGCGCGATCCCGAACGCGAGCACACCGTCCTTCGCGTAGCCGCGCGCGATCGTCTTGGTCAGGGCGACCAGCCCGCCCTTGGATGCGCCGTAGGGCATCTGCTCCGGCACCTCGCCGCGGAAGGCGGCGCGGCTCGAGATGTTGACGATGCGGCCGCCGCCGCGGCCCCGGAAATGCGCGATGGCGTGGCGGCACAGCTCGGCCGGGCCGATCAGGTTGACCTGCAGCACCCGGCGCCAGGCGGCGCGCCAGGCGTCCAGCGCCATGTCCAGCGGCGCCGCCTCGAAGATGCCGGCGTTGTTGACCAGCGCGTCGATCGGCCCGGCGGAGTCGATGGCCGCGTCCCAGATGCGTGCGGGTCCGTCGGGTTCGGCGAGGTCGGCCTGCACGAGGTGGCAATGCTTCTCGCCGATTTCGGTCCGCACCGCCTGAGCCGCCGCCGCGTCCTGGCGGTAATGCAGCACGACGGTGGCGCCGGCGGCGCCGAGCGCGCGCACGATCGCCGCCCCGATGCCGCGCGAGCCGCCGGTCACCAGGGTCGTCTTGCCGGACAAGTCGATCATGACGACGGCGCCTCCACCGCGCGGGTCGCGAAGTCGGCCGGCAGGGTGATCTCGATCAGCTCCGCGTCGTCCGAATGGCCGAGCTCGCGGTGCCGGATACCCGGCGGCTGATGGACGCAGGCGCCGGGGTGCAGGGTGACCTCCCCGTGGCCCTCGTACTCGAAGCGGAACCAGCCGCGCGTCACGTAGATCATCTGGAATTGGACGTCGTGGGTGTGCCAGTCGGGCACCGACTCCCCGCCCGGCCGGGCGCGGATCACCTGCGCGCCGACGCGCCCGCCGGTCGCCGCCTTGATGCCGAGGTCGCGATACTCGAAGAACGCCCTCAAACCCTGGGCGACGAACGGCGTATCTTCCGGATGCGCGACGGAAAATCCCGCCGGTGCCAGGGCGGCACCGCCCGCTGCTTCCGCTTCGCTCATGACCTCATCCTCCCTGCCGTGCCGCAAAGACGTGCCCGCAGCTTAGCCCGGCAGACCCGCGCGTGGAACCGGCACGGCGCGACGCCCGACTTGACACCGCCGGCACGCCGGCTATCACTGTCGCGCCGTCCGGCCGGGCGGCGTTCCCGCGACCCGCTTGCGAAGGATCCGTTCCCCATGAGCATGGCATTCGTATTTCCCGGCCAGGGATCGCAGGAGGTCGGCATGGGCAAGGCGCTGGCCGAGGCCTTTCCCGCCGCCCGCGAGGTGTTCGAGGAGGTCGACGACGCGCTCGGCCAGAGCCTCTCGAAGCTGATGTTCGAGGGGCCGGACGACGAGTTGCGGCTGACCGAGAACGCGCAGCCAGCGCTGATGGCGGTGTCGATGGCGGTGATGCGGGTGCTGCTGGCGGAGGACGGGTTCTCGCTGGCGGATCGGGCCGCGTTCGTTGCCGGCCATTCGCTCGGCGAATACTCGGCGCTGGCGGCGGCCGGCGCGGTCGGGCTGGCCGATGCGGCGCGGCTCCTCAAGGCGCGCGGCCAGGCGATGCAGCGGGCGGTGCCGGTCGGCGAAGGGGCGATGGCGGCGTTGCTCGGCCTCGAGCTCGACGACGCCCGCGCGGTGGCGGCCGCGGCCGCCGGCGGCGAGGTCTGCGCCGTCGCCAATGACAACTCGCCGGGCCAGGTGGTGGTCAGCGGCCATGCCGCCGCGGTCGAGCGCGCGGTGGAACTGGCCAAGGAGAAAGGCGCCAAGCGCGCCGTCATGCTGCCGGTCAGCGCACCGTTCCACTGCGCCCTGATGGCGCCGGCGGCCGAGGTGATGGCCGACGCCCTCGCCAAGACGACGATCGACGCGCCGGTTCCGGCCCTGGTCGCCAACGTCACCGCCGAATCGGTGGCCGACCCGGACACCATCCGCCGGCTGCTCGTCGAGCAGGTGACCGGCGCCGTGCGCTGGCGCGAGAGCGTCCTCTACATGAAGGACAACGGGGTCGACAGCCTGGTCGAGGCCGGCGCCGGCAAGGTGCTGTCGGGGCTCGCCCGGCGCATCGACCGCGACCTCGGCGCCCGCGCCCTCAACGGGCCGGACGACGTCGAGGACTTCCTCGAATCGGTCTAGGCGGCAGGGCGGGCTTGTTGTCGCGCGGCGGAGCGGCTAAGGATCGGTTAATCTTTATAGTCTAGGGACGGATCCCATGTTCGATCTTACCGGAAAGACCGCGCTGGTGACCGGCGCCTCGGGCGGCATCGGCAGCGCCATCGCCCGGGCGCTGCACGCGCAGGGCGCCGCGGTGGCGCTGTCGGGCACGCGCAGGGAGGCGCTCGAGCAGCTGGCCGGCGAGCTCGGCGCGCGCGCCCACGTGACACCCGCCAATCTCGGCGAATCCGGCGCGGCGGACCAACTCGCGAAGGACGCCGAGGCGGCGCTCGGGTCGGTCGATATCCTGGTGAACAACGCCGGGCTGACCCGCGACAACCTCGCCATGCGGCTCAAGGACGAGGACTGGCAGCTCGTCCTCGACGTCAACCTTGGCGCGGCGTTCCGGCTGTCGCGCGCGGTGCTCCGCGGGATGATGAAGGCGCGCTGGGGCCGCATCATCGGCATCACCTCGGTCGTCGGGGTGACCGGCAATGCCGGCCAGGCCAACTACGCGGCCTCGAAAGCCGGGATGATCGGGATGTCGAAATCGCTGGCCCAGGAAGTCGCCAGCCGCGGGATCACCGTCAACTGCGTCGCGCCCGGCTTCATCGCCACCGCGATGACCGAGGCGCTGAGCGACGAACAGCAGGCCAAGATCTCGGCGTCGATCCCGGCGGGACGGATGGGCGACATCGCCGAGATCGCCGCCGGCGTGGTCTATCTGGCCAGCGACGAGGCCGCCTACGTGACCGGCCAGACCTTGCACATCAACGGCGGAATGGCAATGATATGACCGGCGCGCGGAGGGGGCTGCGGCGCGCTGGCAGGTACCACCGAAGTATGGTACGTAACGCGGCCTTTCGATTGGGGACTTGCGGCACCGCCCGGCTTGGGGATATGCAGCAGGATCCGGTATATGGCAACTCGTCTATAAGAGGTTCAAAAGCATGAGTGACATCGCAGAGCGCGTTAAGAAGATCGTCGTCGAGCATCTCGGGGTCGATGAGGGCAAGGTGACGGAGGGCGCCAGCTTTATTGACGATCTGGGCGCGGACAGTCTGGACACCGTTGAACTCGTGATGGCCTTCGAGGAGGAGTTCGGCTGCGAGATTCCCGATGATGCCGCGGAGAAGATCCTGACCGTCAAGGATGCGATCAGCTTCATCGAGGAAAACAGCTGAGTTGCCGTCCGGCGCCCATCCCAATCCCTCCGGAGTAGGCTTATGAGGCGTGTCGTCGTCACCGGGCTCGGGATCGTGAGCCCGCTGGGGGTCGGGGTCGACCATGTCTGGAGCCGGCTGATCGCCGGCAACTCGGGCATCGTCGCCATCGACCGCTTCGACGCCTCGACCCTACCGTCGCGAGTCGCCGGGCAGCTGCCGCCCGGCAGCAAGGCGGACGGCAATTGGGATGCCGACGAATGGGTCCAGCCCAAGGACCAGCGCCGGATGGACCCGTTCATCGCCTATGGCATCGCCGCCGCGGACATGGCGCTGGACGACGCGGTCTGGTACCCGGAAAGCGAAGAGGACCGGCACCGCACCGGCGTGCTGATCGGCTCCGGAATCGGGGGGCTGCCCGGCATCGAGGAAGGCTCGATCACGATGCGGGACCGCGGGCCGCGGCGGATCAGCCCGTTCTTCATCCCGGCCAACCTGATCAACCTCGTCTCCGGGCAGGTGTCGATCCGGCACGGCCTCGCCGGCCCCAACCATGCGGTCGTCACCGCCTGCGCGACCGGCACGCACGCCATCGGCGACGCCGCGCGGCTGATCATGTGGGACGACGCCGACGTGATGGTCGCCGGGGGCGCGGAAGCGGCGATCTGTGCGGTCGGCTTCGCCGGGTTCTGTGCCGCCAAGGCGCTGTCGACCGGCTACAACGACACCCCGGATAAGGCCTCGCGGCCCTGGGACGTTGATCGCGACGGCTTCGTCATGGGCGAAGGGGCGGGCATCGTCATCCTCGAGGAACTCGAGCACGCAAGGAAGCGCGGCGCCAGGATCTACTGCGAGGTGACGGGCTACGGGCTGTCCGGCGACGCCTACCACGTGACCAGCCCGCCAGAGGACGGCAACGGTGGGTACCGCTCGATGCTGGCGGCCCTGAAGCGGGCCGGCATCGGTCCCGGGGACATCGACTACATCAACGCGCACGGAACCTCGACGCCGGTCGGCGACGAAATCGAGCTCGGCGCCGTCAAGCGTCTGTTCGGCGATGCCGCCCACAAGCTTTCGATGTCGTCGACCAAATCGGCGATCGGGCATCTTCTCGGCGCGGCCGGCGCGGTCGAGGCGATCTTCACCATCAAGGCCCTGGAGACCGGGATCGTGCCGCCGACGCTGAACCTGGAGAACCCGTCGGAGGGGTGCGATATCGACCTCGTGCCGCTCAAGGCCAAGGAACGACCGGTTCGCACGGCGCTGTCGAACTCGTTCGGATTCGGCGGCACCAATGCGTCACTGATCGTATCCGCGCTCGATTGAGGAGGCGGCCGCTGGTCGCATTTGCCGCGACGTGCCTGCATTCTTGAAATCCAAGCTCGCGATCGCCCTGTTTGCCGTGATTCTGATCGGCGCGGCGGCAACCGGCGGCATAGTGGTCTGGGCCTACAACGCGGTTCACGCGCCGGGACCGCTGAGCGAACCGCAGGTCTATGTCGTGCCGCGCGGGGCCGCGCTTGTCACCATAGCCAGCGATCTCGAGCTGGCCGGCGCGATCGACGACGGCGAGCTGTTCATGGGCTACGCCCGGTATCGTCGCGCCCATCGCAGTTTGCGGGCCGGCGAATACGAGCTTCCCGCCGGGGCCAGCATGGCCGATATCCTCGACCTGCTGGTCTCTGGCAAGACGGTGCTGCACCGGGTCACCATTCCCGAGGGCCTCACCAGCTACCAGGCCGCCGCCCTGATCAACGAGGCCGCCCCGATGACCGGCACGGCGGAGATTCCGCCAGAGGGCTCGATCCTGCCGGAAACCTATACCTTCACCCGCGACGAGGACCGTGCCGCGCTGGTCGGTCGCATGCGCGAGGCGATGGCGAGGACCCTGGCCGAGCTCTGGGAGCAGCGCGCCCCCGACCTGCCGATCAAGACCCCGGAGGAGGCCGTCATCCTGGCCTCCATCGTCGAGCGGGAAACCGGTATCCCCGAGGAACGCCCCCGCGTCGCCGCGGTGTTCGTCAACCGTTTGCGCAAGGGCATGCGGCTGCAGTCGGATCCCACGATCATCTACGCGCTCAGCGAAGGCAGGGGACGGCTCGACCGGCAGCTGCTGTTCAAGGATCTGGAGCTGGAGGATCCGTACAATACCTACCGCGTCAGGGGGCTGCCGCCGGGACCGATCTGCAATCCGGGGCGGGCCTCGATGGCCGCGGTGCTGAACCCGCCGGACACCAGGGAGCTCTATTTCGTCGCCGACGGCACCGGCGGGCACGTCTTCGCCGAGACCCTGGCCGAGCACGAGCGCAATGTGCGCAACTGGCGCAAGATCGAGCGGGAAATCCGCCGCAGGATGCGCCTGGAGGAGCGGCAGCGCGAAGAACAGCAGCAGTAGCTCTGTGTTTTCGCGATTTCCCCTTTCCCCCCGCGGCGAATTGTGTATATTGCGCCGCTTCATAGCTCCTTGCCGGTCCCGCATCGGGGCCGGCTAGGTCCGGGGCGATCGGTACCGCGGATGGGCCGCGGCGACGCCGGACCGCGAAAAGCCAGAGGGAGTCACGCGACTTATGCCACATTACGAAAACGTGTTCATTGCCCGGCAGGAGGTATCGGCGGCGCAGGTCGATGCGCTGGCCGATGCGTTCGCCGAGGTGATCAGCGGCGCCGGCGGTACGGTCCACCGCCGGGAATACTGGGGCCTGAAAACCCTCGCCTACCGGATCAAGAAGAACCGCAAGGGCCATTACGTCCTGTTCAATCTCGAGGCGCCGTCGGACGCGGTGCAGGAGATGGAGCGCCAGATGCGCCTCAACGAGGACGTCCTGCGCCACCTGACCGTGCGCCTCGAGGAAGCCCCGGAAGGCCCGTCGGTGGTCATGCAGGGCCGCGGCGACCGAGAGCGCGCGCGGCGCGACGACGACGACCGGCCGCCGCGCGGCGAGAGATCCGGCAAGAACGGCCGCGACAGGCATGGAGATAAGAAATGAACGCCGAGAGCACCGCACCGCGCCCCGTTGGCGGCGGTCGCCGCCCCTTCTTCCGGCGCCGCAAGACCTGTCCGTTTACCGGGCCGAACGCGCCGGTGATCGACTACAAGGACATGAAGCTTCTGCAGCGTTTCGTCTCGGAACGGGGCAAGATCGTGCCCAGCCGCATCACCGCCGTGTCCACGAAGAAACAGCGTGAGCTGTCCCGCGCCATCAAGCGGGCAAGATTTCTCGCCCTGTTGCCCTACATCGTTCAGTAACGGCAACCGGGGCCTG
>JBFGQV010000083.1:0-11540 GCA_041563955.1 Alphaproteobacteria bacterium | reverse complement strand
GCGAGCACGACGCCTACGTCCGGCGCTATCTGGAAACCGGGGTCGGGTCGGTGGTCGGCCAGCGCCGCGAGCTGGTCGGCCTGCGCAAGGACGGCACGATCTTCCCGATCGAGATCTCGATCAGCGAGCTCAAGGTCGGCGACCAGCGGCATTTCACCGGCGTCGTGCGCGATATCACCGAGCGCAAGGAGGCCGAGCGGGCGCTGCGGGCCAGCGAGGAGCGCTACGCGCTGGCCGCCAGGGGCGCCAATGACGGCCTGTGGGACTGGAATCTCGAGGACAACACCATCTATCTCTCGCCCCGCTTCAAGGCGATGCTGGGCTATCGCGACGACGAGATCGGCGATTCGCCGGACGAGTGGATGAACCGCATCCACCGCGACGACGTGGACCAGTTCTGCGACGATATCGATGCGCATCTGTCGGGGCGCACCGTGACCTTCCAGAGCGAATACCGGATCCGGCGCAAGAGCGGCGAGATCCTGCGCATGCTGGCGCGCGGGGTGGCGGTGCGCAACGAGGACGGCACGCCCTATCGCATGGCCGGATCGCAGTCGGACATCACCGACCGCAAGCAGGCCGAAGAAAGGCTGATCCACGACGCCCTGCACGACGCCATGACGGGACTGCCCAACCGCACCCTGCTGCTCGACCGTCTCGGCCAGGCCCTGGCTCGCATCAAGCGCAATCCGGAAAGCCGCTTCGCGATGGCGGTGCTCAACCTCGATCGCTTCCGGATGGTGAACGAGAGCCTTGGCCACCGGGCCGGCGACGATCTGCTGCTGGCGGTCTCGCGGCGGCTGGAGAACCAGATCGACCATGGCGACACGCTGGCGCGTCTCGGCGCCGACGACTTCGCGATTCTCATGGAGGATACGCCCGACGAGAAGGCGGCGAGGGCGAGCGTCGCGCGTATCAAGCGGACGATCGCCCAGCCGTTCCGGCTCAGCGGCCGCGAGGTCTTCACCTCGGCGAGCGTCGGCATCGTCATGGGCGAGCCCGAATACCCGACGCCGGCCGATCTGCTGCGCGACGCCGAGCTGGCGATGTCGCGCGCGAAGCGCGACGGCAAGGGCAAGACCGAGACGTTCTATTCGACGCTGCGGCACGAGGCGGTCGGCCTGATGGAGGCCGAAACCGACCTGCGCAAGGCGATCGAGCAGGAGCGCGTGGTGCCCTATTACCAGCCGATCATCGCGCTGAACAGCGGCCGCGTGTTCGGATTCGAGGCCCTGGCGCGGATCGAGCACCCGGTGCGCGGCGTCATCCCGCCGGCGGAGTTCATTCCCATCGCCGAGGAGACCGGGCTGATCGTGCCCATGTGCGAGCAGATCATGACCCTGGCCTGCGCCCAGACCGCGGCGTGGCAGGAGGTGTTCGACCTCGAGGGCAAGCTCAGCGTCTCGGTCAACCTGTCGGCCCGCAACCTCGCCGACGAGAATCTCTTCGGCATGCTGGAACAGGTGCTGGCCGACAGCCGGCTGTCGCCGGGCAGCCTGCATGTCGAAATCACCGAGAGTCTGCTCATGTCCAATCCGGAGCTGATGGAGCACACGCTCGAGCGGCTCAAGACCCTGGATCTGTGCCTTGCGCTCGACGACTTCGGTACCGGTTACTCCTCGCTCAGCTACCTGCAGCGGTTCCCGCTGGACATGCTGAAGATCGACCGCAGCTTCGTGGCCCGCATGGTCAGCGAGGCGCGCGATCAGGAACTCGTGCGGATCATCGTCATGCTGGCGCACACGCTTGGGCTCGACGTCGTGGCCGAGGGCGTCGAGAGCGCCGGCCACGCGGATGCGCTGCGTGCGCTCAACTGCGAGTACGCCCAGGGCTTCCACTATGCGGCGCCGGTGCCGGCCGAAGAGGCCGGCGACATGCTGAGCGCCGGCTTCGACGTGTGACGCCGCCGCGCCGGGGCCGCCCCGGCGCCGCGTCCCTTAATCGACTCCCCCCTGCAAAGCGGCCGATTCCCCGGCCATGGGAATTGCTGTACTATCTCGCCGCAGCCGCCAAACGGTATCGGGGAGATCCACCATGCGCATCGGCGTTCCCAGGGAAATCAAGACGCACGAATACCGGGTCGGACTGGCGCCCGCCAGCGTCCGCGAGATGGTCCACCGCGGCCATGAGGTGGTCGTCGAAACCGGCGCCGGGACGGGCATGGGGGCGCCGGACAGCGTCTACGAGGCGGCCGGGGCGCGGATCGTCCCGGACGCGGCCACGGTGTTCGGCGAGGCCGACATGATCGTCAAGGTCAAGGAACCGCAGCCAGAGGAATGCGCGATGCTGCGGGCGGACCAGATCCTGTTCACCTACCTGCATCTGGCGGCCGACGAGGCGCAGACGAAGGCCCTGATGGAGTCCGGCTGCGTTGCCATCGCCTATGAGACCGTCACCGATGCGCGCGGCCGCTTGCCGCTGCTGGCGCCGATGAGCGAGGTGGCGGGACGCATGAGCCTGCAGGTCGGCGCGCACTGCCTGGAGAAGGAGCAGGGCGGTTCCGGCGTGCTGCTCGGCGGCGTGCCCGGCGTGGCGGCGGCCCGCGTGGTCATCATCGGCGGCGGCGTCGCCGGCACCAACGCGGCGCGCATGGCCATGGGGCTGGAGGCGCACGTCACCGTGATCGACAGGAGCATCGACCAGCTCTATGCGCTCGACCTCCAGTTCGGGCCGATGCTGAACACCATCTTCTCCACCGTCGATGCCATCGAAACCCATGTCGCCGGGGCCGATCTCGTCGTCGGGTCGGTGCTGGTGCCGGGCGCCGCTGCGCCCAGGCTGGTGACCCGCGATATGGTCCGACAGATGCGCCCCGGCTCGGTGCTGGTCGACATCTCGATCGACCAGGGCGGCTGCTTCGAGACGTCGCGGCCGACGACGCACGCGCAGCCCACCTATGTCGAGGAGGGCGTCGTGCACTATTGCGTGACCAACATGCCGGGCGCCGTCGCCAGGACGTCGACCCAGGCGTTGAACAACGCAACGCTGCCGTTCGCGATCGCACTGGCCGACAAGGGCGTGAAACAGGCGCTCGCCGACGATCCGCATCTGCGCGCCGGCCTCAACGTGCACAGGGGTGCGGTGACCTACCAGGCCGTGGCCGAGGCGCTGGAGCTTCCCTTCACGTCGGCCGAGGAAGCGCTCGGCCTGTAGCGGCGCGGCCGGCCCGGCGGGGCGGCAGAATGTCGCATGGTCAGCGCGATTGGTATTCATATAATAAACAAAGTAATTCGCCCTCCAGATATTGGAGGTTCTATCGATTATTAAGAATTTTAGAAAAAATAGATAAAATAAAACTGCAATGAATTTTGGCGGCCGGTCGCCTCTGCGGGCACGGTCGACCCCACCACATCGAAGGAAGGGTTGCCACGGCACCGGAGGGGGCGCCGGGAGGTATTTCCGGCGCGGGATCGCGATCCCGCATGTGACGGCGACCTGAACCCAAAGGGGAAAACGATGAAGAACTGTTGGGAAATCCGTGAGTGCGGCCGCGAAGCCGGCGGCGCCAAGGTCGCGGAGCTCGGCGAATGCATCGCGTCCGTCGAGAAGCTTGGCCACTCCTGCTGGGCGATCGCCGGCACCCTGTGCGGCGGTGTCGTGCAGGGCTCGGTGAAGGACAAGCACGGCAACTGCCTCATCTGCGAGGTGCACAGGATGTACAACAGGCTGACCGGGACGATGGGCGACGAGGTCGCCGCGCAGTTCCCGGATGAGGAACGCCACTACGAACAGGTCCTGCTCCGGCAATAGGCCCCCGCGACCCGGTTGCCGCCCGGGGCCCTCCCGCCCCGTCAGCTCGGTGCCTGCAGCTTCCTGCGCACGCGCCCGTCGAACTGCTCCATATTGACGACGACGCGCTCGTGCGTGCCTTCGCCGATGAGCTCCTGCTCGTCATGGGCGGCCACGCGAAACGTGATCCGGTTGTCCTCGATGTGCGTGACGACGGCAGTGGCGCGCACCGTCATGCCGACGGGCGTCGCCGCGACGTGGCTCACGTCGACCCGCGTGCCGAGGCTCTGCCGACCCCCGGGAAGAAGGTGTTCGATCGCCGCCAGCGCCGCCGCTTCCATCAGGTTGATCATGACCGGGGTGGCCAGGACATGGACCTTGCCGCTGCCGATGCGCGGCGCCGTGTGGGCCTCCTCCACGGTCAGCGCCGCGGTTCCTTCGAGCCCGGGTTTCAACTCTGTCACGCTGTCCTCCCGCGTGTCCGGCATGTCGTGGCGGCGGTCAGGCTAACCGCTCCACGTCGCATCGCCAAGGCTGGCGATGTCGGCCGCCATGATCTGGCTACGCCCGGCGCCGGCGCAGGTGTTCGCGGTGCAGGATGTAAAGGCCGCTCACGACGATCACCAGCGCGCCGAATATCGTCCAGCCGTCCGGAAAATCGCCGAACAGCGTGAGCCCGAACAGGGTCGCCCAGATCAAAGCCGAATAGCCGAAGGGCGAGACGGTGGCGGCCGGCGCCCAGGTGAAGGCCCGGATCATTGTGAAATGGCCGAGGCCGCCGAATGCGCCGGTCAGCGCCATCAACGCCCAGCCTTCCGCATCCGGCATGACCCAGAGGAACGGCGCCAGGATGGTCAGCGCCGCGGCGCCCAGAAGCGGCGTGTACATCAGGGTGTTGAGGGTGGCGTCGGTGCGGCTGAGGATCCGCGTCGTGATCTGATACAGGGCGAAGGTCGTCGCCGCGCCCAGCGGCAGCAGCGCCGCGAGTTGCATCGCCTCCGTGCCCGGCCGGATGATGATGAGGGCGCCGGTGAACCCGGCCGCCACGCCGGCCCAGCGGCGCACGCCGACGTGCTCGCCGAGCAGTGGCAGCGACAGCGCGGTCACGATCAACGGCGCGCTCTGCATGATCGCCGTGGTGTCGGCCAGCGGCAAAAAATAGAGGGCGGCGAAGAACTGCAGCGTCGTGACCAGCAACAATCCCGATCGGACGACCTGCAGGCCCCGCCGCTGCGTCGACAGCGTCGTCGGCAGGCGCCGACCCAGGACCGCCGCAAGCAGCGCCGCGTGGAAGAAGAAGCGCGCCCACGCGACCTGCGTGACCGGGTAGGTCTGGATCAGGTGCTTGACCACCGCATCCATGCTCACGAACAGCAGCATGGTGACCAGCATCCAGGCGATGCCTCGCCGGCTGTCATGCGCCGCGGCGCCGATCGAATAGGCGGAAGTCATAGGGCAGGCCGTTCCGGGTGCCGGCGGGACGGCCGGCGCGAATTCATTTGTACACGGATCTATCGCCCCGGAACAGCGTCTTGCAGGACGTCTGGAAGGGGCCGCGATGCCAACAGGCGGCGGTTTAAACACATTAAAAATACAGTAATTTAAAAGATTTTACAATACTCATGTCATTTACTATTGAAACCATCAATATTATGCGTTAAATAAGTCTTGTTTCCGGCGCGACCGGGCCATCGGGATTGGGGCGAGGATCATGACGCAAGCGGCACCCTGGACGGAAAAGCGGCTCATCGAGATCGATGCGACGACCCTGTGCCGCTGGCTCGCGGCGGACAGGGCTGTCCTGGTCGACGTGCGGGAGGAATGGGAATTCGCGCAGGACCGGATTCCCGGGTCGGTCAACCTGCCGCTCTCGAAATTCGACATTCGCAAGCTGCCGGCCGAGGACGGCCGGCGCCTGGTGTTCGTCTGCGCGGTCGGGCGCCGTTCCGCCCAGGCCGTCGGCATCCTGCTTGCCACCGGATACGAGACCGCGACCCATCTGCGCGGCGGCCTGCTGGCCTGGGACGACGCCGGATTCGACACCGATACGACGGTGCCCGGCACCGTCGAAGCGCCCGGGTCAGCGGTTGCCGTTCTGCGCTGCGCCTCGGCCTGACCGGCGCACGGCGGCGCGGCGACGCGCCCAAATCGCTCCCGGCCGCCTCCGGCCAGGCGCCCCGGTCCGAGGAGAGCGCGAGGACTGGCCGCCCGCGAACTCAGAACGTCCATCCTTTGGCTTCCCTTTAATCGAATGTTAAGTGGGCCCGTGGCCAAATGCCCTCGGATGTTCACCGGATTGCCATCGATCTGCCTCGGTTGGACGGCAGAAGAGGCGTCCCGTCAACGGTCGGCCCCGAGCGGAGGAAGCCTTGCGCGCAGTTCAGATCACCTTGCTTTTCGTTGCCGCCATGTTGTGGCTCGGCGTCCAGGCGGCACAAACCGAGCCCGGCGGCGCCACCGCCGACGACACCGCATCGCCACCGACGACGCCGGTTGCCATCGCCACCACCGGGTAGCACCGGCATTACGGCCGACTTCTGCGACCGCCGGCGCCGGGCGCCGCTTGGAACAGCGCGGATCGCTGGCGCGCCGATAAAGACACAATTCGAAATCAGGCCACGGCTGTGCTAAGCAGCGGGCACCGGTTCCCCACGTCGAGAGGAGCGGCCCGCGATGGCATTGATCAATTACCTCACCAAGATCCAGTTCCATTTCGGTTCGCTCGCTCTGCTGCCCGATGAGCTGCACGCGCTCGGGGTTTCGCGGCCGCTGATCGTCACAGACGAGGGCATCGTGGCCGCGGGCCTGGCCGCGCGGGTCAAGGCCGAGCTGCCCAGCGCCACGCCGGTGTTCCACGACACGCCGCCGAACCCGACGGAGGATGCCTTGGACGCGGCGCTCGCGGTCTACCGGGACGCCGGCTGCGACGGGTTGGTCGCGGTGGGCGGCGGCTCGTCCATCGATCTTGCCAAGGCCGTCGCGCTGATGGCGACGCACGAGGCCCCGCTCGCGCAGTACGCCGCGATCCTTGGCGGCATGCCGAAGATCACCGCGGCCGTGGCGCCGCTGGTGGCGGTGCCGACGACCGCGGGGACGGGCAGCGAGGTCGGCCGGGCGGCTCTGATCACGCTGCGGGACGGGCGCAAGCTGGGCTTCATCGCGCCGCATATGATTCCGAAGGTGGCGCTCTGCGATCCGGAGTTGACGCTGGGCCTGCCGCCGGGCCTGACTGCCGCCACCGGCATGGATGCGCTGACCCACTGCATCGAGACCTTCCTGTCGCCGCGCGACAACGTGCCGGCCGATGCGATCGCGCTGGACGGCGCCGGCCGCGCCATGGCCTGGATCGAAAAGGCGGTCGCGGACGGCGCCGACCGGGACGCGCGCTGGCACATGATGATGGCCTCGCTCGAGGGCGGGCTGACCTTCCAGAAGGGCCTCGGCGCGGTCCATGCGATGTCGCACCCGCTTGGCGGGTTGCGCGATCCGGTATTGCACCATGGCACGTTGAACGCGGTGATCCTGCCCGCCGTGCTGCGCTTCAATGCCGGCCATGTCGGCGACAAGTACGCGCGCCTTGCCGCCGCGATGGGACTTGCGCCCGACACCGACCTCGCCGCCGGGATCGAGGCCCTGAACCGCCGCCTCGGCCTGCCCGCCGGCCTGCGCGAGATGGGCGTGACCGACGAGGTCATCCCGCGCATGGTCGACGGCGCGGTGGCCGACCACAGCAGCGCCAGCAATCCGCGCCCGGTGACGGCCGCCGATTACGAGGCCCTGTTCGCCGCAGCCTTGGGGTGATGCGGTGGCCGCTGCGCATCTTCGCGGCACGCCGCTGGTCGTCGCCATGTGCCTGGCGATGGCGGCGAGCCTGCTGGGATTCTCTACATTCGCCGCGATCACCCCGACGCTGATCGCCGAATGGGGGCTCAGCAACAGCGAGGCGGGGTTCCTCAACGGCGTGTTCTTCGCCGGCTACATGGCCGGCGTGCCGTTCCTGGTGGGCGGCACGGACCGCATCGACGCACGCCGGATCGTCCTCGTCGGGTTCGTCTTCAGCATCGTCGCGCTGCTCGGCCTCGCAGTTGCCACGGGGTTCTGGTCGGCCGCCGTCTTCCGGGTCGCCGGCGGAATCGGATTCGCCGGCTGCTACATGCCGGGGCTGAAGGCGCTGGTCGACCGGTATGAGGGCCGCCATCCCTCGCGCGCGGTCTCGTTCTATACCGCAAGCTACGCGATCGGCGTGGGCGCCTCGTTCTGGCTGTCGGGGGCGGTCGCGGCATCATACGGCTGGCGTTGGGCGTTCGGTGCGGCCTGCATCGGCCCCGCGATCGGATTCGCCATTGCCTGGAGCGTGCTGCTGCCCGAGCGCGGGTCGGCGCGCCTGCGCGACTGGTTCCGGCTGCCGGACGTGCGCCCCGTGTTCTCCAACCGCCCGGCGATGGGCTACATCATCGCCTATACGCTGCATACCGGCGAGCTCTTCGTCTTCCTGTCCTGGGTGGTCGCCTTTCTCACCTTCACGGCAACGCTCCACCCCGCCGGAGCCGACGGCTGGGACATACCGTTGATCAGCGCCGTCGTCAGCGTCGTCGCGCTGCCGTCGAGCATCATCGGCAACGAGGTGGCGATCCGCTTCGGCCGCCGCCCGACCATCGTCGCGGTCATGCTGGCGACGGCGGTGGTCGCGGCGCTGACCGGGTTTTCCGCCGGCCTGTCGTTCCCCGCCGCGGCCCTGTTCTGCCTGCTCTACGGCACCATCATCGCCACCGATTCCTCGGCGCTGACCGCGGGCACCGTCGGCGCCGCCCGGCCCGAGGAGCGCGGCGCGACCATGGCGCTGCATTCGTTTCTCGGCTTCGGCGCCGGTGCGGCCGGCCCGCTGATCCTGGGCGTCGTGCTGGATCTTAGCGGCGGCGGCGAGACGGTCGTCTCCTGGGGCGCGGGCTTCGCCGTCATCGCCGCCCTGACGCTGATCGGTCCGCTGGCGCTGCTGCGGCTTGCGGCTGTTTCGGACACGCCACCCATGGTGACAGGCGGCGACTGACCGGCGGCGGGGCTCAGCGGATCATGTAGACCTTGCGCAGCGTCTCGTGCACACGGCAGGTGCCCTTCCAGCCCGCCGGGAAGAAGGCCGCGGTGTCGGGCGCGATCTCGATCACCTCGCCGGATTCGTGGGTGTAGGTCGCGCGTCCGGCGAGGAAATGGCAGAACTCGTCCCGCGTCACATGGCAGGCCCAGTAGCCGGGCGTGCAGACCCACAGGCCGCATTCGTTCTTGCCAGCCGGCCCCTTGTGGATCAGCAGGCCGGAGGTCAGCGACCGCCCCTCGATTATCGTCGGCACCGGACCCCAGTCGGCGAGCGCGCCGTCGAAGTCGGACGGATCCGCAAGCCGTGGCGCCGAACTTTCGGGCTGCGCCGCCATCGCCGCTCAACCCCTCGCCAGCCGGTCGAGCAGCTCGGCCGCCTTGGTCGGGCCGTGGCGCGCCTGCATGTGGGCCGAGGTCGCGGTGAGCTTTTCCTGCATCGCCCGGTCGGTCAGCAGCGTTGCGAGGTTGCGGGCCAGTTCCTCGCCGGTCCATTTGCTGCGATGCATCTTCAGGCCGTGCCCGGTCTCCTGGACGCGTGTCGCGTTGTCGTGGCCGTCCCAGACATAGGGCATGATGATCGCCGGCTTGCCGAAGTAGAGGCACTCGGTGAAGCTGTTGTTGCCGCCGTGGTGGATCACCGCGTCGACCTGGGGGATTACCGAGGGCTGCGGGTACCAGCTGTGGATCTGCACGTTCGGCGGCACCTCGTCATAGGCATCCATGTAGTCGCCGACATTGAACAGCGCCCGGTAGGGCAGGCTGGCGATCACCGTCATCAGCCGTTTCAGGAGATCGGTATCGCCCGAGCCGAGGCTGCCGAAGCTGACATAGAGCAACGGCGCATCGTTGTTGGCCTCGAATTCGGGCACCTCGTAGGGCTCGTCCTGGCGCACGCAACCTTCGAGATACTGGAAGCGCACCGGGTCCAGCGGGGTGCGCCGCCTGAATTTCACCGGCTCCGGGTAGAGCAGCAGGTTGAGATGCGGCGAGGCCTCGAAGAACTCGCCAAGCGGGTAGGGCGGCTCGCCGCAGTCGGCGAGGAAGGCGTTGAAGCGCGCGTGGATCGGCGCGACGACCTCCTTGAAGCGGGCGTCGTACTTCGCGAAGCACGTCTTGTCGTTCTCGCCGCAGCCGGACAGGTGCGGCGGGATGTCCGGATCGGGGAACTCGTTCTCGCTGCACGAGATAATGCGCACCCAGGGCTTGCCGTATTGCTTGATGGCCGGGAACAGGATCACGTTGTCGACGCAGATGACGTCGGGTTGCACTCTATCGAGCACGGCGGGCAGGTCCTTCTGCGCCCAGATCGCGGTCTCGACGATCGCCTCCCAGCATTCCTTCACGTAGTTGTCGATCTGCTCGTAAGGCGTCTTGTCGAAGTTCGGGATATGGCCGTTGATGAAGTCGGACCAGTATTTCGCCATCTCCTCCGGCGCCATCGGCTCCGACATATTCACGGTATGCTCCTCGAAGCCGTAGCCCGCGTAGACGCCGCCCATGCCCGGGTCGGTCAGGAACTCCGCCCTGTGACCGAGCTTCTCGCAGGCCTGCGCGATGCCGACCGAGTTCAGCGCCGGCCCGAACGCCGCCTCCGGGAAGAATGCAATGACCTTGCTGTCGCTCATGTGTTGCCTCTTCGTGGGATGAGTCTTCGTTGTGAATATCGCGGGCGTCCCCGCGCCGATCCGGACTGCCGCCGTGCCGGCAATCCATGGCCGCTCGCTGCGCCGGCGTCACTTTCCTTCTGCGAAGCTGGGCATGAGATCGCGCGAGATCCGGATATGCAGGCGCATGAGTTCGGCGGCCCGCTCATTATCCGCCGCCTCGAGGGCGTCGAGGATAGCCAGATGCTCGCGGCAGGACTGGGCCATGCGGTCGCGGTCGGCGCCGAACTGAAACTCCGTCATGCGGCGAAGCCGGGACTGCTGCTGGATGGCCTGCAGGATGAAGCGGTTCTGTGAGCAACGCCCGATGGCTTCATGGAATTCGACGTCGATCTCGACGAGCCGCTGAAACGGATCCGTGTGGACCTTGCCCGCGAGCAGGGTTTCATGGGCCCTGCGGATCTCGGCGAATTTCACGGGGTCGGGACGAAATCCGACATCCAGGATAGCCGCCGGTTCGATCTGCATGCGAAACCGGTAGCTTTCCTCGTAGACTTCGGGGTTGTTGAGCGACGGCAGGAAGATCCAGCCGCGTCCTGCGTCCCGTTCGACGAGACCTTCCTCGGCGAGGCGCGTCAGCACGCGCCCGATCATGGAGCGGCTGACACCGTATCTGCGGCTCAGCTCGGTCACGTTGATGTTCATGCCGATGCGGTCGACGAACCGGTCGCGGGTGATCTTGAGATAAAGCCGTTCCTCTTCGGTCGGCGGGATCTTGTAGAGCGAATCGTTGAGGTCGCGCGACCCCGTGGCCAGAAAGCGGCCCTGATTGGGGACGGCGGTCACGATTCCGAGCTCGGTGAGGAGCCTGAGCGCGGCGCGCACCGGTGAACGGGACACGTTGAGCTGCTCGGCCAGCCACTGCTCCTTCAGCTGCCAGCCTGCGGGGCGATCGGCTTCGCGGACGAGATCGAGGATGCGCCGCGCCAGATCGGCGTGGAAGCGGCTGATCCGCGATTCGGTCGGCGTGTTGCGGCGCGTCTGACTCGTCGGTGGTGCCAAGGCCGGCCCTTGCTCCCGTGCGAGAATTCGCAGCAGGTTGCCACAACGCAGGGC
>JBFGQV010000082.1:0-11560 GCA_041563955.1 Alphaproteobacteria bacterium | reverse complement strand
GAAGCGGTCGAGCCGCAAAACCCGGTTTTCGTCGGCCTGTCGGTGGGCGGGCTGTATGCCGCCAAACTGCACCTCGGGCAGGACGGCGACGGCTATCCGTGCCGGGGGTTCGTTCTGATCAACACCTTGCGTGAAATCGGCCCGCGACTTTCCTGGATCAATGCCGCACTGGTGCGGCTGGCGGAGACCGGCGGGCTGGACCTGCTGCGCGACGTCTACACGCCGCTCTTGCTGGGCGAGGACTGGCAGGCGGAGAACCGCGGCGCCTTTCTCAAGCCGGGAGGCTACACGCCGTCGTCGCAAATCGATGGCGCGTGGCATCTGCTGAAGGCGGGCGAAGACACGCTGTGGGACGTCGATTGGGCCCGCGTTTCCACACCGGTTCTCAACATCACCGGCCTGCAGGACAGGATCTTCCGCGACGAAGCCGTCATCGCCGGGTTGCTGCAGCGATTTCGGAACGTCCGGGCGCTCGAATATGCCGATGCCGGCCATATGGTTCCCGTCGAAACGCCGGCACGTCTGGTCCGCGATCTCCTCGAATTCTCGGAGGACCTGTGATGACGTCGGAGGCGGTCACAAGGCAGGGACTGTGGCACCGTCACGCCTGGATCGCCTATCTGGCGGTCTTCATCGGCGTCCTCGGCCATGCCAGTTCCGAATTCGTCGCCAAGATCATTTCCAACAATGCCCCGATCTCGGGCCCGGAGGTCTCGGTCTGGCGGTTTTTTCTCGGTGGGCTGGGGCTGGTCGCGCTAGCCATGCTGTTCCCGGCATCCCGGGACCTCGTCGCGCCGATGCGCAAACACGGCATGGCGCTTGTCCTGTTCTCGGTGTTCGGGGTGGCGGCGGCCTATCTGTTCTTTCACTGGGCGCTGGATTACGCCACGGTGCCGCAGGTGGCGACCATGGTGACGACGATCCCGATCTTCGTCGGGCTGGTCAATCTGTATGCCAACAAGGTCGCGATCGGCGCCGCCAAAATCGTGTCCGGTCTCGGCGCGGTCGCCGGCGTGGCCTTCCTGGTCACCGATGGCGCGGTGCTCGCCCTGGCGGGGGACGTCTCGAACCTCGTCGGCATCTTCATGGCCATCATGTGCGCGCTGCTGCTGTCGGTGTATCTGGTGCTGATCAAACCCTATATCGCTGCGTTCGGGGCCCTGCGGGTCACCGCGATCACCATGTTTATCGGCGGACTCGCCCTGTGGGGCGGAGTCGGCCTGCTGTTCGGGCGCTGGGTGGTGTTCTGGACCTTCGCCGACCTCGCGGTGCCGGCCATGACCGCGATCGCCGTCCTCGTCGTGTACAATACCACCCTGACGCAGTGGCTGTGGATCGGCGGGCTGGCCGCCGTTCCGGATATCACGCGCGGCTCGTATCTGTTCTTTCTCAAGCCGGTGATGGCGGCGTTCCTGGCGGCTGTCTTCCTGGGGACCCGCCTCAGCGTCTGGCAGGTGCTGGCAATCCTGTTTATTTGCGGTGCCGTGGCAGCCGAAGCCCTGATCGGCCATTACCGGACGAATCGCCGACCGGCGGTCTGACAGTCCGGCGAGTCGCCGTCGTGGGAAAAAGGCCGTTCCGAGACCCGATCGGCGCAACGACGCGCCGGCCGAGTCTGGCCACCGGGGCCGCGATGCGCGTCGGCGTCGTGCGTTCGAAGACTGCGAATCGGGCCCCGTCGCATCCCGGCTGACGCACCGCCTCACGCGCTCTATAGTCCCCGCCATGCTGCGGTGAGCGCCGCGGAATAGCGACGCCCGCTTCGTCGCTCAGCGGTCGAGCGCCTTCCGGCGGGTCAGGTACTCGTCCTGTTCGATCTCGCCGCGGGCGTAGCGGGCGTCCAAGATCTCGCGCGGGCTCGGGGCGCCGCCCGCCGCCGCGCCGCCGTAGGTGCGGCCGGCGGATCGCACCACCCAGACCACCGCCAGCGCGATCAGCGCCACCAGCACGATCCAGTACAGGCCGTGCAGGCCCATTCCAAGCCAGTAGCCGCCGCCGTGCATCAGGCCGTAGCCGCCCTCGCCATAAGGCATGTTGTTCCACATCTCTCGTCTCCTCTTTCCCGGGGGTCCAAGGGAACGGCCGGGCCCACCGTCGGGGCGTACCCGGCCGCTCCAGGTTCGGCGCCGCGTGCAGGCGCCGGGGGCAAAGCTACTTCGCGGGCCGCGTCCAGCCGGTGTTGCGGTCGATGGTGAATTTCTGCACCAGCGAGCCGTCGACGGTGACGATCTCTGCAGTGATCGTATCGTCGTCGACCGCCTCGACCTTGCCGAGCTTCAGCCGGTCGTTGCCCTGGATCGCGAGCCAGCGCTCCATCCGCTGGGTGACGTCGTCAACGCTGACGTCCTCGCCGCTGGCAGCGGCCTGCTGCGCGCACGGCCCGAAGCCGAACCCGGGGCCGTGACCGTGGCCCGGGCCCATCATGCCGGGGCCGAACCCGCGCGGGCCGCCATAGGCGCCGCCGGGGCCCATCATGCCGCCGCCCATCATGCCGTATCCGGGGCCATAGCCCTGTCCGAACCCCGGGCCGCCATGACCCGGGCCGTGCGACAGCGCCGGCGTCGCGGCGGCCGCGGCCAGGATGCCGATCCCGGCAAGCGTTGCGACCGTGGTCTTGCGCAGTGTCTTCATCTCAGGTCTCCTCATGCTCTTGTGTTCGCCGGATCGTCCCGGCCGCAACCGGCGGATCCCGTGGACCCGGTCCGGACCATCATCGTGGCGGCATTGTTCCGCCCCCCTGTAACGCACATATGTCCGGGAACCCGGCGTTTGGTATCAGTCGGTAACGGTCGCGGGCCGTGTTACACGCCGTTACAAATTGATTGCCCCGGGCCGGACCGACCACGGTTATGCTTTGGTGGAGATGGAGAATTCGCCGCACATACTGATCGTCGACGACGACCGCGAGATCCGTGATCTGCTGGGGCGGTTCCTGCAGAAGCACGGCTGCCGCGTCACCACCGCGCGCGACGGGCGGGAGATGCGCGCGGCGTTGGACGACTGGAGCATCGACCTCATCGTGCTCGACCTGATGCTGCCGGGCGAGGACGGGCTGACGCTGTGCCGCGAGCTGCGCGGGCGCTCGGCGGTCCCGATCATCATGCTGACGGCGATGGGCGAGGAGACCGACCGCATCGTCGGGCTGGAGCTCGGCGCCGACGATTACGTGCCCAAGCCCTTCAACCCGCGCGAGCTGCTGGCCCGCATCAAGGCGGTGCTGCGTCGGGCGCGCGAGCGGGCCGAGACGCAGGCGGCCCCCGACGGCCAGGTCGCGCGCTTCGCCGGCTGGTCACTGGACCTGGCGCGGCGGCGGCTCGAGTCGCCGGAGGGCGCGGTGGTGTCGCTGACCACCGGCGAGTTCGAGCTGCTGGTCGCCTTCGTCGATCACCCCCAGCGGGTGCTGAGCCGTGACCAGCTGCTGGATTTCACGCGCGGGCGCGAGGCGGCGCCGTTCGACCGCAGCGTCGACATCCAGGTCAGCCGCCTGCGCCGCAAGATCGAGGCGGATTCGGCGGCGCCGGAACTGATCAAGACGGTGCGCAGCGGCGGCTACATGTTCACCGCGCCGGTGGAGCGGTCATGAGGCGGTTGATCCCCCAGAGCCTGTTCGGGCGGACCATCGCGGTCCTCATCGTCGGGCTCATCGTCACCCACTTCGCAAGCTCCGCGATCCATTACAGCGACCGCGGCGAGGCCCTGACGATGGTCGGCGGCGGCGTCGTCGCCGAGCGCATCGCGACCATGGTCCGACTGCTCGAGGAGGCACCGCCGGAGCGCCGGCCGTGGCTTGTCCATGCCGCCAGCCGCCCGGGATTCCGCCTATCCTGGGACCACAGCTCCGCCCTGCCAGCGGATGCGGCGGGCGGGCTGCGGGAGCGCCTGATGGCGACGATGCTGGCGCTGTCGCTTGGCGAGGCCGGCGCACAGGACGTGCGCGTCGGCGTCGCCGAGGCGGTTCCCGGCGGAGTTGGCGAGCCTGGCATGATGCACGGCCCGGCGCAGCGGCGCGGCGCAGGGCAGGGCATGGGCGCAATGATGCGCTACCACATGCAGATGGTGGAGACGGAGTTCGGCGCCGCCGGCTCGACGCTGCGCGTCTCGGTCAAGCTGTCGGACGGCAGCTGGCTGAACCTCGCCACCTTCGTGCCGCCGGAGCCGCCGTTCTGGTCCGGCCGGCTGGTGCTGTCGCTGATCGTCATGGCGGTCTCGGTGGCGCTGCTGTCGGCCTGGGCGGTGCGTCGCATGACCGGGCCGCTGGAGGAGATCGCCGCGGCGGCGGACCGGCTCGGCCGCGACGTGCAGGCGCCGCCGTTGCCGGAAAAGGGCGCCGGCGAGGTGCGCCGCGCCGCCCACGCCTTCAACCGCATGCAGCAGCGGCTGCGCAGCTTGCTCGACGGGCGCATGCGCATGCTGGCGGCGATCTCGCACGATCTGCGCACGCCGATCACGCGGCTCAGGCTGCGCGCCGAGATGATCGAGGACGACGCGCAGCGCCAGAAGACCCTCGCCGACCTCGCCGAGATGGAGAAGATGATCGCCTCGACGCTGGCCTTCGCCCGCGACGATGCCGAGGGTGAGGCGCGCGAGACCGTCGACCTCGCCTCGCTGGTGCAGAGCGTCTGCGACGACCTGTCCGACGCCGGCCGCGACTGCAGCTTCGAGGCGGCGCCGGCGACCCCCTATCTGTGCCGGCCGCTGGCGCTGCGCCGGGCGCTGACCAACCTCGCCGAGAATGCGGTCGCCTACGGGGCGCGGGCGCGGGCCGCCCTGGTCACGGAGCGCAGCCGCATCATCATCCGCATCGACGACGACGGCCCCGGCATTCCGGACTCCGAGCTGGCCCAGGTGTTCGAGCCGTTCTACCGGCTTGAGCGGTCGCGCAGCCGCGAGACCGGCGGCACCGGCATCGGGCTGTGCGTCGTCCAGTCGGTGGCGCAGGCGCATGGCGGCGAGGTGCGCCTCTCGAACCGGCCCGAGGGGGGGCTGCGGGCCGAGCTGGTCCTGCCCCTGTGATCGTGCTTGCCTTGCGCCGCGCGGGCCCGCTATGCAGTAATGCGAGGGCCGCGCGGAACAGGGAGAGAGGCAATTGGGCGCCGGGGACGACAACATCTACGAGCAGGACCTCGACCGCAACGAGGCCAACTACCAGCCGCTGTCGCCGCTGTCACTGCTGGCGTGGTCGGAGTCCGTCTATCCGGACAAGACCGCCGTCATTCATGGTGAGCGTAGCTACACCTATCGCGAGTTCGGGGCGCGCTGCCGGCGCCTGGCGAGCGCGCTGCAGAAGCGCGGCATCGGGCCGGGCGATACCGTCTCGGTGGTGGCCTTCAACACGCCGGAGCTGCTGGAGGCGCATTACGGCGTGCCGATGGCGGGCGCCGTGCTGAATGCCATCAACACGCGGCTTGACGCGCGCACCGTCGCCTTCATCCTGGACCACGCGGACTCCAAGCTGCTGATCGCCGACAAGGAGCTGTCGGAGGTCATCGGGCCGGCGCTGCAGGACCTCGGCCGCCCGATCGCCGTCATCGACATCGACGATGCGCTGGCCGAGGGCGGCGAGTTCCTGGGCGAGAAGGATTACGAGGCGTTCCTCGGCGAGGGCGACCCGGACCATCCGATCGCGCTGCCGGATGACGAGTGGCGGGCGCTCTCGCTGTGCTACACCTCCGGCACCACGGGCGACCCGAAAGGCGTCGTCTACCACCATCGCGGCGCGTATCTCAACGCCATGGGCAACGCCCTGGTGTTCGGGCTGAACCGGCAGTCGGTCTATCTGTGGACGCTGCCGATGTTCCACTGCAACGGCTGGACCTACACCTGGGCCGTGACCGCGGTCGGCGCCACCCATGTCTGCCTGCGCAAGGTCGACCCGGCGCAGATCTTCCCGCTGATCCGCGACCATGGCGTCACCCATATGTGCGGCGCGCCGATCGTCCTCAACATGCTGGTGCACGCGCCGGTCAACATCCGCCAGACCTTCGACCACATCGTCGAGGTGGCGACCGGCGGCGCGGCGCCGCCGAGCGCGGTGATCGAGGGCATGGAGCGCATGGGCTTCCGAGTCACCCACCTCTACGGCCTGACCGAATCCTATGGCCCCGCCACCTATTGCGCCTGGCAGGACGACTGGGACGGGCTCGACCTGCAGCCGCGGGCCGAGCGCATGGCGCGCCAAGGCGTGCGCTATCCGACGCTGGCGGCGCTCTCGGTGCGCGACCCGGAGAGCATGGCGTCGGTGCCCGCCGACGGCGAGACGATCGGCGAGATCATGCTGCAGGGCCACACCGTCATGCGCGGATACCTGAAGAACCCGGAGGCCAGCACGGCGGCGTTCCGCGGCGGCTGGTACCACACCGGCGATCTCGGCGTGATGCACCCGGACGGCTACATCGAGGTCAAGGACCGCTCCAAGGACATCATCATCTCCGGCGGCGAGAACATCTCCTCGCTCGAGATCGAGGAGACCCTGTTCCGCCATCCGGAAGTGATGGAGGCGGCCGTTGTCGCCCGGCCGGACGACAAGTGGGGCGAGACGCCGTGCGCCTTCGTCACCCTCAGGCCGGGCATGGAAGGGCGGGTCTCGGCCGACGACATCATCGCCTTCTGCCGCGACAACATGGCCCATTTCAAATGCCCGAAGACGATCGTCTTCGGCCCGCTGCCGAAGACCTCGACCGGCAAGATCCAGAAATACGTGCTGCGCGAGCGGGCGAAGGAGATGTAGGCGCCCCGCCGCCCCCGTCAGAACATGAAGCTGATACCCGCCGTCACGGTGTGCAGGGTGACGTCCTGCTCCCAGCGGTAGGTGTTGGCGCCGGATGTCCCGGCCATGCGGATACTGCCGAAATCGTAGTAGGCGTATTCCACCCGCAAGCTGGTGTGCTGCGTGAAGGCCCAGCCGATGCCGACCCCGGCGGTCCAGCCGGATTCGATGTCGTCGTTGGCGGCGTTGATGACGGTGCCGCCGCACGGGCCGGTGCTGCACGCATCCTCGACCGACCAGCCGAAATCGGCGAAGGCCGCCCCGCCCTTCATGTAGTAGAGCATGTTCTCCGGCGCGAAGCCGATGCGCGCGGTGATGTCGGCGTAGTAGCCGTCGCCCTGGGTGGCGAAAGTATCCAGCCCGGTCGACCCCGGGTCCGGCCCATCGCCCTCGATCGCCATGTAGCCGAAGGCCGCCTCCAGCCCCAGGATCAGACGATTCGACTCCCAGTTGAGCCCGGCATGGACGCCGACCAGATAGCCGTCGGTGTCGTAATCCCAGCTGTTGCCGGCGCCGTTGTAGGCGACCGGGTTGGCCGGATCCTCGACCGCGTCGTTCTCACCCCAGCCGTAGCCGCCGTGCACCCCGAAATAGAGTCCGTCCCAGGGCGACGGCGTGAACCGCAGCGTGCTCTGCCCCAGCGCGCCGCCGCCGCCGGCGAGCAGACCGGCGGCCAGGACGATGCCCGTCATCAGCCGAACCGAACCGTACCGCATGGGAGAACCTCCAACCTGTTGCCATCGAATCGCATCGCTGCGACGGCACCCATCATACCGCATCCGGGAAGCGAGAAACAGCGCCCCGCCACACGGCGCGCGATGCGGCGCCTATGCGGGCTCCAGCGCCAGGCCGGAGACGATCTCCGCCTGCGGCAGCTGGCGGAAATAGTCGGCGCTGATCCGGATCTTGGCGGCGCGCGTGCCGGCGCCGAGGATCACGAAGGGCCGCTCCATGACCCGGGAATCAACCCACAGCGGCAGCTCCGGCGGCAGGCCGGGCGGGGTGACGCCGCCCAGCTCCATGCCGGTCACGCGCCGCGTCTCCTCGGGGTCGGCGAACGAAACCTTGCGCGCGCCCAGCTTCTTGCGCACCGTCCGGTTGACGTCGAGCCGCGTCGTCGCCAGCACGACGCAGGCGACGAACTTCTCTTCGCCGGTCTTGGATTTCACCACGATCGCATTCGCCGAATTCTCGAGGGAATGGCCATAATGGGCGCAGAACGTGGCGGTGTCGGCGAGCTCCGGATCACAGACCATGATCTCGTAGTCGAGCCCCGACACCTCCAGCGCCGCGCGAACGGCAGGGGGAACGAGGTCGTTCGGTTTGGTCATGGCTGCCACAATAATCACCGTAAGCGTGGAATGAAAATCCCGCGTTTGGGGAACGTTAACCAGCCTTGCGTAGGATGGCCACTCGAAGCTGGTTGCGCCCCGCGCCGCGGGGAGCGAAGGAGCGTTGCATGCGACATCCGATCACGGCGGACACGCGGCTCGTCGGGCCCATCACGCGGCTGCACCGCCGCTATTTCAAGGCCGACGATCCCCATGGCTGGGCCGACTACCACTGCGTCGAGGAGCCCGAAGGCACGCTCTGGGTGCACACCCACGGGCTGCGCCGCTGGCGGCTGCCGGACCTGGAATTCGTCGGCGTGCCGCCGGACATGCTGGGCTATGCCCACCAGATGCTGTTCGAGATCGTCGCCCACGCCAAGTCGAAGCTGCCGCTGGCCGCCGAATCCGATATCGAGGGCGTGTTCTCCGCCCCGGTGCAGAGCTTCCGCCAGATGGCGACGCTGCGCTGGGCGCCGCACGACGACCCGGAGCATCGCGAGAGCCTGCGCATCGTCGACTGGGGCCACCCGGTCGAAACGGGCTTCCCGCGTCGCCTGTTCGTCTCGCACATCGCAGCCTGGGCCGACCTCGCCGAGGACCCGTCCCGCAAGGAGGCGCTGTGCCGCCGCGCGCTGGCGCTGTTCCCGGGCTGCTTCCTCGAGATGGGCGCCGGCGCCGACGTCAGGCCCGGCAAGGCGGACCTCACCGACCTGCAGCACCGCGCCAACCTGTCGGTCTACCTGTCGCTGGCCCAGGCGCTGTTCGACCAGGACCGCCCGACTGAGGCGATCGGCTATCTCGAGGAGGCGATCGCCCGCTGCCCGGGATGGGCCCAGACCTACCGCGACTACCTGGTCAAGAAATACCGCCGCAAGGACGCGTTCATGAATTTCTGGCGTGACGCCGACCTCAAGGAGATCTGCGCCCGCCGACGCCCGGCCAACACCAGCGGCCCCTTGCCCCGGCGCAAGACGAAACGCAGCACCGCCAGAACTCAGAAGCCGCAGCGTAAGCGCAAGACCGCCTGAACCACCCGCCCGACCCGCGGCCTGCGCGACACGCCGGCCCTGGCCGGGGCCGGGAACAAACCGCGCCCGTTTGGAATTCCTTAATCTGTCTGACCGTATCGTTAACGGGAACGATCGACGCCGGTGCGACGGGCGCGCGGTGAAGGAGGCCGATGTGGAGCATTCGCTGAAGGGCAACGTGCGGCTGGTCAGCCCGATGGCGCGGCTCATGTACCGCATCTTCGGGCGCAGCAACCCGCGCGGCTGGGCCGACTACCACTGCGTCGTCGAGCGTCGCGGCACCTACTGGATCCACTGCCACGGGCCGGCGAAGCGCGGCGGCGCCAACCTGGAGTTCGTCGGCGTACCGGCCGAGCTGCGCGCCGCGGCGCTGCAACTGATGTTCGCCCTCGTCGCCCAGATGCGCGCCGGACGGGACTTCCGGGCCGACGCGGATTTCGCGGCGCCGCTGTCGTCGCGGCAGCAGGCCTTCATGCAGATCGGCACCCTGCGCGCCACCGCCTGGAGCGACCGGCACCACGAGGGCATGCTGCGCGTCGTAGATTACGGCGAGCAACTGCAGTCGGGCTTTCCACGGCGCCTGTTCGCCGCGCATTTCGTGGCCCGCGCCGCGCTGGCCGGCACGGCGGAGCGCCGGGCCGCCATGTACCGGCGGTCGCTCGGTGTCTTCGCCGGCGACTTTACCGACCCGACGGACCGCATCGGCGCCGACGGTGGCGATGCCGACCTCACCGAGCTGCAGAATCGCTGCAACATCCTTGCCTATACCGGGCTGGCCGATGCGTTGTGCGAGCAAAACCGATTCAGCGACGCCTGCGGCATCATCGTCGATGCGATCGCCCGTTGCCCCGCCTGGGCCGAGGTATACCGCGACCGGCTGCTGCAGTCCGGGGATCCGGAGACCCAGTACACGCGGTTCTGGCGCGACACCGACCTCAACGAGATCGTCCTGCGCCACCAGCCCGCCGCCGAGCCCGCGCCGGAAGGCAAGGCATCGCCGCGCCCGCGCAGCAGCGGCGCCGGTTTCGGCAGCCGCGCGCCCGACCCCTACGACGAGTTGCTGAAGCGCGGGTAGGGGGAACGCGCGCGCCGCAACGCCAGCGCGCGACGTATCCCGCGGCACGGGCGGCGCGCAGCTTGCGAAGGGCGGAGAAAGCCGCAGCCTATCCGAATGTGTCATTGCGAGGCGGGAAGAGCCGCGGCAATCCAGGCGGCCGCGGGCTACTGGATTGCTTCGCCTTCGGCTCGCAATGACGGGCTTGCACTGTGGTTTGATCCCAACGGACGAACCTCAGGCCGGCGGCACCGGATGGTACCGGCCGTCAATGCCGAGGAATTCCTTGCCGTCGTCGCGGTAGAAGCTTTCGGCACCGGCGTCGCGCAGGATCGCCAGCATGTTCGGCACCGGCCGGTGGTTCTCCTCGAGCCGCGTGATCACCGCCGCCGGGTCGAGCGCGTCGAGCAGCTCGAACGGCCCCTGCTTCCAGGCGAAGCCCCAGCGCATCGCCCGGTCGACATTGACGATGTCGTCCGAGATCTCCGGCACCAGCGCCGCCGCATAGGCCAGCGTGCCGCCCATCAGCGCCCAGGCGAAGCGGCCCTCGGCATCGTCGGCGGCGAACAGGGAGCGGATGTCGCCATGCGCCGGCGCGGCGTCTACAGCCGGGCGCCAGGCGCCGGCCATGAGGTCGAAGGTCTCCTTGCTTCGGCTGCCATCCTCGTGCTTGGTCAACCGGTAGAAGCCGCCGCCCGACTTGCGGCCGAGTTGGCCGCGCTCCAGCATCTCCCGCTCGGCCGGCGGCAGCGTAAGATAGGCGCGGCCCGGGTCGTCCGCCGGCAGGTTGGCCTCAAGGTTCCTGGCGACGAAGTCCATGACGTCGAGGCCGATCAGGTCGATCAGCCCGTACAGCCCGGTCGAGGGCAGGCCGACCGGCGCCCCCATCACCGCGTCCACCCTCTCCATCGACAGGCCGAATTCGAGCGCCGCGCGCGCCTTGTGCAGGCCGGACAGCATCCAGAAGCAGCCGATGCGGTTGCCGATGAAATTGACCGTGTCCTTGGCGTGCACCACGCCCTTGCCGAGCCGCTGGCCGCAGAACGCCGCGAACGCCTCGATCACCTCCGGCGTCGTCTCGGCGCCCGGCACCAGCTCCATCAGCTTCATCACCTTCACCGGGTTGAAGAAGTGGGTGACGGTGATGTCCCGGCGCAGCCGCTCCGGCATTCCCTCGGTGATCGCGCGCAACGGAATGCCCGAGGTGTTGGTGCTGACCACCGAGCCATCGCTTCGCAGCGGTTCGAGGCGTTCGAACAGGGCGCGCTTGGTAGCAAGGTCCTCGATCACCGCCTCGCAGATCCAGTCGCACCCGGCGATCCTGTGCAAATCATCGGCGAGCGTGCCGATCTCGATATTGGCTTCCTTGCCCGGCGTATCG
>JBFGQV010000081.1:0-12034 GCA_041563955.1 Alphaproteobacteria bacterium | reverse complement strand
CGCCAAATTCTTGCCGAGATCGGGCGGGACGGGATCAGCGTCGAAATCTGGGCGATGCCGGTCAGCCGCCCGTATATGCGCAGCGCCCGACGGGTGGCCGAGATGATCCGGGACGACTGGGCCGCGATCGGCGTCGAGGCGACGATCGCAACGCCGGACTGGGAGACGTTCCTCAAGCATTCGATGCTTGGCCTGCATCAGGCGATTCTGTTCGGCTGGATCGGCGAAACCCTGGACCCGGACATCTTTCTGTCCCCGCTTCTGACCTGTGACGCCGTCGGCGGCGGGGCCAACCGGTCGCGCTGGTGCGATGCCGGTTTCGATCGCCTGCTTGCGGAGGCGCGCCGGACCACCGACCGGGCCGAGCGCGCGGCGATCTACCGCATCGCGCTCGAGCGCGTGCAGGATGAGGTTCCGCTCGTACCCCTGACGCACTCGGTCGCGTTCACGCCGCTGCGCCGCGGCGTGACCGGGTATGCCGGCTCGCCTCTCGGCGGGCACTATTTCTACGAGGCCGATGTGCCGTAGCGGCACGATCCCCGCGTGTGCGCGCTTTCATTGCGCTTCGGCAATTGACAGAGCGCGAGGAAGGAGCCTAGCCTCACGGCAAATGGTTCGCAATGCGCCTCGATGCGGGACGCATCGGGAAATTGTGGGCCGATTGAAGGGGTTGCCGCAGGGCAGCATTCGATAATCAGGGAGCAAGAACGTGAAACACCGTATATTCGCGGCCGCGGTCTGCGTAAGCGCAGCCGTCGCCTTTACCTCAGCCGGGTCGGCCAAGACCCTGGTCTACTGTTCCGAGGGCAGCCCGGAGGGCTTCAATCCCTCATTGTACACATCGGGCACGACATTCGATGCGTCGTCCCGTCATCTGTTCAACAAGCTGGTCGAGTTCGAGCGCGGCAGCACCAAGATCGTGCCGGGGCTGGCGCAGTCGTGGCAGGCGTCGAAGGACGGGCTGCTGCACACCTTCTTCCTGCGCCGCGGCGTCAAATTCCACACCACCAGGAACTTCACGCCGTCCCGTGATTTCAACGCCGACGACGTGCTCTACAGCTTCCAGCGCCAGCACGATCCGAACCACCCCTATCACAAGGTTTCGGGCGGCACGTACGAGTATTACCAGGGCATGAGCATGCCCGCGCTCATCAAGGACATCCGGAAGATCGACGACTACACGGTGCAGTTCGTGCTGAACCAGCCGGAAGCGCCGTTCGTCGCCAATCTCGCGATGGACTTCGCCTCGATCCTGTCGGCGGAATACGCCGACAAGATGCTGGCCGCGGGAACGCCGGAAAAGGTCGACCTGGAGCCGGTCGGCACCGGGCCCTTCCAGCTGGTCCAGTACCAGAAGGATGCGGTCATCCGTTACAAGGCGCATCCCGACTACTGGGCCGGCAAGGCGCCGCTCGACAACCTCATCTTCGCGATCACGCCGGACAACGCGGTGCGGTATCAGAAGCTGAAGGCGGGCGAGTGCCATGTCATGCCTTATCCGAACCCGGCCGACATCGCGGCGATGCAGGCGGATCCGAACATCAACGTGCTGCAGCAGGAAGGCCTCAACGTTGGCTACCTTGCCTTCAACGTCGAGAAGAAGCCGTTCGACGACAAGCGGGTGCGCCAGGCGCTGAACATGGCGATCAACAAGCAGGCGATCATCGACGCCGTGTTCCAGGGTGCCGGCAAGATGGCGAAGAACCCGATCCCGCCGACGATCTGGTCGTACAACGAGGCCACCAAGGACTATCCGTATGACCCGCAGGCGGCGAAGGCGCTGCTCACCGAGGCCGGCGCGGCAAACCTGAAGACCAATATCTGGGCCATGCCGGTACAGCGCCCGTATAATCCGAATGCCCGCCGGATGGCGGAGATCATCCAGGCCGACTGGGCCAAGGTCGGCGTCCAGGCCGAGATCGTCAGCTTCGAATGGGGCGAGTATCTCAACCGCTCGAAGAACGGCGAGCACGATTCGGTGCTGCTCGGCTGGACCGGCGACAACGGGGATCCGGACAATTTCCTTTACGTGCTGCTGGGCTGCGATGCGGCCAAGGACGGCACCAACCGGGCCCGCTGGTGCCACAAGCCGTTCAACGATCTGTTGATCAAGGCAAAGCAGACCAGCAACGTCGCCGAGCGCACGAGGCTGTACGAGGAGGCGCAACTGATCTTCAAGGAGGAGGCGCCCTGGGTGACGATCGCGCATTCGGTGGTGTTCATGCCGGTGCGCAAGGAAGTCGTCGACTACCGTATCGATCCGTTCGGCGGCCACCCCTTCTACGGAGTGGACCTGCAGTAGCGGAAGCGCAGACGGATAGCGGCGGGCGGAGGCCCCCTCCGCCCGCCCTTTTCTGACCGACCAAGGTGAGCCCCTCGCGTGCTTCGGTTTATCGTCACCCGCCTCGGCATGATCATCCCGACCTTCATCGGGATCACCTTCGTCGCCTTCGCCCTGATCCGGCTGATTCCGGGCGACCCCATCGAACTGATGGTCGGCGAGCGCGGCATCGATCCCGAACGCCACGCGATGCTGCTCAAGCAGTTCGGGTTCGACCGTCCGATCTGGGAGCAGTATCTCGGCTTCCTCGGCAATCTGTTGCAGGGCGATCTCGGCAAGTCGATCGTCACCAAGCAGCCGGTGTTGAGCGAGTTCCTGACCCTGTTCCCGGCGACCATCGAACTGTCGGCCGCTGCGATGATCTTCGCGGTCGCCCTGGGGCTTCCCGCCGGCATCATCGCCGGCGTGCGGCGCGGTTCCACCTTCGACCATACGGTCATGACGGTGTCGCTGACCGGATATTCGATGCCGATCTTCTGGTGGGGCCTGCTGCTGATCATCCTGTTCTCCGGCACCCTGGGCTGGACGCCGGTCTCGGGCCGCATTTCCGTCGTCTACTTCTTCGAGCCGGTCACCGGTTTCATGCTCATCGACAGCCTGCTGTCGGATCAGCCCGGGGCGTTCCGCTCGGCGCTGCGGCATCTGATCCTGCCGACGGTGGTCCTGGGCACGATCCCGCTCGCGGTGATCGCGCGGCAGACTCGCTCGGCCATGCTGGAAGTCCTGGGCGAGGACTATATCCGCACCGCCCACGCCAAGGGCCTGGCGCCCTTGCGGATCATCGGGCTGCATGCGCTGCGCAACGCCCTGATCCCGGTCGTCACCATCATCGGTCTGCAGACCGGGCTGCTGCTCGCCGGCGCCATTCTCACCGAGACCATCTTCTCGTGGCCGGGGATCGGCAAGTGGCTGGTCGATTCGATCTCGCGCCGCGACTACCCGTCGGTCCAGGGCGGCGTGCTGCTGGTCGCCTGCGTGGTGATCGCGGTCAACCTGCTGGTCGATCTGGCCTACGGCCTGATCAACCCGCGCATCCGGCACCGGGGCGGATCATGAGCGAGGCCGTCCGCAACGCCGCCGCGCCGCAGCGACCGCTGCAGGAGTTCTGGGGCTATTTCAGTGAAAACAAGGGCGCGGTGGTCGGCCTCGTGGTCATCGTTATCATCGCATTTCTGGCGATTTTCGCGGACGTCGTTGCCCCGCATCCGCCGAACGAACAGTACCGGGACGCGCTTCTGCGGCCGCCCTTCTGGCAGGATGGCGGCTCGTGGCTGTATCCGCTCGGCACCGACGCGGTGGGCCGGGACATGCTGTCGCGCATCGTCCACGGCGCACGCTATTCGCTGACGATCGGCGCCATCGTGGTGACTCTTTCGCTGGCGGCCGGGGTCGTGCTCGGCCTGCTCGCCGCGGTGTTCCGGGGGGTCGTCGGCGGCGCGGTGGGCGAGGCGGTGGAATTCCTGATCATGCGGGCGATGGATATCATGCTGGCGTTGCCGAGCCTGTTGCTGGCCATCGTCGTGGTGGCCATATTGGGCCCCAGCCTGGTCAACGCGATGTTCGCCATCGCCATCGTCTACCTGCCCCATTTCGTGCGCTTGACGCGCGCCGCGGCGATCTCGGAGCTGTCGCGCGACTACGTCACCGCCAGCCGCGTCGCCGGCGCCGGCCTGCCGCGCCTCATGATGATCACCGTGCTGCCCAATTGCATGCCGCCCCTGATCGTCCAGGCGACGCTGGCGTTTTCCAGCGCCATCCTCGACGCCGCCGCGCTCGGCTTCCTCGGCCTCGGCGCGCAGCCGCCAACTCCGGAGTGGGGCACGTTGCTCGCCGAGGCACGCGAATTCATCCTGCGGGCCTGGTGGGTCGTGACGTTCCCGGGCCTGGCGATCCTGATCACCGTTCTTGCATTCAACCTGATGGGCGACGGCCTGCGCGACGCCCTCGACCCGAAGCTCAAACGCTGATGGCATTGCTCGAGATCAACAACCTGTCGGTCGAGTTCCGGACCCGGACCGGGCTGTTCCGCGCCGTCGACGGCATCGATCTCGAGATCGACGAAGGCGAGGTGGTGGGGATCGTCGGCGAGTCTGGCTCGGGGAAAAGCGTCGCCATGCTGGCACTGATGGGGTTGTTGCCGTGGACCGCCGTCGTCAGCGCCGATCGGCTGCGGTTCGACGGGCGTGACCTGCTGTCGCTGACCGCCGGCGCCCACCGGGCGATCCGCGGCAAGGACATGGCGATGATCTTCCAGGAGCCGATGACCAGCCTCAACCCCTGTTTTACGGTCGGCTTCCAGATCACCGAAATGCTGGCGGCGCACGAATCGGGCAGCCGGGCCGCCCGGCGCAAGCGCGCAATCGAGCTGTTGGAGATGGTCGGCATTCCCTCGCCGGAAAGCCGGCTGAACGCGTTCCCGCACCAGCTGTCGGGCGGCATGAGCCAGCGCGTCATGATCGCCATGGCCATCGCCTGCAACCCGCGGCTGCTGATCGCCGATGAGCCGACTACGGCGCTGGACGTGACCATCCAGGCGCAGATCCTCGACCTGCTCCTGGAATTGCAGCGCGAGCGCGGCATGGCGCTGGTCCTGATCACCCACAACATGGGCGTGGTGGCGGAGACGGCGCAACGCGTCGCCGTTCAGTACGCGGGCCAGCAAGTGGAAAAGCAGGACGTGACCGGCCTGTTCGCGCGGCCGCGGCACCCCTACACGGCCGCGTTGCTCGACGCCCTGCCGGAGCGCAGCACCGGGCGGCGCCTGCCGACCATCCGCGGCGTCGTGCCCGGCCAGCACGACCGGCCGTCGGGCTGCCTGTTCAATCCGCGGTGCCGGTACGCGACAGACCGCTGCCGGACGGACCCGCCCGTGCTCGAGCAGCTGGAGAACGGCGCCGCGGTGCGCTGTTACCATCCCGTCGGGGCGGACGCAGCATGACCGCGGCACCGGTCGTCGAAGGAATCGAACTGGCCCGCCACTATCGCGTGGGCCGGGGGGTCTTCGCGAAGACCGCGGAGCTCAAGGCGTTGCGGGGAACGAGCTTTTCGCTGCCGGCGGGGCGCACGCTGGCGGTGGTCGGCGAATCCGGTTGCGGCAAGTCGACCCTGGCGCGACTCGTCACGCTGATCGAGCGGCCGACGTCTGGCCGCCTTCTGCTGGACGGCGTCGACGCGGCAGACGCCGACAGGGGGACCCTGAAGGCCTTGCGGCGAACCGTACAGATCGTCTTCCAGGATCCATACGGGTCGCTCAACCCGCGTCGCAAGGTCGGCGCCATCTTGGAGGAGCCCCTCGCTATCAACACGCGGACGAGCCGCCAGGAAAGGGCCGAGGCCGCGCGGGACATGATGGCGCGGGTCGGGCTGCGACCCGAACACTACGACCGGTATCCGCATATGTTCTCCGGCGGCCAGCGCCAGCGCATCGCCGTCGCCCGCGCGCTGATGCTGCGGCCCAAACTGGTCGTCCTCGATGAGCCGGTGTCGGCGCTCGACGTATCGATCCAGGCGCAGGTGCTGAATTTGCTGGTCGATCTGCAGGAGGAATTCGACCTCGCGTATCTGTTCATTTCGCATGATCTGAGCGTGGTGCGCCACTTCGCCGACGAGGTCATGGTGATGTATCTCGGCCGTCCGGTCGAACAGGGGCCACGGGACGCGATCTTCCAGTCACCGCAACATCCGTACACGCGCGCGCTCTTGTCCAGCACCCCGGTCGCCGACCCGGCCCGCCGCGGCGAAAAGATAAAGCTGACCGGCGAGCTTCCGTCCCCCATTGCGCCGCCCGCCGGCTGTGCCTTCAACCCCCGCTGTCCCTATGCGGACGACCGCTGCCGGAGCGAGCTTCCGGTGCTGAGCCCGTCTCACGAAAGCGCGGTCGCCTGCCATGCCGTCGCCGAAGGCCGCCTTGAGCAGGGATGACCCGCAACGCCGGTCTTTTTGACCCGAATCAATGCAAATCCGCGCGGTCTGGGGCAAAACACCATCGCCGTCTCATGCATACGAGGAGTTGATCGCGAAATGCCGCTTAAGGATATTTTGGTTTATGTCGATGGTTCCCGAGAAACACCGGCTACCCTCGCCGCCGCGTGCGGTCTGGCGCACGACCACGATGCCCATTTGACAGGTCTGGCGGTTGACCGCCCGCCGGAGATACCCGGTTACGCGGCGATCGAGATTCCGCCGTCGGCCCTGGAAATCATTCAGGCCCAGCGCAAGGAGACGGCCGCGACGGCACGCGAATTGTTCGAGAAGACGGTGGCGGCCGCCGGGATCACCGACCGCAGCCGGTGGTCGCTCGCCAAGGGCATGCCACTCGAATCGCTTGCGCTGCGGAGCCGCTACTCGGACCTTGTCGTCGTCTCCCAGGTACGACCGGACAGCCAGAGTGGCAGCGCCGAGGACATGGTCGACGACCTGATACTGGTGAGCGGCCGGCCGGTCCTCGTGATCCCGTATATCGGGGCACCGGACAAGATCGGACGGAAGGTCCTGGTCGCCTGGAATGCGAGCCGCGAAGCGGCGCGGGCAGTCGCCGATGCCATGCCCGTTCTCGAGAGCGCGGAGAGCGTCGAGGTGTTCGCGGTCGAGCCGAACGGGATTGGCGATGCCCCGGGCGCCGACATCGCGGAGCACCTTGCCCGGCACGGCGTCAAGGCGACCGCGACCCGAACCGCCGGCCTCGACATCGATGTCGGCGACGTCCTGCTCAATCAGGTCGCCGATACCGGGGCGGATTTGATCGTCATGGGCGCCTACGGGCATTCGCGCATGCGCGAGTTGGTGCTGGGCGGAGCGACGCGTCACATGCTGCAGCACATGACCGTGCCGGTGCTGCTGTCCCACTGACGCGCCGCACAGCGTGATCATCGTCTTCGGATCGATCAACGCCGACCTCGTCTTCCGGGTCGACGCGCTGCCGCGGTCGGGCGAAACAGTGCTGTCGCAATCGTATCATGTCTTTCCTGGGGGAAAGGGCGCCAATACCGCGGTGGCGGCGGCGCGGGCCGGCGGCACCGTCGAGATGATCGGCCGGGTGGGCCGCGACCGGTTCGCCGAAGAAGCGCTGCAGGGCATACGCGATGCCGGCATCGGCCTTGGCGGCGTTGCGCTTTCGCAGCGACCGACCGGCTGCGCGGCGATCTGGGTGGACCGCGATGGCGAAAATGCGATCGCCGTGGCCAGCGGCGCAAATCTCGACGTGGCAGCCAGCCAGGTTCCGGAGTCGCTGCTCGGCGAGCAGACCGTCCTCGCACTCCAGATGGAGGTGCCCGCCGCCGAGAACTGGTCCGTCATGACAAGGGCGAAACGGGCCGGTGCCCGAGTCCTGATGAACCTTGCGCCGGCACAGCCGATCCCCGCAGACGCTCTGGATAAGGTCGACATCTTGGTCGTCAATCGGGCCGAAGCCGCGGAGCTTGCCGACAGCCTCGGTCTGGATGACACCCAGCCGCTGGAGGTGAGCGCGGCGCTGGCCCGCCGGTACAACACGACGAACGTTATAACGTTGGGCCGCGACGGGGCTGTGGCGCACGCTCGCGATCACGGATGGCGAATTCCGGCGCTGCCGGTCGACGTCGTCGATGCGACCGGCGCCGGGGATGCGTTTTGCGGCGGCCTGGCCGCTGCGCTCGATCGCGGGCTGGATCTGGAGCCGGCACTGCGTTACGCGACGGTCGGCGCCGGCATCGCTTGCACCGTCGCGGGCGCCCAGCCCGGTATGCCCGGACTTGAGGCCGTCCAGGCGCGGCTGCACGAGCTGCCGGAACTGCAGCGGATTTCCTGATCAAACGAATGCTGCGAAAGCGGTTTGGAAAGAATCAGAGCGCTGCGAGCCGGTTCAGCTCGGCGATCGCCCTCTGCAGGCCCTCATCGACCTCCGTCGCACGGTCGTCCTCGACCGTGACATCCGGTGCGATCCCCCCGTCGACCGACGAGCCGGAGGGCCGGTAATAGGCCGCCGTGGTCAGCTTCAGCGCGGTGCCGCGGCCCATCGGCATGACCGTCTGAACCGTACCTTTGCCGAAGCTGGGCATCCCGATCAGAACCGCCCGGTTGTGATCCTTGAGTGCGCCGGCGAATATCTCCGCTGCGGACGCCGAGTTGTTGTTGATGAGCACCGCAATCGGCAGGCCGGCAACGATATCGCCGCTGGTCGCCCGATATCGCTGCGTCCGGTGCCGCCCCTTCGTGACGACGATATCCCCGGATTCGATGAACGCATCGGATGCCGCGACCGATTCGACCAGGAGCCCGCCCGGATTGTCGCGCAGGTCGATGATGAGACCGGCAAGGCGGCCACCGAGATGCGAGCGGATCTTTTCTATCGCCTCTTCGAGCTGGTCTGCCGCATCCTCGCTGAATCCGGCGATGTGCAGATACCCGAAATCGCCCTCGAGGCGCCACTTGACCATATCGAGATGTATGACCGAGCGGGAGAGCGGCAGGTCGAAGACCTGAGACTCGCCGCGCCGAATCGTCAGCACGACGCGGCTGCCCACCGGGCCGCGCAGCTTGCGGACGACCTCCCGCAGGCTGAACCCCTCCAGCGACTCGCCATTGACGTGCGTGATCCGGTCGTCGGCCATCACCCCTGCCTTCTCCGCCGGCGTGCCGGACAACGGGGTGACGACCAGGATGCCGGCGCCGTCCTCCGGCATGGTGATCTGAATGCCGAGGCCGCCGAACTCGCCGCGCATCGAATCCTGCATCGCCTCGTATTCGTCGCGCGGCAAATAGGTGCTGTAGGGGTCTAGCGACGCCAGCATTCCGTTGATGGCCTGCTCGACGAACCAGCTGTCACTGACCGTGCCGGCGGGCGGCGCCGCATCGTCGAGCGCATGTGAGGCAGCGGCAAGCAGCATGTCCTCATCCACCGGTCGCACGTATTCCGACTTGACCCGTTCGAAGACCCGGGCAAACAGTTTCACGTCGGGCTGGGTCCTGGCGGCGTCACCCGCATACTGTCGCTGTTTCCTGTCGATATCGGCGGCGAGCTGGTCTGCCGCGGCACGCGCCTCTGGCCCCGGCGCCGGCGCGAGCGCGCAGGCGGTCAGGGTGAACAGGATCAGGATCGAAAGTCCGTAACGCAGCCGTTTCATGTTACTAGAGCTCTTCGTGGCGCCGTCTGACTAGCATCGTTTCCATTGACGCAAGTTGCAACTTGTAATGTGGGCTGTCCTCCCCGCGCGGTCCATCATGACTCGAAAAAGTAAACGAATATGATACAAGGTTTGCCCCAAGGTGCCGGCCGGTTGCAGGGAGACTGAAAATCCATGAATAAGAAATATGTCGTCGCTGTGACGCGCAAGTTGCCGGACGCCGTGGAAGCGAGGCTGCAGCGGGACTACGTCGCACGGCTCAACCCCGACGACAGGCTCTATACGACCGATGAGCTGCTCGCACTGTGCGACGGCGCCGATGCAATCATGCCGTGTCATACGGAGAAGCTGACCGCCGATGTGATTGAACGGTTGCCGGACAGCGTCCGGGCCATCGCCAATTTCTCGGTCGGCGTCGACCATGTCGACCTGCAGGCCGCACGCAGTCGTGGCATCGTGGTCACCAATACGCCCGACGTGCTGAGCGATGCGACGGCCGAGATCGCCATCCTGTGCCTGCTCGGCGCCGCGCGTCGAGCCGGCGAAGGCGAACGTCTGGTGCGCGCCGCCGAATGGACGGACTGGAGTCCCGCCTTCATGGTCGGGGTACAGATCACCGGCAAGAGAATCGGCATCGTCGGCATGGGTCGGGTCGGACAGGTCGTGGCGCGGCGCGCCCGCGGCTTCGACATGGAGGTGCATTATCATAACCGGCGGCCGGTGGACCCGGCCCTCGCGCAGGAGGCGATCTATCATCCCTCGCTTGAGGAGATGCTGCCTCTGTGCGACGTGCTGTCGCTGAACTGTCCGGCGACGCCGGAAACGACGGGGCTGCTGGATGCCCGGCGCATCGGCCTGCTGCCGGACGGTGCGATCGTGGTCAATACGGCCCGCGGCGCGCTGGTGGACGACGCGGCGCTGATCGCCGCCCTGGAATCGGGCAAGCTCTATGCCGCGGGGCTCGATGTGTACAACAACGAACCGGACATAAACCCGAAATACCGGGAACTGCCCAATACCTTCCTGTTGCCGCACGTCGGGAGCGCGACGCGCGAAACCCGCGATGCCATGGGGTTCCGGGCCCTCGACAACCTCGACGCGATCGTTGCCGGGCAGGAACCGCGGGACCGTGTCGCCTAGGACCTGTGGCCAAAACTGTATACAATTTTTCGTTTCGAATCCGTGACTTGGCGATTCCTGTTGCGGACTCGTTGAAAATGTTGAAATCTTGGCCCGCCGGAGCAAGAGAAATCGCTTCGGACAAGTCAGCAGATCTGACAGGGAGCAACTCATTTCCAATTCGTTCAGATCAGGCTTTTGAAGGGTGGGTCGGTGCCGGGGCGCCGGACGCGGAGTCTGGACCTCGCCTGTTGCCGTGCCTTTAGAGACAGCATTCCTTGAAGTCGGGAGGAGGAAACGATGACGAACAAGGACAGGAAGGCCGACACGGCCAACCGTAGAAAATTCCTGAAGATCGGCGCCGGCGCCACGGCGGGTGCTGCGGCAGCGGTCGCTATGCCCCAGATATCGCGTGCGCAGACCGTCACCCTGAAAATGCAGGGATCCTGGGGCGCCGCCGACATCTTCAACGAAATGGCCATCGAATACGTCAAGCGCGTGCAGGACATGGCCGGTAATCGCCTCAAGATCGATTACCTGAACTCCGGTGCCGTCGTTAAGGCGTTCCAGGTGCAGGACGCCGTGCACAAGGGCGTGCTCGACGCCGGCCACACCGTGACGGCATACTGGTACGGCAAGCACAAAGCCGCGTCGCTGTTCGGCACGGGCCCGGTGTTCGGCGCGAACGCATCACAGATTCTCGCGTGGATCCACAAGGGCGGCGGGAAGGAGCTGTATCGCGAGCTGGTCCAGGACATCCTGAATCTGAACCTGGTCGGCTTCTTTGCCATGCCGATGCCGACCCAGCCGCTCGGATGGTTCAAGCGCGAGGTCAAGACTCCGGACGATCTGAAGGGATTGAAATATCGCACCGTTGGCCTGGCGACCGACATCATGCAGGGTATGGGGCTTTCGGTCGCGCAGCTGCCGGGCGGCGAAATCGTGCCGGCGCTGGAGCGCGGCGTCATCGAGGCGTTCGAATACAACAACCCGACCTCGGACAGCCGGTTCGGTGCCCAGGACGTGTCCAAGACCTACATGATGGGCTCCTACCATCAGGCGGCGGAGTTCTTCGAGATCATCGTCAATAAGTCCAAGTTCGAAGCCCTGCCGAAGGAGCATCAGGCGATCCTCGAATACGCCGCCGAGGCGGCCAACACGGCCAACTACGCCACCGCGATGGACAACTATTCGCGTGACCTGCAGAAGCTCATCAACGAAAGCGGCGTAAAAGTTTACCGCACGCCCAGCAGCATCCTTCAGGCGCAGTTGGCGTCGTGGGACAAGGTGCTGGAGAACCTCAACCAGGATGCGTTCTTCAAGAAGGTCGTCGACTCGCAGCGTGAGTGGTCGAAACGCGTCGCCTTCTACGACCTGATGAACTCGGCCGACTACAAGCTCGCCTACGAGCATTACTTCGGCAAGCTCGGCTTCTGAGAAAGGGCGAGCTTTCGAAACCCAGACCAGGGTGGGG
>JBFGQV010000080.1:0-12586 GCA_041563955.1 Alphaproteobacteria bacterium | reverse complement strand
GGTGCCGGCGCCGATGCGCATGGCGATGGAGGCGCTGGAGGAGCACGGTCGCGAGGTCCGTATCCGATTCCGCGCGGTCGATGAAGTCCGGCTGCGTGAGCGCGCGCCCGGGCACGTGGCCGCTTGTGTGCTCGACGCGCCAGTCGATTGAACGGAGGCTGATGGAACGATGGCGGCGGTGATCGATCCCGAACATGTCGCCCTCACCGAACAGGTCGATGGGCAGACGGTGCAGCTGATGCACGTGGAGACCTGGGACGGTCTCTATGCGCCGATCGGACTGCGCAAGCCGGACGGCGCCGGCCCGTTCCCGATCGTCCTGCTGGCCTCGGGCAATGGCGGCGAAGGCATGCGCTGGATCCGCGATGCGGTGCGCAACCAGGGCTGGATCATGGATCGGCTGGTCGAGGCCGGCTGGGCCTGCGCGTGGCTGCGCTACCGCACCGAAATCGAACTCGGCTACAATGACGGCGGCAAGCTGGTGCGCGACCGGCGCCAGGGCCGGGAGATGTTCAGCCGCGCGCCGCTCGAATACGAGGACGAGATCGCCGTCATCGAGCATGTCAAGACGCTGAATTTCGTCGACGCCGCCCGCGTCGCGCTGATCGGCATGAGCCACGGCGGCGAGATGGTCCTCAAGATCGCCAGCGAGTATCACGGCGTCGCCTGCGCCGTGGCCAGCGAGCCGGCGGCGCACGAGTTCCTGGCGCTCACCCCCGACGACACCGCCTTCGTCAACGAAGAGACCGGGCTGCGCAACATCGAGGACATGCAGATGGCCGAGACGGACAAGGTCCGCCGCCGCATCGACCGGGATGTCGCCGCCGCCCGCATCGCCGGCATCGACACGCCGATCCTGGTGATGGGGCGCGAGCGCGACCACCTGCAGGGCATCTTCCGCGTGACCTACGAGCTGCTGCGCGACGCCGGCAAGGACGTCGACTGGGTGTCGCACGACCACGATCGGCACGGCTACGTGTTCCCGAAGCGCGGCGACGACGGCGCATACCACGTCGACAACGTCCAGGGCGACGCGATCGCCGGCGTCATCGCCTGGCTCGGCCGCCATCTGACGACCTGATCCGGCACACCCGTCGAGCGCCGGCTCGAACCGCCAAGGGAGTCCGCGCGTCGGCACGCACCCCTCTTGCCGTCTATCGGCGCGTCGCAGCCGTCGGATCCCGTGCCGCGATTGCGGCCTCGCCCGCGCCCGCCGATGACCGGCGGAATTTGCCCAAGTAATGGCCAAGGACAGAGAATTACGTTGGATTTTACGTTTTATTAATCCAGCGATGGAAAAGTCGGACGGCCGTTCTTTCTTTGCGAGCATTTACATTCACCGGGCGAGCATTTACATTCACCGGCACGTAAAAGGCGGGAACTTGACCCGTTGCGGCGTCCATAAAGCCGGGCGCCGAACCGCCAAGCAAGGAGACCATAGGGGTGCTGACCGGAAGCATGAGGTTCGTGGCCGCCGCCTTGACGCTGTTGGCGACGACATCGCTGCTGAGCGCAGCAACTTACGTCGACGACAAACCCATCGTCAGCAAGATCCGCAAGGACATTCGCGACTGTCGGCAGATGAATGTGCTGAAGGTGCCGACGATCACCTGGGGCGCGGATATCGTGACCTCCTACGCCAACGGCAACGCCACGACGACGCAATCGGGCTCGATCTTCGCGCAGCAGGGGCTGAACATCCAGCTCTTCAGGCAGGACAATTTTGGCAAGCAGGTCGAAGCCTATCTGCGCTGCGAGACGCCGTTCCTGCGCGCGACGCTGGGCATGGCGAATCTGGTCGCCGACGTGACCGAAACGGATCCGCGGACGAAGATGATCGCGGTGCACCAGCTCTCGTGGTCCGCCGGCGGCGACGCGCTGGTGGTCAAACCCGGCATCGAGAAACCATCGGACCTGCGCGGCAAGACCATCGTGGTGCAGAAGGGCGGTCCGCACGTCGATTATCTGATGACCGTCATCGGCGACGCCGGGCTGACCATCGACGACATCAGGGTCAAGTGGGTCGAGGAGCTGACAGGCGTTGCCGGCAAGACGCCCGCCGACGCGTTCCGCGACGATGAGGGCGTGCACGCGGCGATGGTGATCATCCCGGACGCGCTGACGCTCACCAGCAACGGGACCGTCGGAACCGGATCGGAGGGGTCGGTCCGCGGCGCGAAGATCCTGCTGTCGACGAAGACCGCCAACCGCATCATCGCGGATCTGTATTTCGTGCGCGCCGATTTTTTCAAGGCGCACCGCGACATCGTCCAGAAATTCACCCACGGATGGCTCCAGGCGGAGGAGAAGGCGCGGGCCGTTCTGCGAACCGAGTCGGGCGAGAAGAAAGAGATGCTCATGGCCGCCGCGGAACTGCTTCTGGATGCGCGAACCGATACCGAAACGGCCGCCGCGCTCTGGGCCGACGCCGAGACCGTCGGCTGGGCGGCGAACAACAAATTCTTCAGCGACCGCGGATATCCGCGCCGTTTCACCAAGCTGAACAGTGAGATCCAGTCGCACCTGGTCACGCTCGGCCAGGTCGCCGGACGCCATCTGATCAGCTGGGCGCGCTGGGACTATGCGTCCCTCGCCGAAGGGCTCAGCCGCACCGAGGCGGAGGACAGGCCGCGCTTCGACGAGGGCGCCGTGAGCGGCATCATCGCGCGCAAGCAGGCGCAGGGCGCGCTCAACCAGGACACGTTGTTCCAGTTCGAGATCAATTTCCGGCCGAACCAGAATACCTTCCCGATCGACATCTACCGGAACGAGTTCCTGCGCGCCATCGAGCTGTCGTCGACCTATGCGGGCGCCATCCTGACGATCGAGGGACATGCCGACCCGCTCGGCTACCTTCGCCGGAAGAAGAAGGGAGAGAACCAGGTGGTGCTCAACCGCCTCGCGCAAAGCGCGCGCAACCTCTCGCTTTCCCGCGCCCAGGCGGTCCGCGACAACATGATGGAACTCGCCGCCCAGGACGGCATCACCTTGGACAAATCGCAGTTCACCGTGTTCGGCAGCGGCTTCGGCAATCCGAAGACCGGCATGTGCGGCACGGACCCGTGCGCCCCGAAGACCGAGACCGAATGGCTGTCGAATATGCGGGTCGTGTTCCGGATCGTGAACATGGAAGCGGAAGCCTCCGCCTTCGTACCTTTGGACTGATCGAGGGGCGGGGCATGCAGACGCTTTTCTACCGACTGGCAGCCGTGGCTCTCGGCGGATTGCTGCTTGCAGGGTGCGACGATCCTCCGCAAGGCCAGAGCGGGGCCGGCGGCACCACGGCCAACGGAGCGAAGACGCCGATCGCAAAGGCCGCGATGTGGGGCACGCAGGCCGCGGACAGGGCGGACGGGCCGCTGCCCGACAACGCCACGGCCGACAATTACTACATCATCTTCGACGGCTCGGGCTCGATGAACAAGCGCGAGTGCACGAACGGCGAAACCAAGCTGGACGTGGCGAAGGAGGCGCTCGCGCAGTGGCTGCGCGTGGTGCCGGCTTCGGCGAATGTCGGCCTGTTCGCCTTCGACCAGAAGGGCGCGTCGGAACGGATCGCCATGAAGACCAATGGCGCGGCGCACGGCCAGGCGCTGCTCGAACTGGTCCGCAACATCAACGCCGGCGGCAACACGCCCCTGGGCGCGGCCATGGGCAGCGCCCTGGAGGCCCTCGGCGCGCAAGCCGCTCGCGCCCATGGCTACGGTCAGTATCACATTGTCGTCGTCACCGACGGATACGCCTCCGACACCGACCTGCTTCGACAGGTCAGCCGCAGCATCTACGATACGCCGATCATCGTCCACACGATCGGTTTCTGCATCGGGGAGAGACATGTGCTGAACCAGCCCGATCTGATGATCTACGTCAGCGCCAACAGCCCCGAACAGCTGGCGCAGGGCCTGGAGAACGTGCTCGCCGAGAGCGAGGATTTCGTCACCACGGATTTCGCCCGGTAGCGGCCGGACGGAGCGCCGAGGCAGCGCAAGCCGGGTACGACGATGAAGGATTTGCGGGAACATGCTCTGGCCCTGGTGGTGGCGGCGGCGACGCTGACCACGGCGTGGGCGCTCGGCCAGCCGGAAGCGCCGCGCGAATCCGTCACGATCCCGTTCGGCCGGGGCACTGCGATCAACGGCGACGGTCGCGTGGCATTGGAGAGAATCGTGACGATCTTGCAGGGCGATCCGTCCGCATCGACCGAGATCTCCGGACACACCTGGCCGGGCAGCGATCGCGAAGCGGACCTTGAGCTGGCCCGGCAGCGCGCGCGCCATGTCGCCAACGAGCTGGCGGCGCGCGGCATCGCCGACGGCAGGGTTGCGGTGCCGGCGGACGGTCATGTCATGCCGCTGGCGGGCGGTTGCGATCCGAACTGGTCCGAACGTGACTGCCGGCTCAAGCACGCGCGCGCCGAAGTGGTCATATCGCGCCGGCCCTGAGGTGTGGCGAGTCGTGGAACAAATCCAGGCGACAGGTCGGACGATCGATGCAAGACGGCAGCGTCGCCACGCGATCGTCCGCGCCGTCGGCGGTTCCGGGCTGGCCCTTCTCTTCGCGGCAGTGCTCTTCGAGATCGCAGTGTACTCCAACCGGGATCCGGTGATCATTCAGTTCTCGCGCGGCACCGCGACGGTCGGCGAAATCGATGCGACCGTCGTCCCGCAGCTGGAGGCGGCGCGCGACGGGCGCGTCCGGCTTCGCATCGTCGGCCACACCGATCCACAGGGCGACCGGATCGCCAATGTGCGGCTCGGCGCGGCGCGCGCGGAACACGTGGCCCGGGCTCTCATCGATGCCGGCGTGCCCGGCGACGCGATCGCCTGGGAATCGGCCGGCGGGGAACGCCCCATCGCGTGCGGACCGGACGCCAGCCAACGCGCCTGCGATCTCGCGCAGGCGCGGGTCGAGATATCCGTCCTCGGACCGGTCAACGGCTGGGCCGCGTATCTGGGGCTGGCGCTCGGCGCGGTGGGTGGCGCGATTGCCGGCGCCGTGGCTCTCTCGCGCAGGTGGCGGGACCGCATGCCCTGGGTGGTCAGGGCGCTCGGCGTCGGATTGTGCGCAGGCGGTCCGGCGGCTGCGATGCTGTCTGCCGGCAGCCAACTTACGACCGTTTTGCTGCTCGCTGCCGCCGCCTATGGATGCGCCGCGGCGGCGGCGTTCCGCATGCCTGCGCCCGACCCCTGGAAGGGGCGGAACGTCTCGGCAAATTTGAAGGAGCGGATCAACGCGGCGCGCCGCCTCGTCGAGCGGATACGCCACGCCAACCGCCGGATTCCGAGTCCGGAGCTGTCCGAAGCGCTGGACACGCTCTACGACAAGGGCCAGCGGATCATCGGGTTGCTCGAAGCGCAGCCCGTTCTGGTCAGGCGAAGCGTCCGGTTCCTGACCGTCTACCTCGACGGCGCGGCGCGGGTGTCCGAGAAGTACGCCGACATCCACCGGGAAACGGACTCGGTGGATCTCGACCAGAACTATCGCGAATTCCTGGACCGCACGATCCGGACCTTCGACCAGCAACACGAGGCCCTCATCGCCGACGACGTCCTCGATCTCGATATCGAGATCGAAGTTCTGCGGAAGCGGATGACGAGCGAGGGAATCAAATGAACGCCGCCCTGTGAACGGGCACGGATGAAGGAGATCAGAGACATGTCCACGGTTGCGACCGATACCACCACACAACTGGCGACGGCGGAGCTGCGCGCCGAGACCGCCAACCTCCCGGCGATCACGGAAGACCGTCCGCTCGTCGCGCTCGCCGATGCGGATCCCGAAAAGGCCGACAGGGTCAAGGGCCTGATGAAGGAGGCGAGCCTCAAGGATACCAACAGCATCGTCACCTTCGGCGCGTCCGCGAACCGCGAGCTGACAAGCCTGTCCGAGCAGATCCTGGGCAACGCTCGCAACAAGGAGTTCGGGGTTGCGGGCAAGCTGATCAACAACATGGTCGCGGAGATTCGCGGCTTCGATCCGAAGGAGATCGGCGGCGGCCTCAGCTGGTGGCAACGGGTGGTAAAGAAGTTCACGCCGCTGATGAAGGCGATCCAGCGCTACGAAGCGGTGCAGAGCCACCTCCACACGATCTCCGGCAACCTGGACACCCAGAAGACGGCGTTGATGAAGCACATCGCCCTGCAGGACCGGATGGAAGCGGCGAGCCATGCCGCGCTTGATGCGATCGAGGAATACATCGCGGCCGGCGAGGCGGTGATGGCGTCCTGGACGGAGAACGAGCTCGCCGAGGCCGAAAAGGCCGCTGCGGACTCCGACGATGCGCGGCTCGCCCAGGCGGTGACCGATGTCAGGAACCAGATCCGCCTCATGGAGCGGACGGTGCACGGCCTCAAAATGACGCGCCAGGTCACGCTGCAGTCGATCCCGCGAATCGATCTGCTGCAGGACAACGACACCAATCTGGTGACCAAGATCGACGGCCTGCTGGCCCACGCCGTGCCGATGTGGAAGCAGCAGCTGGCCGAGGCATTGATGATCGAGCAGATGAGCGAGGCGGCCGGCGCCGTCAAGGCCGCGACCGATCTGACCAACGAGCTGCTCGAGCAGAACGCGGAAAGCCTCAAGTCGGCGAGCGCCAAGGTGCGCACCGAGATCGAGCGCAGCACGTTCGATATCGAGTCGGTCGAAAAGGCCAACAACCTGCTGATTCAGACCCTGCAGGAAGCGGCCGACATCTACGAGGCCGGCCGGCAGGCGCGCGAGGACGCCGAGGGCCGCCTGGTCGAAGCGGAAAAGGCGCTCAAGGACGCGATGCTCGAGCACAAGGACCGCATGTCCGCGGGCTGAATCCGCGATCGAACCAGTCTGCGCCGCCGGCCCGGCCGGCGGCGCGGGGCGAAACACGAGGAACCAAGGAGTAAACGGATATGAAGCGATCTCTCACGGTGATGGCGTTCGCCCTGGCGGCGACGACCACGACCGCGGCCTATGCGGAGAAGACCTATCACATCGCATGGTCGCACTACACGGGCTGGGAGCCGTGGGGCTGGATCCAGGAGACCGGCCTCGCCAAGCGGCACATGAAGGCTTGCAACGCCGATGTGCAGATCCGGCTGATCAACGACTACATCGAATCCGTCAACCTCTACACGGCCGGCGAATTCGACGGCGTGGCCGTCACCAACATGGATGCGCTGACCATTCCCGCCGTCGGCGGCCGCGATACGACCGCCGTCATCGTGGGCGACTTCTCGAACGGTAACGATGCGATCGTGTCCAAGAAGGCGGGCTCGGTGAAGGAGCTCAAGGGCGAGAACGTCAAGCTGGTCGAGCTTTCGGTTTCGCATTACCTCCTGGCCCGCGCACTGGCCAAGAACGGCATGAGCGAACGCGATCTCAAGGTGACCAACACCAGCGATGCCGATATCGGCTCGCTGTTCACCTCCCAGGACGACGCCTCGGTCGTCACCTGGAATCCCATCGTAATGACCATCCGCAACCAGCCGGGGGCCAAGGTGCTGTTCGATTCGTCGCAGATCCCGGGCGAGATCATCGATATGCTGGTCATGGCGACCGAGACGCCAGAATGCGTCAAGGGTGCCATCGCCAAAGCGTGGTTCGAAGCGGTCACCGTCATACTGAGCGACACGTCCGAAGGCAAGAAGGCCCGGGAATTCCTCGCCAGGCAGGCCGGGGGCTCGTACGAAGAGTTCATGGCCCAGCTCGAGACCACCGAGATGTTCGGCGCCGCCGCTGCGGCGGGTTTCGTTAAGAGCGGCAAGCTGAAGGATACGATGGAGGCCGTCCGTACCTTCTCGTTCGATCATGGCCTGTTCGGGAACGGCGCGCCGGACAAGGACTTCGTGGGCATCGAGTTCCCGGACGGGTCCGTCCTCGGCTCGGCGCAGAACGTGAAGCTGCGGTTCACCGCCAAGTATATGGAAGCGGCGGCCAGATAGGCGCGGGCGTCTTCACGCGCGCCGGTCACGAAATCCGGCGCGAGTGAACAGTGGACTCCCGAGTTGGCGTTGCGTGCACGAGGGACAGATGTACAAGCGAAATCCGTTCGGCCTTCAGGCGGCCTTCAAGCGCCGCACGATCATCATCGTCGGCATGATTCCCTTCGTCGTGGTGATCGGCGCGTATCTGATCGGATCGGACATCCGCCTGGCCGTGAACCCCGCCGACAAGCTGATGCCGTCGCTTGGCCAGATCTGGGACACCGCGGTCCGTTACGCCGCCGTCCCGGATGTGAGGACCGGCAGCTTGCTCCTGTGGAGCGACTGGCTGGCCAGCATGACCCGCATGGTCCTCGGCGTCGGCGCGAGCGCGTTCGTCGCGCTGTTCCTCGGCCTCCACGCCGGCCTGTTCCCGGTCGTCAGAACCGCGGCGATCCCGTTCGTCACCTTCATGTCGATCGTCCCGCCACTCGCCATCCTGCCGATCCTGTTCATCATCTTCGGGGTCGACGAGTTCGGGAAGATCGCCCTGATCTTCCTCGGCACGGTATGGTTCATCACCAGGGACATGTATCAGTACGTGCGTGCGATCCCGAAGGAACAGACGATCAAGAGCCTGACCCTGGGCGCCTCGGCGCTGCGCACCGCGTATTCGGTGATCCTGCCGCAGGTGCTGCCGCGCCTGATCGACAGCGTTCGGTTGTCCCTCGGCGCCGCCTGGCTGTTCCTGATCGCGGCGGAGGCGATCGCCTCCGATGCCGGGCTGGGCTACCGCATCTTCCTCGTGCGGCGGTACCTGGCGATGGACGCGATCATCCCGTATGTCGTCGTCATCACCGCCACCGGATTCGTCATGGATTGGTGCCTGCGCACGGTGTTGCGCCTCGGCTTCCGCTGGTACACGGAGACCAAGGAATGAGCGAAACCCAGCGAAGCCAGAGCCGCCTGCATGTCGAAAACCTGTACAAGCGCTACGGCACGAAGACGATTCTCGACAATGTCGACCTGACGGTGCGGCCCGGAGAGCTCGTCTCGGTGGTCGGGCCAAGCGGCTGTGGGAAATCGACGCTGCTGCGCATGATCATCGGCCAGGAGATCCCGTCGGACGGGATCATCATGATCGACGGCAAGCTCGTCGGCCCGCCGAGCCCGGATCGCGGCGTCGTGTACCAGCGCTACTCGCTGTTCCCGCATCTGACCGCCCTCGAAAACGTGATGCTGGGCCCGAAGGTCAGCATGCCGGTGCTGGCCTGGTGGCGCGCCAGGAGCGCGGTGCGCGAGGAGGCGCTTTCGTTCCTGGACGAGGTCGGGCTTGTCGATCACGCCGGGAAGTACCCCCACGAGCTGTCCGGCGGCCAGCAACAGCGGGTCGCAGTCGCCCAGGCCCTGATCCAGAAACCGAAGATCCTGCTGATGGACGAGCCCTTCGGCGCGCTCGATCCGGGAACCCGCGAGGATCTCCAGCTGTTCCTCATGGAACTCTGGGAGAATCACGAGATGACGATCTTCTTCGTAACCCACGACCTCGAGGAGGCGGTGTATCTGGGAACCAGATTGATCGTCCTGTCGCGCTACTATACGGATGATCGCGCGACCTACGATTCCGATACGCACGGCGCCAAGGTGGTCGCCGACTTCTATCTGCGCGACCGCAGTTCCGGCATTCCGACGCGCGAGAAGTACACCGCGCAGTTCAACGAGCTGCTCCTGAGCGTCCGCCAGGCCGGGTTCGATCCCGCATACCGCCAGCACGTGCGGGAATTCGATCTGAAGCATCAGGACAGCTTCCGGAGCGCCGCCGTCGGCGAAGAGTAGCCGGCCTGCGGCGCTCGGCCTGCGCCGAGGTCACGCCTCCCGACGCAATGTGATGTCGACCATCAGCGAGCCGGCCAGCGCCTCGAGGGCGTGGCGCAGCTCGTCGCCGCCGAGCCCGGCCGGCACGCGCACCTGCGCCTCGGCATAGAACATCATACCGCCGCTCATCGGGGCCTCGCGGATGTCGGTCTCCATGTCCTCGACGCTGACCCCGCGCTCGGCGAGGCAATGGGTGATGTCGCGCAGGATGCCGGGCTGGTCCGGGCCGACGAGGTCGAGCACGTACAGCGCGCCCGCCGGCGCCGGCGCCGGCTTCGCCGGGGCCTTGCCGGGCGTGGTGTCCGGCTCCCCGGCCTCCTCGATTGTCAGGTGAAAGCCTTCCTTCTCCAGCGCCGCCAGCGCCTTCTTGAGGGCGGAGACCTTCTTCTGCGGAATCTCGACGCGGGCGATCCCGGCGAACTTCTCGGCCAGATGGGCCATGCGGCTGTCGAGCCAGTTGCCGCCCTCCGCGGCCACCGTCTCCGACAGCCGTTCGACGAGGCCGGGCCGATCCTCGGCGATGAAAGTCAGTACGAGCGTCTTTGCCATGATCGGTATCCCCCTGCCGGTCCGCGGCGCAACCTGTCGGGGCGACATTAGCAACCGTTCGTCCCCTTCGCCAGTGCGGTTATCGGCTGGAGGCGGAGGGCGGGTCGGGCCGGGGTCAGGCGAGCCGTTCGCCGCCGCGCACCGGCCGGGGAAGACGGTTGCCGGGCGGCGCCAGCGGGCAGGTCCAGTCCGGCGAATGGGTGCAGGACGGGTGGTAGGCGAAGTTGAAGTCGAGCACGAGCCGGTCGCCGTCGGTGCCGAGGTCGGCGCCCTTGATGCCGTCGAGCAGGTAGCGCCCGCCGCCGAATGTCTCGCTGCCCGAGGTGGCGTCGGTGAAGGGCAGGAACAGCCCGCCGCCGTAGCCGGCGAGCCAGAACACGGTGAGCTCGCCGCCCAGCGCGGGCGCAAGACCATTGGTATGGCCGGCGCGGATCAGCCGCACCGCGCCGTCGGCGCCGAGCTCGCTGCGCTCCTCGCCGGGATCCGGCGACGGGCCCAACACCACCGCGAAGCGCAGCGACGGATCGTACGGATAGCAGGGAAGGCCGCGGAAGGCGGCGCGTTCGGCGACCGGCAGGGGCGATTGGGGGTGGGTGGCGAACAGGGCATCGCGCGTCCGCCGCCAATCCTCCCACGCGGCGCCCGGGTCGGGCGCATTGCGGATGCGGGCGTAGAGCGCCGCGACCTGGCGGCGCCAGTCGGCCAGCTGCAGGGCGGTCGGTGCGGAGAATTCGGCCGGCGAGCGGTTGTCGGTGGATTCATGCATGGCGGGCAGGGTTGCAGGCGGCGGTCGCGGCGCCAACGGTCGATCACGGCAATGTGAACGGGGCGCCTCGCTTGACTCCGTTTGCGATTCCGTTCTAGAACAAAACAGGAACAAACTATGTGACGGATGGCCGATATGACCCGCTGGACAGGCCGGGACCGCCTCGAGTCGCTGCGCGCCGTGGTGGCGCGGATCGAGCGCGGGACGGTGGCGCGCGGCGGCGTGCTGCCGCTCGGCATCCCGGCGATCGACGCGGTGCTGGAGGAGGGCGGCCTGCGTGCCGGCGCGCTGCACGAAGTCGCGGGGCCGGCGGCGGACGGCTTCGCGGCGGTGCTGGCTGGGTGGCTGGCGGCGCGGGGCGGCGGCACGGTGCTGTGGTGCATGGCCGGCGAGGGGCGGGGCATGCTTCACCCGCCGGGCCTCGCCATGCTCGGGCTGGCGCCGGCGCGGCTGCTGCTGGTGCGCTGCCGTAACCGGGTCGAGTTGCTGGCGGCGGCGGAGGAAGGGCTGCGCAGCGCCGGCCTCGCCGCGGTGGTGACGGAAACCGACCGTCCCCCCGGGATGACGGCGGCGCGCCGCCTGCAGCTGGCGGCGGAGACCGGCGGGGTGACGGGGATCCTGCTGTGCCGTGGCGCCGGCAGGCGCCATGGCGCCAGGGCGCCGGGCGCCATGGCGCCAGGATGCGGGGACATGCGCGCCGGGGCCGGCGCCGCGAAGATGGGCCGCATGCCGGCGCCGCTGCCGCCGAGCCCGGCGGTCAGCCGCTGGCACGTGGGCCCCGCGCCGGGTGCAGGCGGGATGCGCTGGCGGCTGGCGCTGCTGCGCTGCCGCGGCGGCGGCGCGGGCCAATGGATGGTGGACTGGGATGAGAAGACGCATCGTCTCGCTGTGGCTCCCTCGCCTCGCGACTGACCGCATCCTGCGGGCGCGCGGCGCGGCGCCGGCCGGCCGGCCGCTGGCGGCGGTCATCGAGAGCGGCAATCGCATCCTGCTGTCCGGCGTCACCCTGGAAGCGGAACGCCAGGGACTCAGCCCCGGCATGACGCTGGCCGATGCCCGCGCGGTGGCGGCGCATCTGATGACGGTGCCGGCCGATCCGCGGGCCGACGCCGCGCTGCTGTCGCGCCTGGCGCGCTGGGCCGGGCGCTATACGCCGATCGTCGCGCGGGACGGGGCGGACGGACTGTTCCTCGACATCACCGGCTGCGCCCATCTGTTCGGCGGCGAAGCGGCGTTGCTGGCCGACATGGCCGCGCGGCTGGAGCGGCTGGGACTCGCGGTATCGGCGGCGCTGGCCGATACCCCCGGCGCGGCCTGGGCGCTGGCCCGGCACGGCCGGCCCGGCGCCATCGCCCCGCCCGGCGGCACGGCGCGGGCGCTGGAGCGGCTGCCGGTGGCGGCGCTCCGGCTCGACCGGGAGACCGCCGCCGGCCTCGCCCATCTCGGGCTGCGGCGGATCGGCGATCTCTACGGCCTGCCGCGCGGGTCGCTGGCCGCC
>JBFGQV010000079.1:0-12657 GCA_041563955.1 Alphaproteobacteria bacterium | reverse complement strand
GCGGCGACCTCCGACGAGTACGCCCCGGAACATCTGACCGTCCAGGCCGCCGACCTGGACTGGTGGCTTGGCCGCCTGAAATGCTATGGCTCGCTGTTCCTGGGCGAGGAAACCACGGTGGCGTTCGGCGACAAGGCCTCCGGCACCAATCATGTCCTGCCGACCTCCGGCGCGGCGCGGTATACAGGCGGGCTGTCGGTCCATAAATACATGAAGATCGTCACCTGGCAGCGGGCAACGCGCGACGGCGCGAAGCCGATCGCGGAAGCGACCGCCCGAATTTCGCGCCTGGAGGGGATGGAAGGCCACGCCCGCACGGCGGATATCCGGCTCCGGAAATACTTCCCGAACGAGGAATTCGACCTGGTGGGATCCGAGTAAGGGGTCTTGGAAATGCCGGGGGCTTCCCTGTTCGACCTGACCGGCCGCGTCGCCCTGGTCACCGGCGGCAGCTCGGGGCTCGGGCGGCGCATCGGCCTTGCGCTTGCGCGCGCCGGCGCCGCGGTGGTGCTGCTGGCCCGGCGGGAAGAGATGCTGGACGCGGCGCGGGGCGAGATCGAGTCGGCGGGCGGCCGCGCCGCCTGCCTTGCAGCGGACGTCGGGGACACGGGCGCCATCGAGGGTATTGCCGAGGCCGCCGCACAGCCCTTCGGCGCCCCAAATATCCTGGTCAACGCAGCCGGGGTGAACCTGCGGCAACCGGCGGAGGAGGTGACGAGCGACTCCTGGAACCAGACCCTCGCCCTCAATCTGACGGCGCCGTTCTTTCTCGCCCGCGCGCTGCTGCCGGGCATGCAGGCGACGCGCTGGGGCAAGATCGTCAACCTCGCCTCGCTGCAGTCCTGCCGGGCCTTCGCGAACGGCATCGCCTACGGCGCCTCGAAGGGCGGCATCGTCCAGCTGACCCGGGCCATGGCCGAGGCGTGGTCGCGCTTCGGCATCACCTGCAACGCGCTTGCCCCCGGCTTCTTCCCGACCGAGCTGACGGCGCCGCTCTACGCCGACCCGGCGACGCTGGAGAGGCTGGCGGGGCAGACGGCGATCGGCCGCAACGGCGAGCTGAGCGACATCGACGGCCCCGCGGTCTTCCTCGCCGCGCCCGCCTCGGACTACATCACCGGGCAGGTTCTCTTCGTCGATGGCGGGTTCACCGCGAAGTAGCACCGCGCTGGGAGTAAAGGCAGATGAAGGCACTTGTCTATACCGCACCGCAGACGCTGGACTACCGTGACGAGGCCGATCCGGCCCCCGCGGCCGGAGAGGCGCTGGTGCGGATCGACGCCGTCGGCATCTGCGGCTCCGACATGCACGCCTGGCACGGGCACGACCCGCGCCGCGTGCCGCCGCTGATTCTCGGCCATGAGGCCGCGGGCGAGGTGGTGGCCGGGGCCGGGGCCGGCCGGCGCGTCACCATGAACCCGCTGATCGTCTGCGGCCGCTGCACCTACTGCCAGACCGGACGCAGCAATCTGTGCGAGAACCGGACCATGATCGGCATGACCCGGCCCGGCGCGTATGCCCAATACGTGACGATTCCCGGGCACTGCCTGATCGATCTGCCGGACGGCATGGACCCCGCCGCGGCGGCGCTGACCGAGCCGACCGCGACCGCGTGGCATGCCGTAGACCTGGCGGAACGGGCCGGCTGGCGGTCGCTGGCCGAGTGCGATGCCCTGGTGATCGGCGGTGGCGCGGTCGGCCTGCTGACGGCTCTCGTGCTGTCCTCGCGCGGCGTGCGCAGCCTGCGCCTGGCGGAAACCAATGCGTTGCGGCGCAAGACCGCGGAGGCGGCCGGGGTTTCCTGTTTCGATCCGATCGCGGCGGCGCCCGCTGCGACATCGGTGCAGCTCGCATTCGATTGCGTCGGCAGCGCGAAGACGCGCGAACTGGCGATCCAGGCGGCGCGGCCCGGGGGCGTTGTCGTGCATGTCGGGCTGCAGGAATCCTCAGGCGGGGTGGATGTGCGCAAGATCACCCTCGCCGAGCTCGCCTTCCTCGGCGTCTATACCTATACAGCGGCCGATCTGCGGGCCTCGGCCGATGCCCTGCACCGCGGTGCCCTCGGCGCCCTGCAATGGGTCGAGACCCGGCCGCTGGCGGATGGCCCGGCCGCGTTCTCCGACCTCGACGCCGGCCGCACCGCGGCGGCCAAGATCGTCCTGCTGCCGCAGTAGAAATCTATCGGTTTCGTTCGCTCCTGCCCGCTCCCCCATCCGGTCACCCACGGCGTACGTTACCGTTGGGTGGTCGGGTGGGGGAGCGGGCCGGCGCCGAGTCCACGCAAGTGGATAATGTACCAGCGCGATCCGCGCCCGGCCCCCGCGGCGCTCCTACAACGGTTCCTTAACCGTTTTCCTCTATAACCGGAACGCATCCGCGGCGGCGCGGATGCCTGGCAGCGGGTTTCCTTCGAGGGGTCATGACGGCAGTTCAGATCAGCCCGGCCCGGTCCGGCCTTAACGTCGACAGGGCCGCCCTGTTCGCGGGGACCTTCCTCGTCGCGCTGGCGCTGCTGGCCTTCGAGATCAACACCGTGCGGACCATCAACTTCGCGGTCGGACCCAGCCTGATATATCTGGCGATCGCGCTGGCCATGCTGGGGCTCAGCGGCGCCAGCTCGCTGCTCAGCCTGTTCGACATCCGCACGTTGCCGGTGCGGCGCGAGATCCTGCTGTTCTGGTTGTGCGCGGCGATCGCGGTGCTGCTGGTGTACGCCCATTTCCTCGCCGCCGACCAGAAGGCGGCGCTGAACGCCGTGGTCGCCGAGGCCGGACGCGCCAACGGCCTGAAGGGCGTGCTGATCGCCGGCATCGGGCACGGGCTGGCGACCGCCTTCGTCATCGGCATCGGCCTCAGCCTGCCGTACTTCCTGTTCGGGGCGCTGCTGGCGCTGCTGTTCACGACCACCGACAACCAGCTGTACGGGCGCCTGTACGCGTCCGACCTGATCGGCGCGGCGGTCGGCTGCGTGGCGGCGATCCTGGTCATGGAAACGACGGACTACGCGGTCTCCGTCACCGCACCGGCCGTCGCGGTGCTGCTCGCCGGCGTCGCCTATGTCTGGCCGGTGCATCGCCTGCTGGCCGCGGGCGGGATCGTCGCCGCGATCGCCCTCGCCGTCCTGCCGCGCGCCGACTGGTATGCCGAACGCATCGAGCCGCCGGTCAACGCCAATTATCTCGCCCGCGACTACCGCTACCAGGAGCAGATCCGCGAGGTCTGGCGCGACTGGAACAGCTATACGCGCGTCGGTGCGGTGGTGTGGGACGGCGCCAATGCGCGTCCCTACGCCATGATGTCGCTGGCCAATGGCGACGGTATGGCCTGGGTGTGGCCGTACGAGGCCGGGAAGGTACAGCCGCGGGCGCATCCCGCGACCCGGCCGGCGATGCTGCTCGATCCGCCGCGCAACGCGCTGGTGATGTTCGCCGGCGCCGGCGCCGACCTGATGAGCCTGCACGGGTTCGGCAACGGCGCGACGCGGGTCACCGGGGTCGAGCTCAACGCCGATCTGGTCGCCGGGGCGCGGGGCCTCGCGGGCCACGGCGTCGCCGAGCTGCTCGCCGAGCCGGCGCTGGATCTGCAAATCGAGGAGGGGCGGGTGTTCCTCGAACGGGATACACGGCGTTACGACCAGATCCTGCTGTCGTTCAGCGGCGCCACCGCGTCCTACTATGCCGGCGCGCTCGGCGGCACGACCCAGTTCCTGTTCACCTATGAGGGCCTGGAGGCGATCTCCGAGCACCTGACGCCGGACGGCTACGCGGTGATCCTGCAGGTCAACAAGGTCAACGTCATCGGCGCCCTGCGGCGCTATCTGGAACGGCACCGCAGCGATGTCGACCCGGCGCGCACCGTCGTCGTGCTGTTCAAGCCCAACGATCCCGACCGGTTCTGGACCGGCACCTTCGACAACAACCCGCTGCTGTTCAAGCCCGCCGGTTGGAGCGATGCCGAGGTCGCGCGCCTGGAGCGCAACGCCGCGGAGCAGGGGTACCTCGTCGCCTATGCGCCCGGGCGGCCGGCCCATCCGGAGTTCGAGCCCTACGCGCGCATCGCCGAGGCCGCGGACCCAGAGGCCGCGCTGCGGGCGCTGAGCGCCGAGACGGGTCTGCGCTTCGAGGTGGTCACCGACGACCGGCCCTTCTACCTCGACCTGTTCGCGAACGGCAATTACCTCGATTCGACGTTCTGGGGCACGGTGCTGTCGGGCAAGATCACCCGCTACCACGAGCTCGCCCACGCCACCCGTGTTGCCGTCGTCGCCCTCGTCGCGGTGGTCGCGTTCCTCGTCATTCTCGGGCCGCTGGCAATGCGTCGCGGTCCGCCGCGGAGCCGGCGCTCGCTCTACCACCTGACGTTCTTCTTCTGCCTCGGCGCCGGGTTCATGCTGCTCGAGATCGGCGTCATGCAGCGCGCCAGCCTGCTGTTCGGCAATCCGGGCCTGGCCATCGCCATCGTCCTGGGGGCGCTGATCCTGTTCACCGGCCTCGGCAGCCTCGCCAGCGACCGGGTCTTCCGATCCGGCCTGTCGCACGGGGTGGTGGCCGCCGCGGCGGTGCTCTATGCCGTCGGTGTGGGCCTGTTCATCGGACCCGCGATCGCCGGCATGCTGGCCTGGTCGCTGGCCGCCAAGATCGTCGGCCTGGTGGCGCTGATCGCGCCGGGCGGCCTTATCGTCGGCCAGCTGTTCCCGCAGGGCCTGGCGCTGGCGCAACGGGACGATACCGCGCTGGTGCCATGGGCCTGGGCGATCAACGGTGCGCTCAGCACGGTGACTGCCGGCGCCGCCCCGCTGATCGCCCAGGCGTGGGGCTTCAGCGTCCTGTTCTTCGGCTCGGCCGCGCTATACGCGCTGATCCTGCTGCTGCCGCCCTACCGGCGGCTGCGAGCCGCGGCGACCTGATGGAGAAGTGAGCCGCCCGATTCTTCAATTCCGCCGCCCAGTATGGTACTGCGGGTCATGGACGGCGGAGGAGAGGATCCATGAAAGCCTCGGATTTGTTTGTCAAATGCCTCGAGCGCGAGGGCATCACCCATATCTTCGGGGTGCCCGGCGAGGAGAACGCGGATTTCATGATGTCGCTGCGCGACTCGCCGATCCGGTTCGTCTTGACGCGCCACGAGCAGGGTGCCGCGTTCATGGCCGAGGTGTTCGGCCGGCTGACCGGAAGTCCGGCCGCCTGTCTCGGTACGCTGGGACCTGGCGCCACCAACCTCATCACCGGTGTTGCCGACGCCAACATGGACCGCGCGCCGATGCTGGTGATCACCGGGCAGGGCGCGACAAGCCGGCAGCACAAGGAAAGCCATCAGGTCATGGACGTGGTCGAGATGTACCGGCCCGTTACCAAATGGGCGCAGGCTGTCCTCGACCCCGACACGATACCCGAAATCGTGCGCAAGGCGGTGCGCCTGGCGCGGGCCGAGAAACCGGGTGCCGTCCTCATCGAGCTTGCCGAGGACATCGCCGCGGCGGAGACCTCCGCGGAGCCCCTCGAGCCGCGGCGCTTCCGGCGCCCGGGTCCGGACGACCAGGCGGTCGATCGCGCCTGGGAGATGATCCGGGGAGCCAAATGCCCGATCGTCATCGCCGGGAACGGGGCGATCCGCAAGCGCGCCAGTCGGCAGCTGCGCAAGTTCTGCGAAGCGACCGGCATCGGCGTGCTCTGCACCTTCATGGGCAAGGGCTGCGTCGACCGCGATGCCGATCACTGCCTGTTCACCATCGGCCTGCAGCAAAAGGACTATGGCGCGGTTGCGGTCGACGACGCCGACCTCGTGGTGACGATCGGCTATGACATGGTCGAATATCCGCCGCGGCTGTGGAACGCGGACGGCGCCAGGACGATCGTGCATCTCGATTTCGAGCCGGCCGAGATCGACGCGAACTACCTCCCCGCCGCCGAATGTGTCGGCGACCTTGCGCATACGCTGTGGATGATCAATGAGCGGGTCCAGCGGGACGGCGTCGGCACCTGGGATTTCGGCGGGCAGGCCCGGCTCCGGTCCCGCATGCTCGAGGAGTTCGCGGAACATGCGGGCGACCGCACCGAGGGCTCGATCCGGCCGCAGAAGGCGCTGTGGGATGTCCGCCAAGCACTTGGCCCGGAGGACATCCTGCTGTCCGGGGTCGGCGCCCACAAGATGTGGGTGGCCCGCTACTATCAGTGCAGCGAGCCCAACACCTGTCTCATTCCGAACGGGTTCTGCGCCATGGGCATGCCTCTGCCGGGGGCCATCGCCGCCCACCTCGCGGTTCCGGAGCGCAGGGTTCTCGGCATCGCCGGCGACGGCGACTTCCTGATGAACGTGCAGGAGATGGAGACCGCCCGCCGGCTGGACGCCGACATCACCATGATGGTCTGGGAGGACGGCGGCTATGGCCTCATCTCCTGGAAGCAGGACAACGAGTTCGGCGAACACACCGACCTGTCGTTCGGCAACCCGGATTGGCTGGAGCTCGCGCGCGCATTCGGATGGCACGGCCAATGCGTTGCGCACTCGGCCGATCTCTCAGCGGCGATCGGTCAAGCGCTGGCACACAAGGGGCCGTCGCTGGTCGTGGTGCCGATCGACTACCGCGAAAACCTCCGCCTCAGCGAACGGCTGGGCCAGATCGGCTGCACCATTTGACGGATCACGCGGCGCTGCGCGAAAACGCTATTTCCGCCTGCCGCCCTTCTTGTCCGCCGGCTCGCGCGGCTGCTCCTTCGAGAGGGCGGCCTCCGAAAACCGCTCCAACGCGCGTTCCGCGGCCGAGACGACCGATTCATAGGCAGTGGAGATATTCTCCTCCATGTCCCGCCACGACTCCTGTCCCGCATCGAAGAACTTCCGGCTTCGCTGCTCTGCCTCCTCGGACATCTTGCGCAGCTTGGCGACCTGCTCGTCGAATTCGCGCTCGGCATCCTTCTGGATCTCCCAGCGCTTCGCCCGCAGGCGCGCCATCTGTGCCGCCAGCTCGAGCTGGTGGGCCTTGAACATCTCCTCGTAATATTCCTTGGGCTTCATCCGCGTCGCTCCTCTGTCCAGCATCCGTGCGTCAATCCGGCACCGCATCGTGGTGGACTCGGGGGTCGGAGTGCCACCGCCGGCCCGGCACACGCAAGAATAACCACCATGTTAGCGCAACTCGCGCGGCGGAGTCACAGCCGTTTGCGCATGAAGACCCGGTGGTAGCCCGCCTGCTTGCCGCGGCCTGTCTCCTGGTACCCCAGCCTCTCATACATGCGCACGTTCTCGACCATGGTTTCATGCGTGTAGAGGCGGATCTCGCCATAGCCGCGCCGCACGGCCTCCGCCTCGGCGAAGGCGATCAGGGACGTGCCGATGCCGTGGCCCTGCAGGCCGATATCGACCGCAACGTTGTCGAGCAGCAGATGGTCGTCTCCGGGCAGCAGCACGAGGACCCCGGCGATCCGGCCCGCGACCTCGACGACGAACGCGGCGCCGTCCGCGACCCTTTTGCCGTAGTCATCCAGCATCGGACCCGGCTCGCAGCCCATGCGCGGGACGTATTTCTCGTAGGCCCGGCGCACCACATCGCGTATTGCGCCGGCTTCGCCTGCGTGTGCGGGGCGGATGGTCTGGCCCGGTTCATCAGCCATACCCGGCATATTGGCAGATGCGGGACCGCAGGCACAGCCGACAGTCGGGCGTCCGGCGACGTCCGGCTGCCGGGCAGACGTCAACCGCCTGCCAGCAGGGTCAGTTGTTGGTGCAGGTCGGCGGCAATGGCAACGCCGTTGAAGCGGGCCTCGCGGCGCCGCGCCTCGCGATTGGCCCCGGGGACGTGGGTGCCCGGCTGCAGCCGGATCTGCGCGATCAGGGCCTCGAGGCGCGGCCCGAAGGCGTTGCCGGTGAAGACGTCGACCGTGGCGCCGGGGTCGATCGCGATCATCGTGTGGCCGACCCGCGGCGGCCCACCCTCGGCATCGAAGAACGAGCTGGCCTCGTAGCCGTAGCTGGCCCCGGTGAGCGTCGCCGCCAGGATCTCGACCATCAGCACGAGCGCCGATCCCTTGGCGTCGCCCATCGGCAGCATGGTCCCTGACATCGCCGCCCTGGCGTCGGTCGTCGGCTGGCCGGCGCTGTCGACGGCCCAGCCTTCCGGGATCGGCTCGCCCTTCTGCGCCGCGACCATGATCTTGCCGCGCGCCACCTTGCTGAGCGACAGGTCGATCACCAGCGGCATCCCGGTGTTGCGCGGCGCCGCGAAGGCGATGGGGTTCGTGCCGAACAGCGCCTTGGCGCCGCCCCAGGGCGCGATCGCCGCCGGGCTGTTGGCGAACATGATGCCGACGAGGCCCTGATCCGCCAGCCGCTCGACGTGGTAGCCCAGCGCACCGCAGTGGTGCGAGTGGGCGATCGCCGCGGCCGAAATCCCGTGCGTGCGGGCCAGCGGCGGCATCCGGTCGATTGCCTTGGCAATCGCCGGGAAGGCAAAGCCGTCCCTGGCGTTGACACGCAGGACCGCCTTTCCGGGATCCTCGGTGACCAGCGGGGTCGCCGTGCCGTTCACCTTGCCGCTGCGGACCTGGGCCGAGTAGCTCGGCAGGCGGGACAGGCCATGGCCCGACAGCCCGTCGGCCTCCGCCACCGACAGTGCGGTCGCGACATGGCCGGCATTCTCCTCGCTGGCGCCGCTGCGCACCAGGATCCGCGACGCAAGGCCGTACATGTCGTTGAGAGTGAGCGTTACGCTATCCATCTGCACCACGTCCTGCCGGACACATTCGCTGCCGCCGATCGGCTTGTAATTGATCTGGGCCAAGTGCGTGCGGAAATCATCCTGCATGCAACCTGTTTCTTCCGGCCGGCGGCCCGCCGCAATGTCCTGATGATCGGGAAGAAAGGGGCCGGCGCCTCGCAGGGAGCCGGCCCGATCTTGCCCCGCAGGGTACGCGGAATTCAGGCGCTGCGGTAGAGTTTTGTCAGTACGAACTCTCGGTGGCCCAGCGCCTCGGCGGCCGTATAGCGGCCGTTGCAGGTGCGCAGGGTCATCTCCAGCAGCGCGTCGCCCGCCTCGTCCAGCGTCATCTCCCGGCGCAGGATGCCGGAGACGTCGACATCGATGTGCTCGGCCATCTCGCGCGCCGTGCGCGGGTTGGCGGTCAGCTTGATGACCGGTTCGACCGGGTTGCCGATGACGTTGCCCTGGCCGGTCGGGAACAGGTGCGCCACGAATCCGGCGGCGGCCTGCAGGGTCACGCATTCGGCCGCAGCCGACGAGGTATCCATGAAGTAGAGGCCAGGGCCGGCGGACGGCTCTTCCGCCGGCTCCAGCACGTCGATGAAGGACGTCTTCTTGCCGATCTTCTCGAGGTTGCCGAAGGCCTTCTCCTCGATCGTCGTCAGCCCGCCCTCGATATTGCCCTTGGTCGGCTGGCTGTCCGACAGGTCCGAGGTCTTGTGCGGCTCGATCACCTCGTCCATGTAGGCCTGCCAGGTGCGCATGAACTTCTCGCCGGCCTCTGGCGTCTTCGCCCGCGTCCTGCAGACCATCTCGGCGCCGGTCAGCTCCGAGGTCTCGCCGAAGCAGGTGTAGGCGCCCAACGGGTCGACCTTGTCGATGAAGTTGCCGACGGTCGGGTTCGAGGCGAGGCCCGAGGTCGTGTCCGACTCGCCGCATTTGACCGAGACCCAGAGCTCGGACAGATCGGCCTCCTCGCGCTGTTTTTCGGACGCCCAGTGGACGAACTCCTTGGCCTTGCGCGAGGCCATCTCGATCGTCTTGTGGTCGCCGTTGCGCTCGATGGCGAAGCCCTCGACCGGCTTGCCGGTCTTGGCGATGCCGTCGACGACGCGTCCGGTCCAGCCCGGCTCGATGCCGATGACGATGACGGCGGCGACATTCGGGTTGCACCCCGTTCCGATCAGGGTGCGGAAATGCAGCTCCAGGTCCTCGCCGAACTGCAGCCGGCCATAGGCATGGGGAATCGCCATCGTCCCCTTGATGTTGTTCGCCACCGCTTCGCAGGCGGCGTTCGACAGATCGTCCAGCGGCAAAATGATGACGTGGTTGCGGATGCCGACGCGGCCATTCTCGCGGCGATATCCCATGAATTTGCGGTTCGTCATGTCACCACCTCTTCGTCTTGACGTTGTGGACGTGCAAGTGGCCGCCGCGCCTTATGTCGGCGACCGCCTTGCCGATGTCGTGGCCATATTTGATGATGGTGTCGCCACCCTTGATGTCGGACAGCGCCACCTTGTGGCCGATCGGGATGTCGTCGAGGGCGGTGACGTGGATGGTCTCGTCGGTGTCCATCACCCAACCCTCGAGCTCCATGCCCGCCTTGGCGTCCTCGACGACGATGACGCCGGCGGAATCCTCGGGATTGTGTACCAGAAAATGCGGAGGCATCTGCCTTCCCTCCATGTCCTGTTTGTCGGAAATCAGTCTTAGGTCTTATATAAGACATAATAGATGGCGACGAGTCAAGGATTGCGCTATCATGGGGCATGGACGCAACGCCGCAACCCGACACGGCCGGGGGCCCCCGCTCCCAGCCGCTCTACGCCCAGGTCAGGGCGCTGCTGCTGCAGCACCTGATCGCCGGCGAATGGCGCCCCGGCGAATTGCTGCCCAGCGAATTCCAGCTGGCCGACCGGTTCGGGGTCAGCCAGGGCACGGTGCGCAAGGCCCTCGATGCCCTGGCCGCCGACAATGTCGTCGTCCGCCGGCAGGGCCGCGGCACTTTCGTCGCCGAGCACGACCAGCACCGGGCGTTATTCCATTTTTTTCATCTCGTCGGCCCCGACGGCGCGCGTCGCCTGCCGGAAAGCCGCCTCGTCTCGGTGCGCAAAGGGCTGGCCGGCCGCATCGAGGCCGGCTGCCTTGCGGTCGGCCGCGGCGCTCCAGTGATCCGCATCCGCCGGGTGCGCAGCCTCGACGGGCAGCCGGCGATCGTGGAGACCATCGCGGTGCCGCAGCTCCTGTTCCCGGACCTCGCGGAAATCCGCGCGGTCCCGAACACGCTGTACGATCTGTATGAGCGCCGCTACGGCGTCACCATCGCTCGCGCGATCGAGCGCCTGTCCGCCGTTGCCGCCGACGCGCGCGACGCAAAGCTGCTCGGCGTTGCCCCCGGCACGCCGCTGCTGGAGATCGACCGCATCGCCCTCGCCCTCGACGGCAGGCCCGTGGAATGGCGGCTCAGCCGCTGCCTGACGGCAACCCACCATTACCAGGTGGAACTGAACTGAAGGGACGCCGCGATGTCCGAGATCGATCGCTGGATCGGTGTGGCGGTGCTCGGGGTGCTGTGGCTGAAATTCACCGCGTACAATGTCTTCTTCGCGGCCGACCGCATTCACCGGCGGGCCCATGACGGGCCGTCGCCGCTACCCATCTTCGGCAGCCTGTTCGGGATCGCCGCGCTGCTGCTGGCGCCCGTGGCCACTCTGCCGTTGCGGCTGCTGCTGATCCCGCTGGCGCTGGTGCCCGATCTGGCGATGCCGGTGGCCGGCCGTATCGTCGACCGGTTGCGGCGCAAGGCCGTCAAACCCGGGGGATGACGCCAGGTCAGGTTTCGGGGCGCAGCGCCGCCAGCGCCTCGGTCAGGGCGGTGGAATAGGCGAAGGTCGCCGGTGCGCCGCCGGAATGAAGGAACAGAAGGTGGTGGTCCCGCCCGGTCTCGCCGGCACGCAGGATGGCGCCGGCCAGAACCTTGCCGGTATAGACCGGATCGAGGATCAGCGCCTCGCAGCGCGCGCCGAGGTCGATGGCGCGTACGGTCGCCTCGTTGAGCCGGCCGTAGCCGGGCGCGAAACTCCTGTCATCCGTGATCACGTCATCGGCGTCCACGACGGCGGCGGTTCCCAGCAGCTCCGCGATGTCACCGCAGCGCGCGATGATCCGCTCGCGCTGGATGTCGGCGGCGCGGCGCACGCAGATGCCGGTCACGCGCATCGCGCTGCCCAGCGCCCGCAGGCCGAACAGCAGCCCGGCATGGGTGGCGCCGCTGCCCGACGCCACCACGATCTCGGCGATGCCGAGCGACTGCGCCTCCAGCTGCCCGAGGATTTCCCGCGCCGCATCGACATAGCCGAGCGCCCCCAAGGGCTTGTGGCCCGGCGCCAGCGGGATCACGTAGGGGCGGCGGCCCCGGCTCTTGAGGTCTTCGGCGATCTCCTGCAGGCGGCGGTCGGCGCCGGCCTCGTCCTCGCCCTGGGGATAGGAATGCAGCGTCGCGCCCAGCATGCGGTCGAGCAGCACGTTGCCGGACCGGCGGTACTCGGGATCCGTTTTCGCGACGCGCTCCTCCAGCTGGATATGGCAGTGAAGGCCCAGCCTGGCCGCCGCGGCCGCGGCGCTGCGCGCGAAGTTCGACTGCACCGCGCCGGTGATCAGCACGGTGTCGGCACCCTCCTGCAGCGCTTCGCCGAGATAGAACTCCAGCTGCCGCACCTTGTTGCCGCCGAACGCGAGTCCGGTGCAGTCGTCCCGCTTGACGTAAAGCCCGCCGGCGCGCCCCAGCGCCGCCGCCAGGTTCGGCATCGCCTCGATCGGCGTCGGATAGTGGCCGAGCCGCGCCCGCGGCCTCGCATCGAGGCGGTCCAACGCGTCAGACATATCCCAGCAATCCGGCCAGTGAATGGACAAACAGGCTCAGCGACGTTGCCGCAAGCAGGGCCGCGATCGCGATCCGG
>JBFGQV010000078.1:0-13009 GCA_041563955.1 Alphaproteobacteria bacterium | reverse complement strand
CGACCCCGGCAGGGACAGTTCCCTAGAGAGTTTCATTGGCCCCAGGGATCATGACGATTCACGCGCCGCGCCGCAGTCGCCCGGCCCTTATCTAGGCGCCCTCGAGCCGTTCGGCAAGCATCTCGATGCGCGCCGCCAGGGATTCCAGAACGGCGGCGGCCCGGTCTTCGTCGCCGGCGCCGGCACCGGCGGGCGCCATCGCGCCCGACCGCTCTTCGATCTCGTCGAGGAGGAGCAGGTTGAGCATGACCAGAAGCCGCGCGTCGCCGACCTGCCCCACCTCGCCGACTAGTGCATCCATGCGCCGGGACAGCTCGGCGGCGAGCGCGCGCAACCGGTCCTCCTCGCCGTCTCCGCAGCCGATCGTGTAATGGTGTCCGTTCACGTTGATGGTCAGCTGTCCCATGGCGCCCTCCTAGACCGCACCGTCGCCGAGGATCGCCCGCAACCGGCCGATCGCAACGTCGAGGCGCCCGCCGGCCATGTCGGCCTTCTCGCGCAGCATCGCATAATCGCGGCGCATGCGTTCCAGTTCGGCCGCCGTCTCGGGCCCGCCGGCCGCCTGCGGCGCCTTTGCCAGCGCCGCCTCGAGACGGTTGAGGGCAGCCGTCAGCCGGGCCTCGGCGACATCCAGACGGCTCACTTTTTCCTCCCGGGCCGTTTGAATTGCTTCGACAGCATGAGCCCTTGCCCCTGATAGGAGGAACCGATTTCCGCGCCGTAAAGCTTTTCGGGCACGTCGGCAAGCTTGTCGTACGCCAGCCGCCCGACGATCTGGCCATCCTCGAGCAGGAACGGCACTTCGTGCGAGCGCACCTCCAGCACCGCGCGCGTGCGGCCCCGGATATCAGCCTGCCAGCCGAAACCGGGATCGAAGAACCCGGCGTAATGCACCCGGAACTCGCCGACCAGCGTATCGTACGCGACCATCTCGGCGGCACAGTCCGGCGGCACCTTCACCGCCTCTTTCGAGGCGAGAATATAGAAATCGTCGGGGTTGAGGAAGATGCCCTCCCCCGGCCGGACGTGGATCGGATCCCAGAACTCCAGCGGGTCGTAATAACCGATCTTCTCGACATCGATCAGCGGCGCATGGTGCTTTGCGCGATAGCCCGCGGGTCCGCCGTCGCGATCGCCGCCCAGATCGACCGACAGGGCGAGGCCGTTGGCCACGTCCTCCTCGCCCGGCGCGCGATCGATCAGGCCGACCTCCTCGTGCAGCCGGCGGATCGCGGCGTCGCTGTAGGCGGACGCGCCGCGCCGCAGCCGCAGCTGGTTGAGCCGCGTGCCCTCGTAGACCACGATGCTGAACGAGCGCGGCGAGATCTCCAGATACAGCGGCCCCTCGTATCCGGCGCGGATGCGCTCGAATGCGCTGGAACGGTCGGTGATGGTGCGGGTGAAGATGTCGAGGCGGCCGGTCGAACTCTTGGGATTGGCGATACCGGCGATACTGCGCGCAAGGCGCAGCGATTCCATCAGCGGCACGATGTAGACGCAGCCCTTTTCCAGGACCGCGCCGCCCGCAAGATCGATCTCGTGCATGCAGAAGCGCTCGATCTTCTCCATCACCGTCGCGTTCGGGCCGGGCAGGAAACTGCCGCGGACGCGATAGGCGGTCCGGCCCAACCGCAGGTCCATGCTTGCCGGCTGGATTTGCGCCTCGGGGATCTCCTGCGTCGCGGCGATCTGGCCGTCGGCGATCAGCGCCCGCATCTCCTGGTACGGCAGCACGCCGTTGGCGCGCCGCGCCGGCCGTTTCCCGTCCGGCTTGGCCGCATCCATCGCCCTCGCAGGCTCGCTCATGATCCTCGCTTCCTGGCCGTGCTCACCTGTCGACCTTCATAGCAGAGTCGCGGGCCGACCGTAAGCCTCCGGTACCGCTCGGCATTTTCCACAGGATATCCACAGGTCCACACACAGCAGGGCAGTGCTGGCAGTGGACGACACATCGCCATCGCCGAACGATCCCCGATATTCCCGAATGCGGCACACGAAACCATCCACAGCCATCCCCGGTGCGCGCACCACGGTGTGACGGCTGCGTGTGCCCCCGGCCCGGCGGCGCAGGCTCCCGGTCCGCAACCACCCACCCGGACGGGTCGGGCATTGACGACCCCGAAGCAGGGCGTCATTTTGCCACCTTGCTGCCATACTGGCCCACCGGCAGGTTGTCCGGCCGGCGGCGCCCGAACTGTCGATGGCACGGAACGCCGGACGCGACGCCCCCCGATGGCCGGCGAATCGTTTGCGAATACAGGGACGAGAGCGGGAACATTGACATGACGCTTGCCGAAACGCTGGATCCGACCGCAACGCATACCGACATGGCGAACGCCATCCGCGCGCTGTCCATGGACGCGGTACAGAAGGCCAATTCCGGCCACCCGGGCATGCCGATGGGGGCCGCCGACGTCGCCACCGTGCTCTTCACGCGGCATCTGAAATTCGACCCCTCGGCGCCGGACTGGCCGGACCGCGACCGCTTCGTGCTGTCGGCGGGGCATGGCTCGATGCTGTTGTATTCGCTGCTGCACCTGACCGGCTATGCCGGCATGGATATCGACCAGCTGAAGGCGTTCCGCCAGCTCGGCAGTCACACCGCCGGCCATCCCGAGTACGGCCACGCTCCGGGCATCGAAACGACCACCGGCCCGCTCGGCCAGGGACTTGCGAACGCGGTCGGCATGGCGCTGGCGGAGCGCATGCTGGCGGCGCGATACGGGAGCGGCATCGTAGACCATTACACTTACGTCCTGGCCGGTGACGGCTGCCTGATGGAGGGCATCAGCCACGAGGCGGTCTCGCTCGCCGGGCATCTGCGACTGTCCAGGCTTATCGTGCTGTTCGACGACAACGGCATCACCATCGACGGCAAGACCGAGCTGTCGGTGCACGACGACCAGCTGATGCGGTTCGAGGCCTCGGGCTGGCATGTCGCCCGCGTCGACGGGCACGACCCCGAGGCGGTCGACAAGGCGATCGCCGCCGCCTGTGCCGATGACCGGCCGTCGCTGATCGCCTGCCGCACGGTGATCGGCTTCGGTGCCCCGACCAAGGCGGGCAGCGAGAAGACCCACGGCGCGCCGCTCGGCGAGGACGAGGTCGCCGGGGCGCGCAGGAAGCTGGGCTGGCCGTACCCGCCGTTCGAGATCCCCGACGAGATCCTCGCCGCCTGGCGTGGCGTCGGCGCGCGCGGCGAAGCGGTGCGGGCCGACTGGGAGGGCCGCGTCGCCGCCCTCGACAACGACGTGCGCAGCGAGTTCGAGCGCATCGCCGCCGGCGACCTGCCGCTGGGCTGGGAGGCGGCGCTGGACGAGTTCAAGGCGGCGATGTCAAGCGAGGCGCCGAAGCTGGCGACCCGCGTCGCCTCGCAGAAGGTGCTCGAGGTATTGACCGCCGCGGTGCCCGAGATGGTCGGCGGCTCCGCCGACCTCACCGGCTCCAACGGCACGAGGACGAGCCGCCATGTCGCCGTAACGCGTGACGATTTCTCCGGCGGCTACGTCAATTACGGCGTGCGCGAGCACGGCATGGCGGCGGTGATGAACGGGATCGCGCTGCACGGCGGGCTGATCCCCTACGGCGGCACCTTCCTCGTATTCACCGATTACTGCCGGCCGTCGATCCGCCTGTCGGCGCTGATGGGCAAGCGCGTCATCTACGTGATGACGCACGATTCGATCGGCCTCGGCGAAGACGGCCCGACGCACCAGCCGGTCGAGCACCTGGCGAGCCTGCGCGCGATGCCGAACCTGCTCGTGTTCCGGCCGGCCGACGTGGTCGAGACCGCCGAGTGCTGGGCACTGGCCCTGAAACACGATAAGTCGCCCTCGATCCTGGCGCTGACGCGCCAGGGCGTTCCGACACTGCGCACCGAGCACACCGCGGAGAACCTGTGTGCCAGGGGCGGCTACGTTCTGGCCGAAGCCTCCGGCAAGCGCAAGGCAACGCTGATCGCCACCGGCTCGGAGGTCGAAATCGCCATGGCCGCGCGCGCGCAGCTGGAAGGCGACGGCATCCCGACCGCCGTGGTCTCGATGCCATGCTTCGAGTTGTTCGCGCAGCAGGACAAGGGTTATCGCAACGCCGTGCTCGGCCCGAAATCGGTGCGCGTGGGGGTGGAGGCCGCCGTCCGCCTCGGCTGGGATGCGCTGCTCTGCAGCGACGGCGGCTTCGTCGGCATGGACAGTTTCGGCGCCTCGGCCCCGGCCGGCAAGCTGTACGAGCATTTCGGGATCACCGCCGACGCGGTGGTGGCGGAAACGAAGAGCAAGCTTTAGACGACGCGGACCACACAGCAACGATCAGCTTCAAGAGGGAGTTACCATGGCATTACGGGTGGCAATCAACGGCTTCGGCCGCATCGGGCGGCTGGTGCTGCGGGCGGCGATCGAGTCCGGCCGCAAGGACGTCGAGTTCGTCGGCATCAACGACCTCGGCTCGGTCGAGGCGAACGCGCACCTTGTGACCTACGATTCGGTGCACGGCACGCTGCAGGGCAAGGTGAAGACCGGCAAGGACTGGATCGATTTCGGGCGCGGCAAGGTCAAGGTGACGGCCGAGCGCGACCCGACCAAGCTGCCGTGGAAGGAGCTCGGCGTCGACATCGCCTTCGAATGCACCGGCATCTTCACCGCGCGCGAGAAGGCGGCGCTGCACCTCGAGGCCGGCGCGAAGCGGGTGCTGGTCTCGGCTCCGGCCGCCGGCGCGGACCTGACCGTCGTCTACGGCGTCAACCACAAGAAGCTGACGAAGAGCCACGTCGTCGTCTCGAACGCCTCGTGCACCACCAACTGCCTCGCGCCGGTCGCCTATGTGCTGCACAAGGCGATCGGTATCGAACGCGGCTACATGACGACGATCCACGCCTACACCGGAGACCAAGCCACGGTGGACACGCTGCACAAGGACCTGCGCCGGGCCCGCGCGGCGGCGGTCTCGATGATCCCGACCTCGACCGGCGCCGCCAAGGCGGTCGGCCTGGTGATGCCGGAGCTCGCCGGCAAGCTGGACGGCACGGCGATCCGCGTGCCGACCCCGAACGTCTCGCTCATCGACCTGAAGTTCGACGCGAAGAAGAAGACCACCGCCGAGGCAATCAACGAGGCGATCAAGAAGGCCGCCAAGGGACCGCTGAAGGGCGTGCTCGCGGTCAACGACCGACCGCTGGTCTCGATCGACTTCAACCACAGCCCGGCGAGCTCGACCTTCGACCTCACCCAGACCCAGGTGATCGACGGCAAGCTCGTGCGCGTGCTGTCCTGGTACGACAACGAGTGGGGCTTCTCGAACCGCATGTCGGACACGGCGGTGGCGATGGGCAAGCTGCTCTGATCCGCGGCGTGGCCGAAAAGGACTGCGAAACGGGCCCCGCGGGCCCCGTTTCTCATGCCGCCGACAGGCCGAATTCCCCCGCCAGCAGAGCGTAGCTGCGCCGGCGCACGGACTCGTCGTGGGCCCAGGTGACGACGGCGACCTCATCCGCCCCCTGCGCCTCGGCGACCTCGCGGATACGGGCGGCGACGGATGCGCCGGTCCCGACGAAGGAGTCGCGGCGCAGGCCCTCGAGGATCTCGGCCTCCTTGTCGGTGTAGCTGTGCGCCGCCGCGTCCTCCGGGCTCTCCAGCGGCCCGTAGACGCCGCGGTCGCGGTACAGCTTCCAGCGGGCCCGCGAGGTGAATTGATGCTGCGCGTCTTCGTCGGTATCGGCGGCGAGCGCCCACAGGCAGATTGCCACATGCGGCTCCGGCCAGCGCGCGCTCGGGCGGTAGTTCTTGCGGTACTGCGCCAGCGCCTCGTCGCAGCCGAAGCCGTCGGTGATGAACCAGGCGAAGCAGTACGGCAGGCCGAGCACGGCGGCGAGCTGCGCGCCGTACAGCGAGCTGCCGAGCATCCACACCTCGGGCGCCGTCGGCCCCTGCGGATAGGCCTTGATCGCCGCGAAGGGATGGTCCTCGACCAGCGCCTCGCCGTGCACCCAGGCGTCGAGGTCGCGCACGTCGGCGGGGAACTGCTCGGGCCGCTGGCTGGCCAGCGGATGCAGCGCGAAGGCGGTGCGCCCGTCCGAGCCCGGCGCGCGGCCGAGCCCGAGGTCGATGCGTCCCGGCGCGATCGCGTCGAGCACCCGGAACTGCTCGGCCACCTTGAAGGCGGAGTAATGCGGCAGCATGACGCCGGCGCTGCCGACGCGGATGCGCTCCGTGCGCGCGGCAATGGCCGCGATCAGGATCTCCGGCGCGGTGCCGACGATGGTCGGATGGTTGTGATGCTCGGAGACCCAAAACCGGTGATAGCCCAGGCTCTCGCAATACTGCGCGAGGGCCAGCGTGTCCTGGATCGCCTGGCCGTGCGGCCGGCCCTCGACGGCAATCGACTGGTCGAGAACGGACAGGCGCATCATTTGTCGGGATAGCGGATCTCGAGCACCTCGAGCTCCTCGCTGCCAGCCGGCGTGCGCACCTCGACGACGTCGCCCGCCTCGGCCTTCAGCAGCGCGCGGGCGACCGGTGAGACCCAGCTGATCTCGCCGTCTTCAGAGCGCGCCTCGTCAACGCCGACGATGCGCACCGTGCGCTTGTGCCCCTCGCCGTCAGCGTAAGTCACGACGGCGCCGAAATACACGCGGTCGCGGTTGGTCTGGCGCTTGGGATCGACGACCTCGGCAATCTCGATGCGCTTGCGCAGGTGCCGCACCCGCCGGTCGATCTCGCGCAGCCGCTTCTTGCCGTAGATGTAGTCGCCGTTCTCCGAGCGGTCGCCGTTGCCGGCCGCCCAGGCAACGGTCTCGACGACCTTCGGCCGCTCGACGGTCCACAACTCGCCGAGCTCCGCCCGCAGCCGCTCCAGCCCCGCCGGCGTGATGTAGTTCTTCCGCCCCGCCGGCAAGGGATCCGGCTCGTCGGGGAGGTCCGCGTCGAGGTCGCCGTCGGACTCTTTTGTGAAGGCTTTGCTCATGGATACGGTGGCGAGTTGTCAGTCTCAGGTTTCCGGATGATACACTCGCCTGCAGGTTCAGGCCAAAAGCCTAGCTTGAGGAATATTGGCGCGGATTAGGTCCCTGACCCGACTCATGCCCTCGGCCGGCATACATCGTTTCGGAAGCGGGTGGAACACGTTCCTGCCCATGAACAACACGAAAATATCGGATTTTTCGACCGCTCTCGAATACATGTCCCAGCGATACGTGTAGTTCTGGTGGTCGCTGTGGCCCGACACCCCCTCGCCGTTCACCGTCATGCTGAATTCGACACCGACACCGGGAAGATCGCGATAGCTGCGTTCGGGAAGCCGGAATACGGCCCACAGCCAGAAGGCATACAGACCGCCGAAGAACATGATCAAAAACAGACCACCAAACGTCTCCCCGCCCCCGACCAGGGACATGATCCCGGAGTATACGCTGTGGCCGCACAACAGGGTCAGCAGTGCCCACACACCCCAGAACCAGACCTTTCTCAGCCTGAGGGCGATGCATGCCTGCAGGAAGTCCCGTGACGTCATCACGCATTTGTATTCAACGCTGTCGGGCATTCGGCTTCGTTTTTCCTTCTTCGGCCATTACATTACGCCGCTACGCGTACCAGAGAAAGATTATGAAAGCGTCAACTCCCCTCCCCCCCGCCATCGTCGTCCACGGCCTCGCCCATGCCAAGGCGGCGCTGGCGGCGGCGAACACCAGAATGGTCCAGGCGAAAGAAAGCGGCGTCATGGTCCCCTGGCCGACCCGATACCGCCGGCAAGAGGGCCGTAGGCAGCAAGAGCGCCGAAAACGATCCATAGCAACCACGTCGATTTGAAAGTGCGGGTGTGCGCGCGCAGGGCGCTGGCAACGTCCTCTTCCCTGATGGTGTATTTGAAGGAAAACCTACAGATGTCGGTCATCGCCTCACACCTTCGTCCAGGCGCGGAATCCGGGCGCATGCGCGCGAAGTAGGTCGCGGAACGCATTTAAAGCCAACGACTTCCCGAAGGCCCGTTTAGGTATGTAGCTGTAGCAATATCGTCCCGACGGATGAGGTTCGCTCCTGGCGCGGAGCAGGAAATAGTGCTGTTTCTCCACCACGGTCAGAATGTCGGTCCAACTGTATTCTATGCCGTCGGGAAAACCGGAAAACTCGATGCCGTTGGCGTCAGCGACGCCCGCAATCTCTTCGCCGCCGGGGGGCGCAGCTTGTTTCAAGGCGTTCCAGTAACGATAACCCAAATAACCGTAAATCGGTATCTTGATCGCGAATATCACGCCGACAAGGACCAGGACGGTGACATCTATCCACCCGTTCACCGTCCCGACGACAACATACGACAACAAGGCAAGGACCAGGGCGCCGCTTGCCAGTACGTACCAGTGTGACAGCTCAGCCGCCACGCAGGCGCCAACCTCGCGCCAATAATCGTCTGTTTTTCTGACGTAATTAAAGGTAAGGCTGTCGGGCACGGTAAGGTCTGCCTCACAAGATGCCGGATTAGAGGCAGGATCTCGGTATCGGGTTAAGAACTGCTGAACCGGATGATGGCACGCAACACGACACACGCAACCCAAGGTGCGGAGCGTCCCCTCCCCCCCGCCATCGTCGTCCACGGCCTCGCCCATGCCAAGGCGGCGCTGGCGGCGGCGGCGGCGCTCGGCGTGCCGGTCACGCTGATGAGCGCCAAGGGGGCGGCCGGCTATGCCGGACCGTCCTGGTTCCGCGCCGTTATCGAGGAGGCGCGGGCCGCGCATCCCGAGGCCGAGGTGACCGCAGTGCTCGACTGCGGCGACATGCCCGGTTACGCGCTGGCGGCGCTGCGCGACGGCGTCGCCGTGATCCGTTTTGCCGGCGACACGGCCGGCAAGATCTCCGATATCGCTGCGCAACGCGGTGCGCGCGTGATCGCGGAGCGACCCGAGGCGCTCGACCTCGCCGCGGTCGAACGCGCCCGGCGCGACCCGGAACGCGCCTGCCGCGAGTGGCTGGAGCGGCAGGCCAATGGATAACGGTGACCGCTGCCGGCTGTATCTCATCACCCCGCCGGCGCTCGACCCGGGTGCGTTCCGCGACACCCTCGCTGCGGCGCTGGATGCCGGCGACGTGGCCTGCCTGCAGCTGCGGCTGAAGGATGCGTCCGACGACGAGATCCGCCGTGCCGCCGACATGCTGCGGCCGGTGGCGCGGGACCGCGACGTCGCCTTCCTGATGAACGACCGGCCCGACCTCGCGGCCGAGACCGGCTGCGACGGCGTCCATGTCGGCCAGGAGGACGTCACCTACGCCGAGGCGCGGCGCCTCGTCGGCCCTGAGGCGATCGTCGGCGTGACCTGCCATAATTCCCGCCACCTCGCCATGGTGGCGGCAGAGCAGGGCGCCGACTACGTCGCCTTCGGGGCGTTCTTCGCCACCGGCACCAAGCAGCCGAAGACCCGCGCCGAGCCGGAGATCCTGACCTGGTGGAGCGAGCTGATGGAGGTGCCGTGCGTTGCCATCGGCGGCATTACGGTCGACAACGCCCCGGTGCTGGTCGAGGCCGGCGCCGACTTCCTCGCCGTCGTCGCCGGCGTGTGGGAGCACGCGGACGGCCCGGCGGCCGCGGTGCGCGCGTTCAACCGCCTGTTCGCGGAGATTGCGTAGCCGCCGCGCAGCCGCTATAACCGCGCCGTTTCCCCCGACAGACGAACGGTTTTTTCGAACATGAAGATCAACGGCAATGCCATCCGCCCGGGCAACATCATCGAGCATCAGGGCCGGCTGTGGCGCGCGGTGAAGATCCAGCACACCCAGCCCGGCAAGGGCGGCGCCTATCTGCAGGTCGAGCTGAAGGACATCCGCGACGGCACCAAGCTGAACGAGCGCTTCCGCTCCTCCGAGACGGTGGAGCGCGTGCGCCTCGACCAGAAGCAGTACCAGTTCCTTTACGCCGCCGGCGCCGATTACACCTTCATGGACAGCGACACCTACGAGCAGATCACGCTGAACATCGACTTCATCGGTGAGGACGCGGCCAAGTTCCTGCAGGAGGGCATGAACGTGATGATCGAATCCTACGAGGACTCGCCGATCGGCGTCGAGCTGCCGGAGACCGTGACCATGCAGATCGTCGAGGCCGACCCGGTGGTCAAGGGCCAGACCGCGGCCTCCTCCTACAAGCCGGCGGTGCTCGAAAACGGCGTGCGCGTCATGGTGCCGCCGCACATCGAATCCGGCACCCGCATCGTCGTCAACACGGCCGATGCGACCTATGTGGAGCGGGCGCGCGACTGATCCCGCGTCCCCTGCCCCGCCCGCAATATCGAACCGGAGCCGGCTATGGCCTTCCGATCCGCCAACATCAACGTCATGGTGCGCGCCGCCGAGAAGGCCGGGCGGGCGCTGATCCGCGACTTCGGCGAGGTCGAGCAGCTGCAGGTCAGCCGTAAGGGCCCGGCCGATTTCGTCTCCGCCGCCGATACCAAGGCCGAGCGCATCGTGCGCCGGGAGCTCGAGAAGGCGCGACCCGGCTTCGGGTTCCTGATGGAAGAGAGCGGCGCCGTCGCCGGCACCGACCCGGACCGGCGCTGGCTGGTCGATCCGCTCGACGGCACCACCAACTTCCTGCACGGCCTGCCGCATTTCGCGGTCTCGATCGGCCTCGAGGAGCGCGGCGAGATCACCGCCGGCGTCGTCTACGACCCGGTCAAGGACGAGATCTTCTGGGCCGAGAAGGGCGTCGGCGCGTATCTCGGCGACCGCCGGATGCGGGTCTCCGGGCGCGGGCGGCTGGCCGACTCCCTGCTCGCCACCGGCATCCCCTATCTCGGCCGCCAGGAGGGCGAAGGGCACCAGGCGTTCCTCGCTCAGCTCGCCGCGGCCATGGAGAAGACCTCCGGCGTCCGGCGCTGGGGCGCGGCCGCGCTCGACCTCGCCTACGTGGCGGCCGGCCGCTACGACGGGTTCTGGGAGACCGGGCTCAGCCCGTGGGACGTCGCCGCCGGGGTGATCCTGGTGCGCGAGGCCGGCGGCTATGTCAGCCAGATCGACAACCGGACGCACCGGCTCGATGCGCCGACCATCCTGGCCGCCAACGACCGGCTGCATGGGGAGTTCGTCAAGCTGCTGGCGGTGCGCGGCTGACCCGCCGGCGGCCCCGGGCGGTTGTCCGCGCGGCCGGCGGTGGAGTATCTTCCCGTCGTGCCGGCGCGGCCCACGGCATCCCGCGGACCCTGCAGGACAGACGGCAGATTGGACAGTGGCGATTCCCCGGCGGATGACGGAAAGACGGTGTTGCGGGCGCCCCGCCGGCGGGGCGCGTGCCGCCCTGCGCCTCGGCCATGCCGTCGCGGTTGCGGTGCTGCTGCTGGCCCCGCTTGCGACCGTTGCGAGCGCGCAGCAGGGTGCCGCTGAAACGCGGCGGCCGCCGCCGGACACCGCCCCTATCTCACGCCTGACCGTGACCCCGGCCGACTTCGAGCGCTGGCTCGCCGGCACGCCCGAGCAGCCCGATATCGCGGCCGTACCCGAGGCGCCGCCGCCTTCGCTGGTGACGGCGCCGCCACCGCCGCCGCGGCTGGTGGCGCCACCGCCGCCGCCCGCCGCGCTGACCCCGCCGCCGCCCGCGCCGGAGGTGCCCGATACCCCCGCCCTGCCGGCCCCCCGGTCCGGCGGCGACGCGCCCAAACCGGTCCCCGGCCCCGGCCCTGCCGCGCCGCCCCCGGCGCCGCTGCTGACGCCGCCCGAGGCGCCCCAAATCGCCACACTTCCGCCGGATTCGCGCGCTACCACGCCCGTTCCGGAGCCGCCGGCGGTCCTGCCGCGGCCGGCCGAGATCCGCATCCTCTATGCGACGGAAGCCACCGATCTGCCGGCGGCGGCGCACGAGGAGCTCGACGGGCTGGCCGAATGGCTCAGGGCCCATCCCGAGGTGCGGGTGCAGATCGTCGGCTACGCGAGCGCGACCACGCCGTCCGGGAGCGAGGCGCGGCGGCGTTCCTTGTTCCGTACGCTGGCAGTGCGTACCTATTTGATCGAAAATGGTGTAATGAGCACTCGAATGGATGTCCGGGCGCTCGGCGCCCGCACCGAGGAGGAGCCGAAGGACCGGGTCGAGGTGCGGCTGCCGCCGTCTTAGCAATTCAGGGGGCGATAAGATGCGGGCGATTCTGACAGGGAAGGAAGGAGCATGACGAAGCCGGGCGGTTTCCTGTTCGGGATGGTGGTGTTCATCGGCGTCGTCGGCCTCGTGGCCGCGGGCCTGGCCGCCACCTCGACCACCCTGGTCGATGCCTTCCAGTCGAATGTGCCGCTCAATTCGATCATCCTGGCGGTGCTGGTCTGGGGTGTCTTCCACACCTTTCGCAACGTCTGGACCCTGCGGCCGGAGGTTCGCTGGATCGAGAGCTTCCGGCGCGACCAGGCGGCAGTCGCCAGCGGCGCCGCGCCGCGGCTGCTGTCGCCGATGGCGACCATGCTCGGCGACCGCGCCGGCGGCCGCTTCACCCTGTCGACCACGGCCATGCAGACGCTGCTGGACGGGATCTCGAGCCGGCTCGAGGAACGCCGCGAGCTGTCGCGCTACATCATCGGCCTGCTGGTCTTCCTCGGCCTGCTGGGGACGTTCTGGGGCTTGCTCGATACCGTGCGCGCGATCGGTGGCGTGATCGGCAGCCTGTCGGTCGCCGGCGGCGATCTCACCGATACCTTCGAGCGCCTCAAGGCCGGCCTGCAGTCGCCGCTCTCGGGCATGGGCACGGCGTTCAGCTCGTCGCTGTTCGGCCTCGCCGGCTCGCTCGTCGTCGGCTTTCTCGAGCTGCGCGCCGGGCAGGCCCAGAACCGCTTCTACAACGAGCTCGAGGACTGGCTGTCGGGGCTCACCCGGCTCAGCTCCGGCACCCTCGGCGCCGAGGGCGAGACCTCGGTCCCGGCCTACATCCAGGCCCTGCTGGAGAAGACCGCCGACAGCCTCGAGCGCCTCGAGCGCGCCGTCGGCAAGGCCGAGGCCAGCCGCGGCGCCACCGACCGGCACCTTGAGCAGCTGACCGACAAGCTCGGCACGCTGG
>JBFGQV010000077.1:0-13065 GCA_041563955.1 Alphaproteobacteria bacterium | reverse complement strand
TAAGGCCAAGCAGCTGACCAATATCCGCGCCGCCGGCAAGGACGAGGCGGTGCGGCTGACGCCGGTCACCCGCATGGGTCTGGAGGACGCCATCGCCTATATCGCCGACGACGAGCGCGTCGAGGTGACGCCGAACCACGTCCGCCTGCGCAAGGCCATCCTCGACCCGCACGAACGCAAGCGCGACCAGCGCCGCCGCGACGCCGAGGCGGGGTGATTCGAGCCATCCCCAATTAACGCTCCCCACGCCGCCAAGCGCTGCTATGCTCCGGCGATGAGTCGCAGCGCGGCCGACGCGGCAGGGAGCAAATTGGCGCCATGAGAAGCTGGTCGGAGTCCTTCCGGGCGTTCCTGTCGCCGCGCGTGATCTCGATGCTGTTCCTCGGCTTCTCGGCCGGCGTACCCCTGCTGCTGGTCTTCGGGACGCTGTCGGTCTGGCTGCGCGAGGCCGGCGTGGATCGCGCGGCCATCGGGTTTTTCAGCTGGGCCGCGCTGGCCTACGGGTTCAAGGTGGTGTGGGCGCCAGTGGTCGACCGGCTGCCGCTGCCTCTGCTGGACAGGCTCCTCGGCCGCCGCCGCTCGTGGCTGCTGGTGGCCCAGGCGGCAATCATCGCGGCGCTGCTGCTCAAGGCCTTCAACGATCCGTCTGAGCAACTCGTCATGGCGGCGGTGTTCGCGGTCATGCTGGCGTTCTGCTCGGCCACCCAGGACATCGTCATCGACGCCTACCGCATCGAGGTCGCCGACCCCGAGATGCAGGGACTGATGTCGGCGTCATATATAGCCGGTTACCGGATCGGCATGATCGTTGCCGGCGCCGGGGCGCTGGAGATCGCCGGCTTGTTCGACCCCGACCCCGCAAGCTACCAGTATTTCCCCTGGCTCTACGCGTACACGGCAATGGCCTGCGTCATGGGCGTCGGCGTGGTCACCACCCTGGTGGTGCCCGAGCCCGAGCGGGCCGCCGCTGCCGACGAAGGCCAGTGGACCGGTGCCGACTACCTGCGGTTCCTTATGACCTTCGCCGCCGCCGCGGTGGTCTTCGGTTCGGTGTTCCTGATGACGTCCGATCTCGCGCAGGACCAGAAGCGGGCGCTGGTTGCGGCGGGCCTGCTCGACGGGCTTGCCGGTTTCCTGGTCGAGGGAGTCCGGCTCGCCGGGGCCGTCGGCGCGGCGGTGCTGGCTGGCGTAATCCTGGTGCGGGCCGGCGCGGAGCCGCGGGCGATGGCGATCGAGACCTACGTCGCGCCCTTCGCCGATTTCTTCGCCCGCTTCGGGCGCCCTGCCCTGCTCATCCTCGCGCTCATCTCGACCTACCGGATCGCCGACGTGGTGATGGGGGTCATGGCCAACGTCTTCTATGTCGATCTCGGCTTCGAGAAACAGGACATCGGCCGCATCTCCGGCGGATTCGGCCTTGCCATGACGATCGTCGGCACGTTCTTCGGGGGGCTGATGATCGCTCGCTACGGCATCCTGCCGATCCTTTTTGCGGGCGGACTGCTCGCCGCCGGAACCAACGTGCTGTTCGCATTCCTCGCCACCCAGGGCAATGTCATATCGCTGCTGATGGCGGTCATCGCCGCCGACAATCTGAGCGGCGGTATCGCGGCAGCGGCCTTCGTCGCCTACCTGTCCAGCCTGACCAGCGCGCGCTTCACCGCGACCCAGTACGCCCTGTTCACCTCGATCATGCTGCTCCTGCCGAAGCTGGTCGCAGGCTATTCCGGTATGGTCGTCGATGCGGTAGGCTATGCCCCGTTCTTTATCGGCACCGCGTGCCTCGGCGTCCCGGTTCTGGTGATGATCGCGTTCGTTGCGCGCCTGGTCCCGGCACGCGCCGCCGATTGAGCGGTTGCAGCATGCCCAATTTGGCGTATGCGGCCTTTCGCCGCTGATGATTGTGCGGTGCAGCAAAGTCCGTTATATACCTGTTTCCAAGAACAAGAACGGAGAGAGCGGATGGACATCACCAAGATTCCCGTCGGCGCCAACCCGCCCTGGAACGTCAACGTGATCATCGAGGTCGCGCTCGGCAGCGATCCGGTGAAATACGAGTTCGACAAGGACTCGGGGGCCATCTACGTCGACCGGTTCCTGCACACGGCGATGTTCTATCCCGCCAATTACGGCTTCATCCCGCACACCCTGTCGGGCGACGGCGATCCCTGCGACGTGCTGGTGGTCGGACGGGTGCCGGTGGTGCCGGGGGCGGTCGTGCGCTCGCGCCCCGTCGGCGTGCTGCTGATGGAGGACGAGAGCGGCCAGGACGAGAAGATCCTCGCCGTGCCGATCGACGCGCTGCATCCCTATTACAGCGACGTCGTGTCCTACCGCGACCTGCCGGAGATCCTGCGCGAGCAGATCGCCCATTTCTTCTCCCATTACAAGGATCTGGAGAAGGACAAGTGGGCCAGGGTGACGCGCTGGGGCGAGGCGGAGGAGGCGACCCGCCTGATCGAGGAGGCGATCGCCCGGGCGCAGGCCGACGCGGCGGTCGTCGCGACCCGCTGAGCTGCGGTCACACCGCGGCCGGACGGATTCATCAGAGGACCCCGGAATGCGGACAGAATTCGAAGTCGTCGAGGGTGACATCACCCAGCTTAAGGTCGACGCCATCGTCAACGCCGCCAACGAGTCCCTGTTGGGCGGCGGCGGCGTCGACGGCGCGATCCACCGTGCCGCCGGCCCGGAGCTGCTGGCCGAATGCCGCAAGATCGGCGGCTGCCCGACCGGCGAAGCGCGGATCACCAAGGGCTATAACCTGCCGGCCCGGCACGTCATTCACACCGTCGGCCCGGTCTGGCACGGCGGCGGCCGCGGCGAGGACGCGCTGCTCGAGTCGTGCTACCGCAACAGCCTCGCCCTGGCGCGCGAGGCCGGCGTGCGGAGCATCGCCTTCCCGGCGATCTCGACGGGGGTCTACCGGTTCCCGCTGGAGCGCGCGGCGAACCTTGCAGTCGCCACCGTGAAGGCCGAGCTGGCGCGCGACCCCGGCGTCCTTGCGCGCGTCGTCTTCGCCACCTTCGGGCGCGAGGCCACCGCGGCCTTCCGCCAGGCGCTGGAGGCCGGCGACGCATGACCGTCCGCAGCCTCGAATGCATGTTCCACCCGTCGGCCATTGCCCTCGTCGGGGCGAGCAAGACGCCCGGCTCGATCGGCTGGGTGCTGGCGCGCAACCTGATGAGCGGCGGCTTCGACGGGCCGATCATGCCGGTCAATCCCAAGCACCGCGCGATCGGCGGCGCCCTCGCCTGGCCCAACGTCGCCGCGCTGCCCGTGGTGCCCGACCTCGCGGTGATCTGCACCCCGCCCGACGTGGTGCCCGGCGTGATCGCCGAGTTGCGCGACAAGGGCTGCAAGGCCGCCGTCGTGATCACTGCCGGATTCGGCGAGGGCGGCGACCGCGACGGCATCGAGCGGGCCGAGGCGCTGCGACGGGCGGCCGGCGACATGCGCATTCTCGGCCCCAACGTGCTCGGCCTGATGGTGCCCGGGGTCGGCCTCAACGCCGGCTTCGCGCACAAGGCGCCGCTGCGCGGGGACCTTGCCTTCGTCGCCCAGTCGGGCGCGGTGCTGGCCTCGGTGCTCGACTGGGCCTCGGCGCGCGGCATCGGCTTTTCCCACATGGTCGCGCTCGGCGACATGCTCGACGTCGATTTCGGCGATACGCTCGACTTCCTCGCCCGGGCGCCGGAGGTGCGGGCGATCCTGCTGTATATCGAGGCGATCAAGGAGGCGCGCGAATTCATGTCGGCGGCTCGCTCCGCCGCGCGCATGAAACCGGTCGTCGTGGTCAAGGGCGGGCGGCGCGCCGAGGGGGCGAAGGCGGCGAGCTCGCACACCGGCGCCCTGGCCGGCTCGGACGCCGTGTACGACGCCGCCTTTCGGCGCGCCGGCATGCTGCGCGTCATCGACATGTCGGAGCTGTTCGACGCGGTCGAGACGCTGTCCCGGGCGCCGCGCTTCCGCGGCTCGCGCATGGCGATCCTGACCAATGGCGGCGGCATGGGGGTGATGGCGACCGACGCGCTGATCGACGAGGGCGGTCAGCTCGCCGAGCTGTCGCCCGACACGATCGCGCAGCTCGAAGCCCTGCTGCCAAAGACCTGGAGCCGCGGCAATCCGGTGGACATCATCGGCGATGCGCCGCCGGAACGCTACGCCGAGTCGCTGCAGCTGCTGCTCAAGGATCCCGGAGTCGACGCGGTGCTGGTGCTGAACACGCCGACCGCCGTGGCAGACAGCACGGCGGCGGCGCAGGTGGTGGCCGATCAGCTGAGCGACCGGCACCCGCCGGTGCTGACCTGCTGGCTCGGCACCAATGCCTCGGCGCCGGCCCGCAAGACCTTCGTCGAGCGCGGCATCCCCAGCTACGACACGCCGGGCGAGGCGGTGCGCGCCTTCATGCACATGGTGCGTTACGATGTGAACCAGAAGCTGCTGATGCAGGTGCCGCCATCGGTGCCGCAGGAGTTCGAGCCCGACACCGCGACGGTCCGCACCCTGCTCGACGAGGCGCTCGCGGACGACCGCAGCTGGCTTACCGAGCCTGACGCCAAGGCGGTGCTGCGGGCCTACGGCGTCCCCGTCGGCGAATTCGCGACCGCCGAGACCGCCGAAGCGGCGGCCGGGGTCGCGGCGGCGATGACCGGCCCCTACGTCGTCAAGATCGTCTCGCCCGACATCATCCACAAGAGCGACGTCGGCGGCGTGACCCTCGACCTCGCGACGCCCGAGGCGGTGGCCATCGCGGCCCAGGCGATCCTCGACCGGGCGCGCGACGCGGCGCCGGAGGCCGACATCGACGGCGTCATCGTCGAGCAGATGGTGCGCCGCCCCGGCTCGCACGAGCTGATCGTCGGCATCAGCGAGGATCCCCAGTTCGGCCCGGTCGTGCTGTTCGGCCAGGGCGGCCTCGCGGTCGAGGAGATCGGCGACACGGCGATGGCACTGCCGCCGCTGAACCCGCTCTTGGCCCGCTCGCTGATGGAGCGCACGCGCATCTTCCGCCTGCTGCGCGGCTACCGCGACCAGCCGCCGGCCGCACTCGACGCGGTGGCGCTGACGCTGATCCAGGTGGCCCAGCTCGCCACCGATTTCGCCGAGATCATCGAGCTCGACATCAATCCGCTGCTGGCCGACGCTCGCGGGGTGCTGGCGCTCGATGCGCGCATCCGCATCGGCCGCGCCGCGGGCCCGGCGCAGGCGCGCCTCGCGATCCGGCCCTACCCCAAGGAGCTGGAGGGACCCGTGTTCCTGCGCGACGGCGGCGAGGTGTTCGTCCGGCCGATCCGTCCGGAGGACGCGCCGGCGCTGCACGACATGGTGTCGCGGGCCTCGCCGGAGGATCTGCGCCTGCGCTTCTTCCAGCCGATCCGCCGGCTGCCGGAACAGCTCGCGGCACGGCTCACCCAGATCGACTACCACCGCGAGATGGCGTTCATCTCGTTCGACCCGGAGGAGCCGGAGGCGATCACGGCGGTGGCCCGGCTGATGGCGGACCCCGACGTGCGCACCGCCGAATACGCGATCATCGTGCGCACCGACTGGAAGCGCCGCGGCCTCGGCTACGCGCTGATGCACCGGCTGCTGAACTACGCCGCCGAGCGCGGCATCGGTACGATCTTCGGCGAGGTGCTGCGGGAGAACGAAAACATGCTGAACATGGCCCGCGACCTCGGCTTCTCGTCGAAGCCCGATCCCGACGACCCCGGCATCATCGAGGTCCGCCGCCAGGTGTGAGCGCGGCGTCTGCGCGGCGTCAGGCCGCCTTCTTCTTGAGGTACCGCTCGGCCAGCAGCTCGGCGATCTGCACCGTGTTGAGCGCCGCGCCCTTGCGCAGATTGTCGGCGACCACCCACATGTTGAGGCCGTTCTCGACGGTCGCGTCCTCGCGGATGCGGCTGACGTAGACCGGGTCCTCGCCGGCGCATTCGTGCGGCGTCACGTAGCCCTCGTCCTGCCGGTAGTCGATCACCGTGACGCCCGGCGCCTCCTTGAGCGCGGCGCGTGCCTGCTCGGCGGTGATCGGCCGGGCGAATTCGAGGTTCACCGCCTCCGCATGGCCGATGAACACCGGCACGCGCACGCAGGACGCCGACACCCTGATCTTCGGATCGAGGATCTTCTTGGTCTCGGCGACCATCTTCCATTCCTCCTTGGTCGAGCCGTCGTCCATGAAGACGTCGATATGGGGAATGACGTTGAAGGCGATCTGCTTGGTGAAGCGCTCCTTGACCACCGGGTCGTTCACGTAGATCGCCCGGGTCTGGTCGAACAGCTCGTCCATGGCGCCCTTGCCGGCGCCCGACACCGACTGGTAGGTGGCGACGACGACGCGCCGGAGGGTCGCAAGATCGTGCAGCGGCTTCAATGCCACCACCATCTGGATCGTCGAGCAGTTGGGGTTGGCGATGATGCCCTTTTTGGTAAAGCCGGCGATAGCGCCGGGGTTGACCTCCGGCACCACCAGCGGCACGTCCGGATCCATGCGGAAGTACGACGTGTTGTCGATCACCACCGCGCCGGCCTTCGCGGCGCGCGGGCTGTGCTCGGCCGAGACCTTGGCGCCGGGCGAGGACAGCACGATGTCGATGCCCTTGAAGTCATAGGTGGCGAGGTCCCGCACGTTGAGCACGTTGTCCTCTCCGAACGACACCTCGACGCCCACCGAACGCGAGCTGGCGAGCGCCACCACCTCGTCGGCCGGGAACTCCCGCTCGGCCAGGATCTGCAGCATCTCGCGCCCGACATTCCCCGTTGCGCCGACGACGGCAACCTTGAAACCCATGTGTTCATCCCCCATCCGGAACCGGCGCCGATGTAGCGCCGAATCGCCTTCGCCGCAAGTGTGCCGAAGGCCGCGGCCCAAAAAAACCGGGCCGCTCGATCGAGCGGCCCGGCCGTGATAAGCCTGTTGTCAGCCTTCAGCCGCCGCTCTCATCCGTCACGACCGGCTTGGTCACGGTGTCGGTCGCAACAGTGGTGCTGCTGGTGTCCGCGACATCCAGATCGTGGCCGCACCCGGCCTGGGCGACGGTGGCGAATCCGACGATGCCGGCGACGGCAATGCAGACGGCAAGAACCTTGCGCATATCTCTACTCCCTCTCGGGTTACGGCTTTGGAGGGTACTGCCAATTGGTTAGACCGTCAAGCGCGTGCATACGATTGGCGCAGCTGTCGCCACGATGCCCCCGGCTAGAACGGCCGCGGCTGTCCTCCGTTCAGGGCATGCGAAAGGCCGGCGCCCTTGCGCGCCGGCCCTGCAGTATCGATCAGATATATTCCTGTCCTACATCATCGGGATTCCGTCCACCAGGTAGCGGAACAGGAGGTACGGCCAGACCGCGCCGGATCCCACCCCTTCCACGAACTTGGCGGCAAAATAGTCCATGTCATCACCCCAGTAGGTCGCGGAGTAAATGATCACGTAGACGCCAAACCCCAACAGATACCCTGCGACCCCTGTCATCATGATGATTTTGTTCATGATGCACCTCCAATGTGAGGGGACCCTCTATTGGTCCGGTTGTCACCGGTTAATTGTGTCGGAGAATCGTTAACGAACAGCTAATACGCCGCGCAAGGCAACGTGTCCCGGTGGTCACGCGGCGAGGCGGTCCAGCTCGGCGAGGACGGCATCGCCCATCTGCGTCGTCGACACCGGTTCCGTCCCCGGCCCGACGATATCCTGGGTCCGCCAGCCGGCGGCCAGCGCGTTCTGCACAGCCCGCTCGACGAGTTCGGCGTCTTCGCCGAGCCCGAAGGAATAGCGCAGCATCATGGCGAAGCTGAGGATGGTCGCCAGCGGATTGGCCTTGTCGCGGCCGGCGATGTCCGGGGCGCTCCCGTGGACCGGTTCGTACATGGCGCGGCGCCGGCCCGTCTCGTCCTCGGGGCCCAGTGAGGCCGATGGCAGCATGCCCAGCGAGCCGGTCAGCATCGCGGCGCAATCCGACAGGATGTCGCCGAACAAATTGTCGGTGACGATGACATCGAACTGCTTGGGCCAGCGCACCAGCTGCATGGCGCAGTTGTCCGCATACATGTGCTGCAGCTCGACATCGCCGAACCGCTCTGCGTGCAGGGCCGACACCACCTCGCGCCAGAACACCCCGCTCTCCATGACATTCGCCTTCTCGACCGAATGCACCCGGTTGTTGCGCTTGCGCGCGAGCTCGAAGCCGACCTCGGCGACGCGCCGGATCTCCGCCTCGGTATAGACCTGCGTGTCGATCGCGCGGCGGGTCCCGTCGGCCAGGGTCTCGATGCCGCGCGGCTCGCCGAAATAGACCCCCGCGGTCAGTTCGCGCAGGATCAGGATATCGAGCCCCTCGACCACCTCGCGCTTCAGGGTCGAGGCGTCGACCAGCGCGTCGAACACCAGCGCCGGGCGCAGGTTGGCGAACAGGTCCATCTCCTTGCGCAGGCGCAGCAGCCCGGCCTCCGGGCGCCTGTCGCGGGGTGCGCTGTCGTATTGCGGCCCGCCGACCGCCCCGAGCAGCACCGCATCCGCCGCCACCGCCTCGGACAGCGCCTCGTCGGTCAGCGGCGTGCCGTGCGCATCGTAGGCGGCGCCGCCCACCGGGTGCTCGCGGATGTCGAAGCCGACGGCGCGTCGCCTGTCGAACCAGTCGACGATGCGGCGCACCTGGACCATGACCTCCGGGCCGATGCCGTCGCCCGGCAGAATCAGGAGCTTCTTGTTGGCGGCCATACCTGTCCTTTCCGGCCGATTGGTCTCGAGGCCGCGGCTAAAGCCAGGGCTGCGCCGTTCTGCGGCCGGCCTCGAAATCGTCGATCTTCGTGGATTTCTCGAGCGTCTGGCCGATGTCGTCCAGCCCGTTCAGCAGGCAGTGCCTGCGGTGCGGGTCGATTTCGAAGGCGATCGTCTTGCCATCCGGCCGGGTGATCTCCTGCGCCGCAAGGTCGACGGTCATGGTGGCGTTGGCGCCCTTGCCCGCGTCCTCCATCAGCTGGTCGATCTGCTCCTGCGGCAGCTTGATCGGCAGGATGCCGTTCTTGAAGCAGTTGTTGTAGAAGATGTCGGCGAAGCTCGGCGCGATGACGCAGCGGATGCCGAAATCGAGCAGCGCCCACGGCGCGTGCTCGCGCGACGAGCCGCAGCCGAAATTGTCGCCCGCCACCAGGATCTTCGCCTCCCGGTACGGCGCCTGGTCGAGGACGAAGCCCTTGGGCGTGCCGTCGGGCTCCCAGCGCAGCTCGGAGAACAGCCCCTCCTTGAGGCCGGTGCGCTTGATCGTCTTCAGGAACTGCTTGGGGATGATCATGTCGGTGTCGACGTTGACCATGTTGAGGGGCGCCGCAACGCCGGTCAGCGTGGTGAACTTGTCCATTGTCCGTCTACCCCTTGTCCAGGTCGCGCACGTCGGTCAGATGGCCTGCGATCGCCGCGGCGGCGGCCATGGCCGGGCTCATCAGGTGGGTCCGCCCGCCGCGGCCCTGGCGGCCCTCGAAGTTGCGGTTCGAGGTCGACGCGCAGCGCTCGCCCGGCTCCAGCCGGTCGGCGTTCATGGCCAGGCACATCGAGCAGCCCGGGTTGCGCCACTGGAACCCGGCCTCGAGGAAGATCCGGTCGAGCCCCTCCTCCTCCGCCTGCTGCTTGACGAGGCCGGAGCCGGGGACGATCAGCGCGGTCACGCCGTCCGCCACCCGGCGCCCCCTGGCGACGGCGGCGGCGGCGCGCAGATCCTCGATCCGGCCGTTGGTGCAGGAGCCGACGAAGGCCTTGTCGATGCGGATATCGGTCACCTTCATGCCCGGCGTCAGCCCCATGTAGGCGAGCTTGCGCTCGATCGCGGCGCGGCGGTCCGCGTCGGCCACCTGCGCGGGGTCGGGGACGGCGCCGTCGATACGCACCACGTCCTCCGGGCTGGTGCCCCAGGTGACTTCGGGAATCAGCGAAGCGGCGTCGATCGTCACCTCGATATCGTAGGTCGCCCCGTCGTCGGAGGGCAGGGTCTTCCACCAGGCGACGGCCTGCTCCCACTGCGCCCCCTTGGGCACCATCGGCCGGCCCTTCAGATATGCGAAGGTGGTGTCGTCGGGCGCCATCAGCCCGGCGCGCGCCCCGGCCTCGATGGTCATGTTGCAGATCGTCATCCGCTGTTCCATCGACAGCGCGCGGATCGCCTTACCGGCATATTCGATGACATGGCCGGTGCCGCCGGCGGTGCCGATCTTGCCGATGATCGCGAGGATCAGGTCCTTGGCGGTCACCCCCGCCGGCAGCGCGCCCTCCACGGTGATGCGCATGTTCTTCGCGGGCGCCTGAATCAGCGTTTGCGTCGCCAGCACGTGCTCGACCTCGGAGGTGCCGATGCCGAAGGCGAGCGCGCCGAACGCGCCGTGCGTCGCGGTGTGGCTGTCGCCGCAGACGATGGTCATGCCGGGCTGGGTGAAGCCTTCTTCCGGCCCGACCACATGGACGATGCCGTTGCGCAGGTCGGGCACGTCGAACAGGGGCACGCCGAAGTCGCGGCAGTTCTTCTGCAGCGCCTCGATCTGGATGCGCGAATCCTCCGACACCTCGCCGCCGTCCGGATCGGTCGAGATGTTGTGGTCGATCACCGCCAGCGTCGCGTCCGGCCGCCGCACCTTGCGGCCGGCCATGCGCAGCCCCTCGAAGGCCTGCGGGCTGGTGACCTCGTGGACCAGGTGCCGGTCGATATAGATCAGGCAGGTCCCGTCATCCTGCCGGTCGACGACATGGCTGTCCCAGATCTTGTCGAAAAGCGTGCGTGGCTGTGCCATCGGATCTCCGTCCCCTGTCCCCTGCCCTGCGACCGAATCCGCGATCAGCTCTCGCCGTTGCTCTCCGGCGTCGCGCTCTCCTCCACCGCGGTGTCCGCCGGCGCCGCCTCCTTGTCACGGCGCATCGTGCGCTCGGCGATCCGGGCGGCCTTGCCACGGCGGCCGCGCAAATAATACAGCTTGGCGCGGCGCACGTCGCCCCGCCGCACCACCTCGATGCCGTCGATGCGCGGGCTGTAGAGCGGGAACACGCGTTCCACGCCCTCGCCGTAGGAAATCTTGCGCACGGTGAACGAGCTGTTGATGCCGGCGTTCTTCCGGCCGATGCAGACCCCCTCGAAGGCCTGGATACGCTCGCGCGTGCCCTCGATCACCTTCACCCGCACGCGCAGCGTATCGCCCGGCTGGAAGTCGGGAACCGGCCGCTCGGCTGTCAGCTTCTCGATCTGCTCGGCTTCCAACTGTTCGATCGTGTTCATGGTCATGTCCTCGATATTGGTCGTTAACAGTACAAACTAATCGGCCTGCTTCCGGCCCGCCGTCGCCGCGCCGGCGGCATAGCGCGCCCACAAATCGGGTCTGCGCTCCCGGGTGATCCGCTCGGCCTCGGCGCGCCGCCAGGCGCGGATCCTCTCGTGGTGGCCGGACAGCAGGACGTCCGGCACCGCGCGCCCGCACCACTCGGCGGGCCGCGTGTAGTGCGGATACTCCAGCAGCCCGGTCTCGAAACTCTCCTCGTGCAGTGACGACTCCCTCCCCATGACTCCGGGAAGCAGTCGCACGCAGGCGTCGATCAGCGCCACGGCGGCGGGCTCGCCGCCCGACAGCACGAAATCGCCGAGGCTGATCTCCTCGACCTCGCGCGCGTCGAGCACCCGCTGGTCGACGCCCTCGTAGCGGCCGCACAGCAGGATCACCCCCGGCCCGTCGGCCAGTTCGCGGATGCGCGCCTGATCCAGCACGCGACCGCGCGGCGACAGGTAGATCAGCGGCGACGCGGCGCCGGCGGCCTGGTCCGCCGCAACGGCGTGCTCCAGCGTCCGGTCGGCCACGTCGGCCCGCATCACCATGCCGGCGCCGCCGCCGAACGGCGCGTCATCGACGGTGCCGTGCCGGTCCTCCGCGAAGTCGCGGATGTCCAGGGTGTGCAGCGACCACAGGTCCCGTTCCAGCGACTTGCCGGCGATCGACAGGCCGAGCATGCCGGGAAACATCTCCGGGAAGATGGTCAGCACCCGCGCCGTCCAGGGTCGCACCGCGCCGCTCATGACTCGTCCCCGTCCGGCGTCTCGCGCGCCACGAGCTCCTGCGGCGGCTCGATGACCACGCGGCCGGCCGCAACGTCGATCGCCGGCACCGTTGCCCGGGTGAACGGCAACACCACCGTGCCGCCCGCGGCCAGCGCGATCTCGATGACGTCGCCGGCGCCGAAATCGTGCAGCGCCCGCACCGTCCCGAACAGCGACCCGTCCGGCAACTCCGCCCGCAGGCCGATCAGGTCGGCGTGGTAGAACTCGTCCGGTTCGGGCGTCGGCAGCTGGTTCCGCGCGACGTACAGCTCGATACCGGCCAGCGCCTCGGCCGCGTCGCGATCGTCGACGCCGTCCATATGGACTCGCAGCACCCCGCGCCCGCCGCCGAGGACGCGTAGACGGAACTCCCGGGTTCCCGCAACGTCGGTCAGCGGTCCGTAGGAGACGAGATCCTCCGGATTGTCGGTGAAGCTCTTGACGCGCAGGTCGCCGCGCACGCCGTGGGCGCCCACGATCACACCGACGCAGAGCCGTGCTTCCGACATGATGTCTGCCGCTGCCGACACGCCGTTCCCCCGCTACTTCTTCTCTTCCGCCGGCTCGGCGGGTGCCTTCTCGGTGGCCGCTTCTTCCGCCGGAGCGTCTTCCGTCGGCGCTTCCTCGGCCGCCGCCTCTTCCGCCGCCGCCTCAGCCGGCGCCTCTTCCGCCGCCTCTTCCGCGGGAGTTTCCGCCGCCGCCCCAGCCGGCGCCTCTTCCGCCGCGGCTTCCTCGGCCGCCGCCTCTTCCGCCGGCGCCTCTTCCGCGGGAGCTTCCGCCGCCGCCTCAGCCGGCGCCTCCTCCTCCGCGGCTTCCTCGACCGGCGCCTCTTCCGCGGGAGCTTCCGCCGCCGCCTCAGCCGGCACCTCTTCCGCCGCCGCCTCAGCCGGTGCCTCTTCCGCCGGCGCCTCTTCCGCCGCCGCCTCAGACGGCGCTTCCTCGACCGGGGCCGCTGCCTCTTCCGCCGGCGCTTCCTCGACCGGGGCCGCTGCCTCTGCC
>JBFGQV010000076.1:0-13379 GCA_041563955.1 Alphaproteobacteria bacterium | reverse complement strand
TAGCTGTCGTCGACCGCCACCGGCGGGATGTTGCCGACCTGGTTCACGGTTATGTTCACCGTGGCGACGTTGGAATTCGCCGTGCCGTCATTGGCGACATAGGTGAAGCTGTCGGGGCCGAAGTAGCCTGCATTCGGCGTGTAGCTGAACGAGCCGTCGGCATTCAGCGTCACGGTGCCGTTCGCCGGGCCGGCTTGCAGCACGGCGGTCAGCGGATCGTTCTCCACATCCGTGTCGTTGCCCAGCACGCCGGGCGCCGCCACGTTCAGCGTCACGTTCTGATCGGTCGTGTAGCTGTCGTCGACCGCCACCGGCGGGTCGTTCACCGCGTTCACCGTGATGGTCACGGTCGCCGCCGGGGGCGGCGAGTTGTCGATGCCGTCATTGGCGAAGTAGGTGAAGCTGTCGGACCCGTTGAAGTTCAGGTTCGGCATGTAGGTGAACGAGCCATCGGCGTTCAGCGTCAGCGTCCCGTTCGCCGGGCCCGTGTTCAGCACCGCCGTCAGCGGACCTGGGCCATCGCCGCCGTCATTGTCATTGGCCAGCACGCCGGGCGCCGAGACGACCAGCATCACGTCCTCGTCGGTCGTGTAGCTGTCGTTGTTGGCCACCGGCGGAATGTTCTGCGGGCCGCAGCCGGGGTCGGCGCCCTCTTCGAGCAGGTTGCCGTCATTGTCGAGTCCCGTCGGGCCGAACTTGTTCTCCCGGCCGGGATCCAGCCCGGTCGGATCGGCAAGGCACGGATCCGTCGGGATGTTCGGACGCGCGGCGTTGTTGTAGTAGGCCGGCATGGCGCTCTCGGCCGCCGTCACGAAGGCTCCCGGCGTGGCGTCGACGTGACAGTCCGCACACAGAAGACCGTCGGCCGGATTGGGTCCGACCCCGGCCAGCGTGTGGTGCTGGCGCAGGCCGGCGCCGCTCCCGCAGCTCGCCGGATCGACCGTCGCGGGGTCGCCGATCACGCAAACACCGGTCGCATCGGCGGGACGGCCGTGGCAGCCCAGGCAGGATACCGCGGGCGTGCCCGCGACGCCGCCGGATATCGCGGACAACCCGATATAGGTCGGAAAGCGCGGGCTTCCGTTCGGCGGCTGGTGGCAGACGTTGCAGCTGCCGCTGCCGATGAACCCGATGTGGCCGCTCATGAGGCTGGTCGGAGCGCCCGCTCCGGTGACCCACGGGGCACCATCCTTGTTGGAAACATAATTGCCGGAGTTGAAGTCGCCGTGGCAGGCGGCACATCTGCCGGTCGGAGTGGCTCCCCCGGTGTCGGACCACTGCTGATACGCGCCGGCTTCGGGCACTGCTGTCGTCATAACCCACAGCAACGCCAGCGGCGCCATTAGAATCAATCGTCTCATCTAATAGGCCTCCTCTTGGCTTTTGAATGTCAACCCTCGGGTTAGGTGCTCCAACCCGGAATCAACCCGCCAATGGAGGCCCGGTCGAAATGGTCGAGGGCCCTCAGCAATCTCCCTGTCGGCCGCGTCCCGCAGCCCGCTCTGCATGCCCTTGCGTAACACTTTGGTGGGAGTTGGGCTTATTTTTAATAAATTACCAACAATTGCATTGCAAAGCAATATATTGTCGGCAAAAAAGACCGCGACTCCGGCTTGGCAGGCCTCGAAAATCGCCCATTTTGTACGATGCCGCCGGTTTTCGGGCAAATCAGGAGAAAGATCCGCGATTCCCGGTCCGTCCGCGTCGTCGATTCCCCGGATACAACCTTGGCCTGCAGTCGCGGCACGGACTGCGCGTTTCGGAGCGACATGCTGGAGAAGTCTGGTGCCCTTTCTTGCTCCCTGCGCGACTGCCGCCCGCCGCTCACGCCGAAATTCCCCAGATCGCAACGGATTTTCTCATCGTCGCCTGGTCGGCGCCCCGCGTCGCCCGGACCTCCGCCGCGAGGCGCACGCGGATGATCGCGCCGCCCCTGCGGTAGGGGCATGTCGCCTCGCCGAATCCGGCCCGGAAGCGCCGCGCGTCGGTGATCGTGGCGAGGAATCGCTTGTCGCCGGCATCGTCACGCACCTGCCGGTTCTCGGACATGGTCCCCGCCAGTTCGATCGCCCGATGCCCGAGGCTCCAGCTGTCCAGGCGCCAGCCCCAGACATGCACGCGCCACCGGATCTCGAGCCTGTCGAGCCGCCCGGCATCCGCGGTCGCGACCGCCCAGCTGCCGCTGATCCGCTCCCAGTTGTTGCCCCACCGCGTCTCCCACGGGTGCACCTTGAGGGCGAGGCCGAGGTCGACCTCGGTGTCGCCGAGCGACACCGACGCGCTGCCGCCGGCGGCGCCGGTGAACACCGAGCCCGCGGCATCCGCCGCCGAGGTCATCGCGTCAATGAGCAGGCCGAGAAATCCGGCGACGACATCGATGACATTGCCGACCGCGGCGGGGACGGCGGCGACGCCGTGCAGGAGGACGCCCGCCGCACGCCCGCCCAAGCCGCGGCGGTCGCGCCGTGCGCCGCCGATGTCGGCAAGCGCCGCTCCGGCCGCCGTCACCGCCTGGCCGATCAGCTGCACCCCGCCGATCACGAGCCCGACGAAGGCAACGGCGGAAACGAGGCTCTCGGTAACGGTCTCGGCCAGTTCCAGCCCGCGGAGCTTGCGCGTCATGCGCGCCATGTGATAGCGGCAGCGGCCGAAACTCCGGGTGCCCACGTCGCGCCAGTTGCGGTGTTGGCGACCGGTACCCTGCCCCTTGTAGGAGACCGCGATATACGCCCGGCTGGCCGGTCCCGGCGGACCGGACCAGTAGTCGGCGGAAAATCTCCGGAAATCCATCGTCTCGCCGGGCGTGCCGGAGCCGTCGGCATCGAAGGCCGCCGGGTCGTCGCTGCCGGGATCGTTGCGCGGATTGTTGTACACGATCGCCGGCGCGCCGGCGTCGTCGTAGCCGCGGATCACCCAGGCATGATTGATCAGGGCATCGCCCGCGTAGGGCTTGACGAAGGCGATCACGGGATGGCCGCGGTCGATATGCGACTTGATCCTGTCCCAGTCGCCGTCGGTTTGGTAGCGCGCTTCGAGGCCGTTGTCACCGAGGTAGTCCGTGACGGCGCCGACCAGCTCGCCGAGAAACGCATCCAGGGAATCGCCGGGCCAGTCCAGGCTGACCTCATAGGAGATCTCGGAGATCGACCGGGTGATCCCGAAACAGGACAGCACCATGCTGGTGCAGGCATAGAGGCAGAACGGCGCCTCGTACTGCGTGATCGTGGGAACGGGCAGGATTCTCGCGTTCATGCCGCCCCCTGCGGACCGGTTCGGGACCTTCGTCTGGCACGCGGCGCGCGCACGGCCGTCCTGCCATCGGAATTACCGGGATATCCTGCGGCAGGCATTGATGTAGGTCAGCATCGGCGGCGCGGTCGCCCGGCGGACCGCTTCGGGGTGGACAATTGCCGGCAAATCGCCGAATCTCCGGCCCCGCGAGGGGGTGCGGCTGCATCCGGAGGACTGTCCGTAGCTTTGATCGATTTCCGTCCCATCCTGTTCATCGTCGGCCTGTTGCTGACGACGCTGGCGGTGGCGATGACGCTGCCGGCGCTGGCCGACGCCGTGTCGGGCCACCCGGACTGGCAGGTGTTCGCGGCGTCGTCCGCCTTCACCTTCTTCATCGGCATCGTGCTGATCCTGACCACGCGCAGCTCGAAGCGGCGCATCAATTTGCGCCAGGCCTTCGTGCTGGTGGCGGCGTGCTGGCTGGTGATCCCGACCGTCGGCGCGCTGCCGTTCACCTTCGCGCTGCTCGGACTCGACTACACCGACGCCTTCTTCGAGGCGATGTCGGGGGTGACGACGACGGGCTCGACGGTGATCGTCGGGCTCGACGAGGCGCCGCCGGGGATCCTCTTGTGGCGGGCGCTGCTGCAGTGGCTGGGCGGCATCGGCATCATCGCCATGGCGATCACCGTGCTGCCGATGCTGCAGGTCGGCGGCATGCAGCTGTTCCGCATGGAGAGCTCCGACAAGTCGGAAAAGGCGATGCCGCGCATGGCACAGGTCGCCACCTTCACCGGGCTGATCTACCTTGCGCTGACGATGCTGTGCGCGGCGCTGTATTGGGCCGCGGGGATGAACGGGTTCGATGCCGTGGCCCACGCCATGACGACGCTGGCGACCGGCGGCTATTCGACCCATGACGGCTCGGTCGGTCATTTCGACAGCGCCCTCATCGATACGGTCGCGGTCGTTTTCATGATCGTCGGCAGCCTGCCGTTCGTCCTGTACCTGCGGGCGGTGCGCGGCGCCCCGGGGCACCTGTGGCGCGACCAGCAGGTGCGGCTGTTCATCACCATCGTCGCGCTGTCGGTCGCCGGCATGACCTTCTATCTGAACCTCGTCAACGGCGTCGAAGCGCTGTCCGCGCTGCGCCTCGCCTCCTTCAACGTGATCTCGGTGATCACCGGCACCGGCTACGCCACCGGCGATTTCAACGCCTGGGGCGGGTTCGCGGTGGCGGCACTTTTCTGCATGATGTTCATCGGCGGCTGCGCCGGCTCGACGACGTGCGGCCTGAAGATCTTCCGCTTCCAGGTGCTGTACGCGGCGGCGCACATCCAGCTGCGCCGGCTCCTGCAGCCGAACGGGGTGTTCATCCCCTACTACAACAACAAGCCGATCGAGGATTCGGTGCTGGCTTCGGTGATGGCCTTCTTCTTCCTGTTCATCCTGTGCTGGGTGGCGCTGGCGGTCGGTCTCGGGCTCACGGGGCTCGACTTCATCACCGCCACCTCCGGCGCCGCCTCGGCGCTCTCCAATGTCGGCCCGGGCCTCGGCCCGATCATCGGTCCGGTCGGCAACTTCGCCGAGCTGCCGGATGGCGCCAAATGGATGCTGTCGGCCGGCATGCTGCTCGGCCGCCTGGAGCTGTTCACCATCCTGGTGCTGCTGATGCCGAGCTTCTGGCGGACCTGAGGCGCCGCCTATCCGATATGTGGACTCGCGTCCGGCCGTTCCCGGCGAGCGGCTAGTCGCGTCGGCCCGAGGGTGCGTCGAGCAGGGCGAACAGTGCGTCCGGATCCTGGCGCGCCGGCAGCATGAGATCGAGTCGCGTGTCGCCGGACTCGAAGCAGCGGGCCAGGCCGCGCGCCAGCTCGGCCAGGCCGAGGCGGATCTGGACGGGCCCGCGGCGGCCGCGCAGCGGCGCCCTCAACAGCCGGCCGAAGGCGGCCTCGATGCGACCGTCGACACGGTCGTTGCCGGTGGCGATGAAAATCGAAGCGGCGAGCTCGACCACCGGCCGGAACGGCATCATCAGATCGTCGGCAAGGCCGTGCGAGCCGGCCCGACCGCCGAGGCCGGCGCCGGGCAGGAGCCCGGCCGCGTGACTTGCCCGCAACGCCTCGATGCGCAGCGCCGTGTGGGCGCAGTTGACGATCGAGTTGGCGCCCGGCCGCCGGGCATCGCGGCGAAAGCCGCGGCCGATCAGCCAGGCCCAGTAGTGCCGCGCGATCTCGGCCGCGATGCGATCCTTCGCCGGCGTCGCGGCGCGCCGTCCACGCGGCGGGCGGGGTGCCGCCGCCAGGGCCTGCAGCCGGCCCCGGCTGCCCATGGTCTCCAGCGTCAGCACCCGCTGCGCCGCGGCGGCCCTCTGCAGCTGCCCGAGGAGGTGGCGGGCATACGGCGGATAGAGGTCGAGCTGGGCGCGGATGCGGGCCGGCCACGAGCGGCTCGCGGCCGGCCAGGTCAGGGTCCGCGACTCGTGATTGGCTCCGCGCAGCACGATTCCGGCGCAGCGCTCCGTCAGCGCCGCCAGCGCCGGCGCCGACCAGGACGGGCCGGGACGAGACGCCACCAGCCCGGCGATCGCGTCGACCGGGACACGGTCGGCCGGGCGGTCGCCGCCCGCGATGACGATCTCGGCGCCGCTCAGCGTCACCGCTCGGCGGTCCTCCGCGATCTCGACGATCCGCGCAGCGGCGGTGTCCAGCAGGGTATCCGGCTCCATCGCAGCCCCATCCCCGGCGCCGCGACGGCGCGACGCCCCTTAGCCAAGAAGGCGCTCAAACCGGTTAAGTCGCGGTTAACGTCACCGCCCGCGATACCGCGGTGTTTGCCATTTGAAACCGATGCACACCGGCAGGTTGCCGCAGCCATGCGGCGGCGGTATGGTGCGCGCCGTTCCGCGCAACCGGCACCGGCTATTCGGACATCATGACGGACTATCCCGCACCGCGGCGCATCGGCGCCGTCAACTGGCTCGGCCTGTGGACCCTGTACCTGAAGGAGGTGCAGCGCTTCATGGCCGTCGCCACGCAGACGATCGCGGCGCCGATGGTCACGACCCTGCTGTTCCTCGCCGTCTTCACCCTGGCGCTGGGCCGTGCCGTCGAAGTCGTCAACGGGGTGCCGTTCGCGCAGTTCCTGGCGCCGGGGCTGGTGATGATGGCGATGGTGCAGAACGCCTTCGCCAACACCTCCTCGTCACTGGTGATCTCGAAGGTCCAGGGCAACATCGTCGACATCCTGATGCCGCCGCTGTCGCCGGCCGAGCTGACCATCGGCATTGCGCTCGGCGGCATCACCCGCGGCCTCGTTGTCGGCGTCGCCACCCTCGCCGGCATGCGGGTGTTCGTGCCCTTCGGCGTCCACGACTTCGCCTTCGTGCTGTTCCATGCCTTCGCAGCCTCGCTGATGCTGTCCCTGCTGGGCATGATCGGCGGCATCTGGGCCGAGAAGTTCGACCATATGGCGGCCGTGACCAATTTCGTCATCACCCCCTTCGCCTTTCTGTCCGGCACCTTCTATTCGATCCAGCGCCTGCCCGAATTCTTCCAGACGCTCGCGCATTTCAACCCGTTCTTCTACATGATCGACGGTTTCCGTTACGGTTTCACCGGAGTGACCGACACCACGCCGATGCTGGGCGTTGCGGTCATGCTGGCGATCGATGGCGCGCTGGCGCTGGTCTGCTGGCGCCTGTTCGCCGCCGGCTACAAACTGAAAGCCTGAGCATGGCATCGCCCGGGGTCGTGGGCGATCCGCCCGAGTCTGCGCCACAGGCGCGCCATATCGGCTGGCTCAACCGGATCGGCCTGTGGACACTGTTCTGGCGCGACCTGCTGCGCGACCTCGAGATCTGGAAGATCACCATCGCCGCGCCGGCGCTGCAGGCGGTGCTGTTCGCGCTGATCTTCCAGCTGGCGCTCGGCGGCGCCAGCCTGACCATGGCCGGGCTCGATTTCGCCGCCTTCCTGGTGCCCGGGCTCGTCGCCTTCGTGGTGCTCGAGCGGGGCTTCGAGTCGACCGCCTACATGATAGTCTACGACAAGCTCGAGGGCATGATCACCGACGTCCTAGGGGCGCCGCTGACGGCAGCCGAGATGGTCACCGGCTTTGCGCTCATGGCCGCGGTCTCGGCGGTGATCACGGGCCTCGTGACGTGGCTCGCCCTGTTGCCGTTCCTCGCCGCGGCGCCCGCGGCGCCGGGCGTGCTCCTGCTGTTCGCCTTCGGCGGCGGCCTGATGATGGGGCTGATCGGCCTGATCGGCGGGCTGTGGGCCGACAAGTGGGACCATATCAGCGCCGTGCACAGCTTCGTCGTCATCCCGGTGGTCTACATGTCCGGCGTGTTCTTCTCGCTCGATCGGCTGCCGCCGGATGTGCGTGCGGTGGCCCAGCTGAACCCGGTCTATTACGTCATCGACGGCGTCCGCTACGGCATCAGCGGCAGCGCCGAGGCCGACCCCGGCGCCGGCCTTGCCGTGACCGCCGTGGTGGTGGCGGCGCTGTGGCTGCTGTGCTGGCGCCTGCTGGCGAGCGGTTACAAGTTGAAGCCGTAGACTCGATCCGTCGGAATCAAGCAGAAATTGGTTAACGCGTAGTGGAATGCGTCGCAAAACAAAAACAATATCGTTAACGAGTTAATAAGGAATTTTCTATCAAATACCGGGAGTAACGAGTCAATTTATCGTGGAGGAAGCAATGGTCGAATCCAATGCTGTCCGGGACACGGTTTTGATTTGGGCGCGAAGGTTTGCATTCTATTTCCTCAGCGTCACCGGCGCCACCGGTGCCCTGATCCTCTTGTTCGGCAGCCTGCTGCTCGCCAGCGGCGTGCTGGAGTGGTAGAAACCGCGCGTCGATCAGGCCTTGGAGCCTGATTCGCAACGAGAAAATCGGACAACGCACAGACGGGGAAGCGCGCGCCGCCATTCGGCGCCGGCGGAAGCGCATGCGCCGCTCCCGGTGCCGTCGCCTCGACGTCGTGCCATGGCGGCGGCCGTCGCCGCCCGGATTATAGCGGCAGCCCATCGGCCACAAGCTCCAACTCGGCCAGCGCCTCGACGCCGTTAACCATGCCGCAAACCGGAAATGGTATCGGGTTTGCATTTCCTCTCGTTAGGGTTATTTGGACTGACTGGATTTTCTTTGCCATTTGTTGCATAATTGCATCAAATCCTGGGGAGGAGGTCATGGCGAACTTCAATGATGGGCGAATGCCCGCAGGTGCCTGGCGCCGCCGCATCGCGGTCTGCTTCTTTGGCGTCGTCTCGACCACGTTCGCGCTTGCCGTGCTGTTCGCGGCGGCGCTGATCGTCAGCGGCGTGTTCGAATGGTAGACGGCGGCCGGACGGCCGGACGGGGTGGTGCGGCCGCCGGCGTTGAACCGAAGCGCAATTGACACCCGCATCGCCGAGCCCCGCTGATAGCGGTGGTGCAACTTATTGAACCGGACGGGCGACGGGCGCGCGCTCGCGCGCTAGGATCGGGCGGAATCGTGACCAGCCGGGAGAGCCGCCATGCCGCAGCCCGATCATATCGTCCGCCTGCCGCTGCCCGACCAGGACGGGCTGGACGACGACATCAAGAGCTATTTCGCGAAATGCCAAGAGAAGCTGGGCCTCGTGCCCTACGTGCTGCGCGCGTACACCGGCAACCAGGAGAAGCTGCGCAGATTCTCCGCCTTCTACAACGAACTCATGCTCGCGGACTCGGGCCTCTCCAAGCTCGAGCGGGAGATGATCGCCGTCGTCGTCTCCTCGGCCAACCGCTGCTACTACTGCCTCGTCGCCCACGGCCAGGCGGTGCGCCAGCTGTCGGGCGACCCGCAACTCGGCGAGATGATGGTGATGAACTACCGCGTCGCGGAGTTGAGCGGGCGCCAGCGCGCCATGCTGGACTATGCCTGGAAGCTGACCACCGACCCGCACGCGATCGCCGAGGCCGACCGGCAGGCGCTGCGCGACGCCGGCTTCGCCGACGCCGATATCTTCGACATCACCGACACCGCCGCCTTCTTCAACTACACCAACCGCATGGCGCACGGCCTCGACATGATGCCGAACCCCGACTACCACGCCATGGACCGTTAGGCGTCAGCACGGCCTTGCTGCCGATCTTCTGAGAAGGCGGGCGATGAGCCGGCGCACGCCGTCATACGGACACGCATCTGATCCCTGATGCGAACAAACCGGACGGAGGGCAATTCAGGCGGCGGCGGCGTATTTTGCCAGCACCTCGTTGATCTGCGCGATCGTAAACGGCTTTGAGATATAGTCATCCATACCGGCCTCGAGGCATTCCTCGCGAACGCCGTTCATGGCATGGGCCGTGAGCGCTATAATATGAGTGTGCGGCTTTCCCGCCAGCAGCTCGCGGATTTTGCGCGTCGCCTCGAGGCCGTCCATGATCGGCATCCGTATGTCCATGAGGATCAGGTCGTATCGGCCTCGGGAAACCGCCCGTACGGCTTCGCGCCCATTGGGCGCAATATCGACGTCGTGTCCGTTCTGCTCGAGAATGTCGCGAATGATGACCTGGTTGGTCGGATTGTCCTCCGCCACCAAAACCGAGAGCGAACGCGGTCGTCCCCCGCCGCTGCGGTCGGACTCGACGTCGGCGCCCGTGAGCACGGCGCTGGAATTCCAAACGTTCTGTGAATCGGACAACTTGGTCTGGCATGTGATCGTGAACCAGAAGCGGGATCCCCGGTTCGGTTCACTGACGACGCCGATCTCGCCGCCGAGCAAATGGCTGAGATGCTTGCAGATCGCCAGCCCGAGGCCGGAGCCGCCATACTGGCGGGTCAGCGAGGTGTCGCCCTGCTCGAAACGCTCGAACAGGCGCGCCTGGTCTTCGAGGTTGATCCCGACACCCGTGTCTTTCACCTCGAACCGCAGTCTCATCCGCCCGTCCTCGGTTGCCGGCACGGCGTTGTCGCGCTGTGCGGTAACCGCGATATAGCCTTCTTCGGTAAACCGGACGGCGTTGCAGACGAGATTGTTCAGGATTTCCCGGATGCGGTCAGCATCGCCGATGATCTCCGGCGGCACGTCATGGGCGATCTTTGTGAAATACTCGAGCTCTTTCTCGCGGACTCGTGGCTCCCACAGGAACTCGACGCTGTCGAGCAGATCGCGAATTTCGAAGTTCGTCTGCTTGAGTACAACCGTCCCGGACTCGATCTTCGAGAGATCCAGGATAGTGTCGACGATTTCGAGGAGCCCCTCGCACGATTGCTGGATCGTCGCGGCGTACTGGTTGTGCTTCTTTTTCGAGACGGCGTGCTGCAGCAACCCCACCGTGCCCAGAATGCCGTGAAGCGGTGTACGGATTTCGTGACTCATGACCGCCAGAAATTCTGATTTGGCCCGATTGGCCGCTTCGGCGTCTTCCTTGGCCCGGCGCAGCTTCTCCTCCGTTAGCTTTTGTGCGCTTACGTCGTGCACGATCCCGACGAAGAATTGTTGGTCCTTGTACCATGCCTTTCCGACCGACAAACCGATGGGAAACCGCGAGCCGTCCTTGCGCTGACCGACGACCTCGCGTCCGATGCCGATAATGCGCGCATTGCCAGTCCGCCGGTAGGCTTCGATGTAGCCGTCGTGCTCGTCACGATACGGAGTCGGCATCAGAATCTTGACGTTCTGGCCGATCACTTCGGCAGCCGAATAGCCGAAGAGTCTCTCGCAGGCGGCGTTGTAGAGGTGCACCACCCCCTGGTCGTCGATGACCATGATGCCGTCCACGGCGGTATTGATTACCGCACGCAGCAACGTCTCACTGATATGCCGGTTCTGCTCTATAAAAGGCATTCGCCCAAGAAAATCCCAACACCCTTAAAGAATGGTTAAAATCAGATAGTCTGGGTGGGATAAAAACCGATTTTTCATGTTTTCCGAGGACCTGCATGACCCTCCGTCGGTCCGGGTCTCCCGCGATTCGAAAAACGGCGCGGCGTTCCGGCGGAATTGCGGACGCGGTCACGCCCATACCCTTGCAGCCGTTGACACCCGATCCCCAAATGCAGATACTCCGCGGCTTCCGCAGACATTGCCGAGCCGATCGCCCCGGGGAGGGGAAAAGCGTGATTCAACCCGTGATGCCGACCTATGGCCGTTACGACGTCGCCTTCGAGCGCGGCGAGGGCGTGTACCTCGTCGCCGCCGACGGACGGCGCTTCCTCGACTTCGCGGCGGGCATCGCGGTGAACAGCCTAGGCCACGCCCATCCGCATCTCGTCAAGGCGCTGCAGGCGCAGGCGGCGAAGCTCTGGCATACCTCCAACCTCTACCGCTCGCCCAGCCAGGAACGGCTCGCCGAGCGGCTGGTCGAGGCCTCGTTCGCCGACACGGTGTTCTTCTGCAATTCCGGCGTCGAGGCGATCGAGGGCGGGATCAAGCTATGCCGCCGCTACCATTCCGCCGGCGGCGACGCCCGGCGCTGGCGCTTCATCACCTTCGACGGCGCGTTCCACGGGCGCACCCTGGCCGCGCTGGCGGCCGCCAACAACCCGAAATATCTCGACGGCTTCGGCCCCAAGGTCGACGGCTTCGACAACGTGTCGTTCAACAACCTCAACGAGGTGCGCGCGGCGATCACCGACGAGACCGCGGCGATACTCGTCGAGCCGGTACAGGGCGAGGGCGGCATCCGCAAGGCGGAGCTGCAGTTCCTGAAGGATCTGCGCACCGTCTGCGACGAATTCGGCCTGCTGCTGTTCCTCGACGAAGTGCAGTGCGGCATGGGCCGGACCGGCCGGCTGTTCGCCCATGAATGGGCGGAGATCGCGCCGGACGTGGTGGCGGCCGCGAAGGGCATCGGCTCGGGCTTTCCGATGGGCGCGATCCTGGCCCGCGAGGAGGCCGCGCGCGGCATGGTCCCGGGCATCCACGGCACCACCTTTGGCGGCAACCAGCTGGCCATGGCAGTCGGCAACGCGGTGATGGACGTGATGCTGGCCGACGGCTTCATGGAACGGGTATGCGAACGCGGCGAGGCCTTGTACGGCCGGCTAACGGCAATCGTGAAGATGTTTCCGGAGGTGTTCCGCGCGGTGCGCGGGGCCGGGCTGATGCTGGGGCTCGAATGCGTCGCGCCGGCCGCCGACGTCGTCGGCAAGCTGCGCGACAACGGGTTGCTGACGGTGCCGGCGGCCGAGAACGTGGTGCGCATCCTCCCCCCGCTCATCATCGAGCAGACGCATATCGACGAGGCGGCGGCGATCATCGAGCAGGTCGCCGCGAAGTGGGGCACGGGCGATGGCTAGCGCGGGGCCGCGGCATTTCCTCGACCTCGACCGGGTCGACAAGGGCGAGCTGCGCCGGATCCTCGATCTCGGCCGCGCCTACAAGGACGGCAGCGCCGGCGACCCGCGCCCGCTCGAAGGCAAGACCCTTGCGATGATCTTCGAGAAGCCGTCGACCCGCACGCGCGTCAGCTTCGAGGTCGGCATCCGCCAGCTCGGCGGCGAGGCGGTGGTGCTGAGCCCGGAGGAGATGCAGCTCGGCCGCGGCGAGACCGTGGCCGACACGGCGCGGGTGCTGTCGCGCTATGTCGACGCCATCATGATCCGCACCGACGCGCCGGAAAAGCTCCTGGAGCTGGCCGAGAACGCCACCGTGCCGGTGATCAACGGCTTGACCGACCGGTCGCATCCCTGCCAGCTGATGGCCGACGTCATGACCTATGAGGAACACAAGGGGCCGGTCGCCGGCGGCCGCGTGGCCTGGTGCGGCGACGGCAACAACATGGCGACGAGCTGGATCCACGCCGCCGCGCAGTTCGGCTTCGAGCTCCGCCTCGCCTGCCCGGCCGAGCTGGCGCCGCTGCCCGACGCCATGGCCTGGGCCCGGGCCCGCGGCGCGAAGGTCAGCGAAACGCGGGATCCCGAGGCGGCGGTCGCCGGGGTCGACTGCGTGGTTACGGACACCTGGGTTTCGATGGGCGACAAGAACGCCGCGAGCCGCCACAACATGCTCAAACCCTACCAGGTCAACGAGCGGCTGATGGCGCTGGCGGCGAAGGATGCGATCTTCATGCACTGCCTGCCGGCGCACCGCGACGAGGAGATGACGTCCGGCGTCATCGACGGCCCGCAGTCGGTGGTCTGGGACGAGGCGGAAAACCGCCTGCACGCGCAAAAG
>JBFGQV010000075.1:0-13402 GCA_041563955.1 Alphaproteobacteria bacterium | reverse complement strand
CGTTGAAGGCGAGGCCGAGGCGGTGGCGCTGGCCGAGACCGACCCAGCAGATGCGCGCCGGCAGGCCCTGGAACTGGATGCGTTCCCTGGCCATGTCGAGCCAGTTGTGCAGATGCGCATCGTCCGGGATCAGCTCCTTGACCTTCGCATCGGTGCGGAAGATGTCCTCCGCATCGCCGGACAGCGCGGCCCAGCGGAACGGCCCGACGCCGCGGCAGAACAGCGGCCTGATATAGGCCGGCACGAAGCCGGGGAAGGCGAAGGCGTCGGCGACGCCCTCGTCGAGCGCGACCTGGCGGATGTTGTTGCCGTAGTCGAAGGTGGGCACGCCGTCGCGGTGGAAGGCCAGCATCGCCTCGACATGCCGCGCCATCGACGCCTTCGCGGCCGCGGCCACGGCGTCCGGGTCGGTCTCGCGCATCTCGTCCCACTTCTCCAGCGTCCAGTCGAGCGGCAGATAGCCGTTGACCGGGTCGTGCGCCGCGGTCTGGTCGGTGACCATGTCCGGGCGGACGCCGCGCGCGACCAGCTCGGGCACGATCTCCGCCGCGTTGCCGACGACGCCGACGGACACCGCCGCGCCGCCGGCGCAGGCCTCGTGGATGATCGCCAGCGCCTCGTCCAGCCCCTCGGCGCGGCGATCGAGATAGCCCGAATCGATGCGCCGCTGCAGGTGGCTCGGCCGGCATTCGACCGCCAGCATCGAGGCGCCGGCCATGGTCGCGGCGAGCGGCTGCGCGCCGCCCATGCCGCCGAGCCCGGCGGTCAGGATCCACTTGCCGGCGAGGTCCCCGCCGTAATGCCGCCGGCCGGCCTCGACGAAGGTCTCGTAGGTGCCCTGGACGATGCCCTGGCTGCCGATGTAGATCCACGAGCCGGCCGTCATCTGGCCGTACATCATCAGCCCCTTGGCGTCGAGCTCGTTGAAATGCGCCCAGGTCGCCCAGTGCGGCACCAGGTTGGAGTTGGCGATCAGCACGCGCGGCGCGTCCTCATGCGTGCGCAGCACGCCGACCGGCTTGCCGGACTGCACCAGCAGCGTCTCGTCGCCCTCCAGATCGCGCAGGCATTTCACGATGGCATCGAAGCAGTCCCAGTCGCGGGCGGCGCGGCCGATGCCGCCGTAGACGACGAGCTGCTCCGGGTTCTCGGCCACCTCGGGGTCGAGGTTGTTCATCAGCATGCGCAGCGGCGCCTCGGTCAGCCACGATTTGGCGCTGATCTTGGTGCCGCGCGGAGCGCGGACCTCGCGGGCATTGGCGGCGTAACGCGCAACGGACATGGCGGCCCTCCCGGCGTCTCGATGATTGCGGCCTGTCGCAAGAGAGCTTGCCCCGTCCTGCGGCGGGCCGCAAGTGTCGCGGAAATGTTCACGGCAATTGACACAAATCATCGCGATTCCCATCTGAATGTGATCCAGTAACCATGTCCCGAAAGGGGACTAAATTTGCTGCCGAAAGGAGGTGGATTTCGATGGCCACGAAAATCACCCCGAGACGAGAAAGCGGCAACGGCGAACGGACCCCGACGGTGTTCGATTCGCTGACCGGTCTCAGGGACGAGATGAACCATCTGTTCGACGAGTTCTTCACCGGCTTCGAGCGTCGCGCGCCGAGCCTGTTCCGCCACTACGAGCCCGGCTGGCTGCTGGGCCGGCGTCGTGGCGAGATGCTGCCGGCCGTGGACGTCGCGGAGGACGACAAGGAGGTCCGGCTGACCGCCGAGCTTCCCGGCATGAAGGAGAGCGACGTCGAGGTGGTGCTTCGTGACGACATGCTGACCGTGAAGGGCGAGAAGAGGTCCGAGCGCAAGGAGGACAAGGAGGACTACCACCTGACCGAACGCCGCTACGGCGCCTTCGAGCGGACCTTCCGGCTGCCCGAGGCGGCGCTGCCCGACAAGATCAGCGCATCCTTCGAAGACGGCGTGCTGACCGTAACCGTCCCGAAGAAGACCGAGCCCAAGAAGGCGGGCAAGAAGATCAAGGTCGCGGCCAAGAAATAACCGGCCGACCGACCGCTGTCGTTTCGCAACACTCGGCGGCGCCCCTGGGCGCCGCCGGATTTCGTTTGCCGCGGCGGCCCAAACCCATTCATCGTTTGTTCACAGTAGCCCTGTTAGACATGCGGAACGCGTTGCGGTTGCAGGCGTACAGCGGCCGCCGCGCCGGTTCAATGAGAGGAACGTCCGCATGACACGTTTCAGCACATTCGGCGCCATCGCCGCCGGCCTGGCCGCCGCATCGATCCTGGTGGCGCCGGCCACCGCCATCGCCGAGCACGAGTCCGAGCCGCAAAACCAGCCAGCGCCGGCGCCGTTCGAGCCGCTTCCGGCCTGGTCGGACGGTTGGTATTATCTCTGGAACTGGGAGCTGGGCGACGCGTCCAACCCGGGGACGGATGGCGGATTCAACGTCGATATCGAGGGAAGTCTCGGCACCGGATTCGGGTTCGGCTATCGTCTGGCCGGCATGCTGCGGCTGGAAGGCGAATTCCACGCCCAATGGTTCAACGTCGGCAGCCTCGACCTCGGGCCCGGCGCCCCGTTCGGGCCGCTCGACTATTCGGGCGGAATCTGGACCTTCGGCGCCATGGCGAACGTCTTCGTCGATCTGCCGGCATGGGGGCGGGCGCGCCCTTATCTCGGGGCCGGCTACGGCGTCAGTCGGGTGGAGGCAGAATATAACGAATCCATCTGCATCATCTTCTGCTTTTCGACCGACAACAAGGTCGTCGACGACTGGGACCTCGCCGAGTCATGGCAGGTCCAGGCAGGCATCGCGTTCTGGAACGCGGCATCCAATTCCGAAACCTATATCGGCTATCGCTATTTCGAGACCGAAGACCTGAAGCTCCGGACCGTCTCGGGCACGCCCTTCATCCAGGAAGGAATCCAGAGCCACACGCTGACCGTAGGCATTCGGTTCCTGCTCTGAGCGGGCGCGGCGGGAGGCGCGATGCCCCCGCCGCCAACCCGCGATCACGCCATGTACTGCCCGCCGTTCGCGCTCAGCGTCGAGCCGGTGATGAAGCCGGCCCCGTCGGCGGCGAGGAAGACGACGCAGCGCGCCACCTCCTCGGGCTCGCCGAGGCGGCCGACCGGGATCTGCGGAATGATCTTGGTGTTCAGCACGTCTTCCGGCACCGCGCGCACCATCTCGGTGCCGATGTAGCCGGGGGCGATGATGTTGGCGGTGATGCCCTTGAAGGCGTTCTCCTGCGCCACCGCCTTGGTGAAGCCGATGACGCCGGCCTTGGCCGCGGAATAGTTGGCCTGGCCCATCTGGCCCTTCTGGCCGTTGATCGAGCTGATCGTGATGATGCGCCCGAAGCCGCGCGCACGCATGCCCTCGATGACGCTGCGCGTGAGGTTGAAGGCGCTGTCGAGGTTGGTGCGAATGACCGCCTGCCAGTTCTCCTGACCCATCTTGTGCAGCATGCCGTCGCGGGTGATGCCGGCGTTGTTGACCAGCACCTCGACCGGGCCGAGATCGGATTCGACCTGTGCGACGCCCTTCCAGCAGGCATCGAAATCGCCGACGTCGAACTTGTAGACCTGAATGCCGGTCTTCTCCCGGAAGGCGTTGGCGGCCTCGTCGTTGCCGCCGTAATTCGCGGCGACCGTGTACCCGGCTTCCTTGAGCGCGATCGAGATCGCCTCGCCGATCCCGCGGGTGCCGCCCGTCACCAATGCTACGCGTGCCATAGGTCCTGTCTCCCTGTCACCATTGTTGCTGTGCCGCCCGCGCCCTTCGGGGCGCGATGCGTCTGTATACAGAATAGGGACGGGGCGGCCTCATGGCCACCTCCGTCCCGCTTTCGATCGCTGCCCGCTGCGCCGGTCAGCCGCGCGCGACGCACATGGCGATACCCATGCCGCCGCCGATGCACAGCGTCGCAAGGCCCTTCTTTGCGTCGCGCCGGGCCATCTCGTGCAACAGGGTGATCAGCACCCGCGTGCCGGAGGCGCCGACCGGATGGCCGATGGCGATGGCGCCGCCGTTGACGTTGACCCTGTCGGTATCCCAACCGAGGTCCTTGTTGACGGCGCAGGCCTGCGCCGCGAACGCCTCGTTGGCCTCGATCAGGTCGAGGTCGTCGATGCTCCAGCCGGCCTTCTCCAGCGCCTTGCGGCTGGCCGGGATCGGCCCGGTGCCCATGATCGCCGGGTCGACGCCGGCGGTTGCCCACGAGACGATGCGGGCCAGCGGGGTGACGCCCCGCTTCGCCGCCTCGTCGGCGGTCATCAGCACGACCGCGGCGGCACCGTCGTTGATTCCCGAAGCATTGCCGGCGGTCACCGTGCCCTCCCTGTCGAAGGCCGGGCGGAGGCCGGCGAGGCTTTCCACCGTGACGCCGGGCTTGGGATACTCGTCGGTATCGACCACCGTCTCGCCCTTGCGAGTCTTGATCGTGACCGGGGTGATCTCGTCCTTGAACTTGCCGGCCTGCTGCGCCGCCTCGGCCTTGTTCTGCGACGCGGCGGCGAATGCGTCCTGCTGCTCACGGGTGATCTGCCACTGCTTGGCCACGTTCTCGGCCGTGTTGCCCATGTGGTAGCCGTTGAAATAGTCCCACAGCCCGTCCTTGATCATCGTGTCGATGAACTGGATGTCTCCCATCTTCTGGCCGTTGCGCATGTGCGCGCAGTGCGGCGCCTGGCTCATGTTCTCCTGGCCGCCGGCGACAACGATGTTGGCGTCGCCGAGCAGGATCGCCTGCCAGCCCATCGCGACGGAGCGCAGCCCGGAGCCGCACAGCTGGTTGATCTGTAGCGCCGTCTTCTCGACCGGGATGCCGGCGTTGACGGCGGCCTGGCGGGCCGGATTCTGGCCCTGGCCGGCGGTCAGGATCTGGCCCATCACGACCTCGTCCACCTCCTCCGGCGAAACCTTGGCGCGGTTCATCGCCTCGCGGATCGCGACCTCTCCGAGATACGACGCCGTCACGCTGCTGAGGCTGCCGTTGAACGAGCCGACCGGCGTGCGGGCGCCCCCGGCGATTACGATTTCTGCCATGTCTTGGATCCTCCTCTGCGGCTGACCGCGCGGCGCGCGCCGGCGGACGCCGGAATCTTTCCTGTCGCCTGCGACGGCACGCGGTCCGGTCGTGACCGGCCGCCTCCGCCGCTCTGAAAATCGCATTGTGCAGCTGCACAATAACTTGGTGTTTTGTCCATTGCAACCCCTGAGAATAACATTATCGTGGTTGCTGCAGTGCAGCAATCCAGCGCCGGAGCGGGTCCCAGACCGCCGCCCGCATCCCGGACCCGACGACCATGCCGATGTGGCCGGCGCCGACCGTGAGGGCCTTGCAACGGGGCAGGGCGGCTGCCAGCGCGGCCGCGGATTCCGGCGGCACGATGCGGTCCTTCGCCGGCATCAGGGCGAGTGCGGGAAGGTCGAGCGCGGCCGGGTCGACCGTGGTGCCCGCGACCGCCCAGTCGCCGCGCGCCGGGCGGTTCTCGCCGTACCAGCCCGCAAGGCACTCCCGGGCCACCGGCGCGGCCAGCGGAATGCCATCGTTGAGCCAGTCCTCCAACGCCACGAACAGCCGCGCCCGGGCGCTGCCCGGATCGACATCGGCAAAGGCCTCGAACTTGCGCTGGATGCCGAACGGGTCGAGCCCCGCGAACAGCATCTGCAGGGTGTCCACCGGCAGCACGCCGAACAGCTGCAGCTGCGGCTCCAGCGCCGGCGCCAGGGCGGCCAGGGCCCGCGCGCGACCGCCGTCGCCGGCATGGAAATCCCAGGGCGTCGCCAGCAGTGCGAGCCCGGTCACCTGGTCGGGTCGCAGCCGGGCCAGGGCCAGGGCCAGCAGGCCGCCCATGCAATAGCCGGCGAGCGCGACCGGCCCGCCGGTCAGCGCGACGGTCGCCGCCAGCGCGCGGGAGAGGCGCCCGGCGATGTAATCGTCAAGACCGTAACGACGCTCGGCCTCCCCGGGATAGCCCCAATCGACGAGCCAGGGATTGACTCCCTGCCCGGCCAGCCAGCGCAGAAGACTGTGGCGCTGCGAGAGGTCGAGGATGTAAGCGCGGTTGATCAGCGACGGCACGAACAGCACGGCCGGCCCGACGCCACCGTAGTCGCGCAGGACCGTCGACCCTTCGCGCCACAGTTCCGGCGCGTCGCCGACGTCGCGCTGCCAGGGATGATGGCGGTACCGCTCGATGCCGGCCAACAGGCGATCGACGCGACGCAGACCCTCGGCGATGACGGCGCGGTCCAGCGCCTCAGGTCTTGCGGCGGCGAGTTCCGGCTGCAGGGCGCGCGCGCGGGCCGCCAATTCCGGCTTCCAGCCGTCCCACCCTCTGCTCGAGATCGGCAAGGCGACGCTCGAGCTCGTCACCGCCCACATCGCCAGGCCCAGATGCAGCGGCAGCGGCCTTGGCCCCAGCCTTCGGCGATGGTGCGCCCGCGCTTGCGTCATCGGCCTCGTCTTTCCCTGTGGCGCCGGCCGCGGCGAGCGCCTGCTGCATGGTGGCCATCCAGGCGGCCGGGTCGAGCGGCCCTGGCGTGCCGCCGGGCGGCGGCGCCGGCGGGCGCAGGCCGCCCGCCGCGAGGGCGCCCATCCACTTGCCCATCATCTCCATGAATTCGGGGTCGGACGCGGTCGCCGCCAGCTGCTCCTGCCACAGATCCTGGAACCGCTTCGCCAGCCGCTCGAGGTCGGCGGCGTCCGGCCCCGCCCGGTCTTTCCCAGTGCCCATGGCGGGCGAGTATAACGGCGCGCGCAATGGCGCGCCAGCGGCCCCGGCAATGCGACCGTGCGACCCGCTTCAAATTTCGCACCGCACGTCCCATATATGCGTCGCAGCATTCCCGAAAATGCCTTGTTATGCTGCGCAGCAAAATCTGTTATGTTGCGCAGCAAAATCCCTGAACGAATTGCGGAGCGTACCGGATAATGGCAGAGAAGGGCAAAGGCGCCGACGGTCTGATCACGATCAAGAAATACGCGAACCGCCGGCTCTACAACACGGCAACCAGCAGCTACGTGACGCTGGACCACCTGTGTCAGATGGTGAAGGACGGTATCGAATTCTCGGTGTTCGACGCCAAGACGGGCGAAGATATCACGCGCGCGGTCCTGACCCAGATCATCGTCGAGGAAGAAGCCAAGGGCGAGAACCTCCTGCCGATCGGGTTCCTGCGGCAGATCATCGGATTCTATGGCGACAGCATGCAGAAGTTCCTGCTGCCGCAATACCTGGAGCTGATGATGCAGGCGTTCGAGAAGAACCGGTCGGAGATCCAGCGGCATATGACCGAGACCTTCGGCTCCGTCTTCCCGTTCGGCCAGATGGAGGAGATGGGCAAGCAGAACCTGGCGATGTTCGAGCAGGCCATGAAGATGTTTACCGGAAAGCCGGAGGCCGGCGCGCCAGCGGCGGCGGAGAAGCAGGGCCCGCAGCCCGCGGACCCCGATGAGATCCGGCGCGAGCTCGAGGAGCTCAAGCGTCAGGTGAGCAAGCTGTCCGGGAAGAAGGCCCTCTGATCCGTCCGGCGCCGGCGGCGACTCGCGGCATTGCCGGACGGGCCCGACTCGGACTATGTACCGCATCGCGACCACACAGAGATTTCCGGAGACCCCCGCATGACGGATCTTCCATCCCGCGACGGCGCGTCGGGCGCCGCCCCGTCCGGAGCCGCGACATGAACACGAGGGCGACCAATATCTTCACGGTGCGCTCGCGCATCGACGCGTCGGCGCGGATCGCACGCAATCGGCACAAGGGCGGCGTGCTGTGGCTGACCGGCCTGTCGGGCGCCGGCAAGTCGACGCTGGCCGTCGAGGTCGAACGCGCGCTGTTCGCCGCCGGCTATCACGTCTATGTCCTCGACGGCGACAACCTGCGGCACGGGCTCAACTCCAATCTGGGGTTCAGCCACAAGGACCGCACCGAGAACATCCGCCGTGTCGGCGAGGTCGCGGCGCTGTTCGCCGACGCCGGTTTCATCTGCATCTCGGCCTTCATCTCGCCCTATCGGGCCGACCGGGAAGACGCGCGCCGGGCGGCGGGATCCGGGTTTCACGAGATCTATGTGAAGGCCGACGTCGCCACCTGCGAGCGGCGCGACCCCAAGGGCCTTTATGAGCGCGCGCGGCGGGGCGAGATTCCCGATTTCACGGGCATCTCCGCGCCATACGAGATACCGAAGGCGCCGGAGTTGACGGTCGACACGATGAATTTTACGGTCGAGCAGAGCGTCCGGCAAATTCTGGACTACGTCGAGCGGAAATTCACGCTCGCCGAGTGAATCCCGTTCCGCCCCGATGCGCGCCCTGCGCAGCCGGGGCCGACAGGGTCGCGGCGCGACCTGAACCAAGCGTTAATGTTTGTACGGCATGCTGTGATCCGGAACCTATGTCCGGGCCCGGAGTCACGGCGGAATGGAAGCAGCGAACCAGGAAAGCGCGCTAGCGGACGAGCATCTGTCGGACGAGCCGGCCGCGCAGGTGCGCTGGAGCCGGCTGCTTGGACTCGCCGATGAATCGATCGCGGACGGACGCCTCGCCGACGCCGGCGACCACTGCAAGAACGCGCTCGAGATCGCGCGGGAGCACGGCTCCGGGAGCACGTGGCTGGCGGAGAGCTACATCCGGCTGGCGGATATCGCCGCCGGGCTCGACCAGGCCGACGCGGCCCTGCGCCTGTACGGGCACGGTGCGGCGATTCTCGACTCGCGACCCGACGGCGTCTCCGCCCTCCTGGCCCACGCGGTCAGCAATATGGGCCGGCTGCACATGCTCCGCGGTGAGACCGGGCGGGGGCTCGAGCTCACGACGGCGGCCGACGCCCTGCAGCGCAACCTGAACACGCCCGATTCGCCGGCCATCAAGCTGAACCTGGCACTCGTCGCGGCGACCGCCGGACACGACGACGACGCGGACCGGGCGTTCCGGGACTGCCTCGCGGCGGCAGAGCGCTGCCGTAATGCGATCGGCAGCCTGATGTTCGCGGTGCACGACAACTTCGCACAATATGCCATGCGGCGCGGCCGCAACGGCGATGCCGAGATGGCGCTACGCAGCTGCCTCATCCTGCGCCAGGAAGCCGCCGGGCCGCGTCATCCCGTCTACGCCGACGGCCTCGTCAACCTGGCGCGCCTGCATCTGGTGGCCGGCGCCGAGGATGAAGCCGAGACCCTGTTGTGGCAGGCCTCCGAAGTCTACCGGCGGCACGAGGGCGCCATGCCTTCGACCCTGGTGGAGGCGCTCTACCTGTTGGCGCGCATGGCCCAGCAGCACGGACGGGCCGCCGACGCCGAGACCCTGTGCGGTCAGCTTCTCGCGCTCGGCGAGACGAGTTCGTATGCCGCCCCGGCGGCAAAGGCGGCGGAGCTTCATATCCTGTTGCTGCTCCACGGCAGCGAGGCGGACCGCCTGGAGGTGGAAGCGACGATGCGCCGCGCGCTGGGCCTCGCGAACGGGCTCAAAGGCGGGTTCGGGCGCCTCGGGGGCGACATTTGCAGCGTATTGCTGCGCGACCTGGCAGACCTGCTCACGCAGATCGGCAAGGGCGCGGAAGCCGGGCGCCTGATGGCCCGGGCGGAGGAGCTTCACGACCGTCCGCAATGGACGGCCACCGGGTTCGTATTCATCGCGGTGTGAAGGACATCGCGCGAGGGATTTTGCATGGAAGGAACGGTTCGATGAAAAGGCATTTTGGTGTGGCGATCGCGTTGTTCCTGCTGGCGGCTGCGCCGGTACCGGTCGCCGCGGCCAGCTGGCAGGATCACGTCCAGCAGGGCACCCGGTCGGAGAACGCGGGCGATTACGGCACGGCCGAGATGTTGTACCAGCGGGCGCTGCGCATGGTGGAGGTCAGGGCCGGCCGTGAGCACCCGGACGTCTCCATCGTCCTCAACAAGCTGGGCGGCCTGTACCGCAAGACCGGCGACTACGCCAAGGCGGAAGCCGCCTACGATCGTGCCATTGCCATCGACCGCAAGGCGCTCGGCCCGAACGACCCGGAGTTGGCCGCGGACTATAACAACCTCGCGCGTCTGTACAGCGAACAGGGCCGCTACGAAGAGGCCGAGAAGCTCTACGTGGAGACCCTGCGGATCTGGGCGGCGGCGCTGGGCGAGAATCACCAGAACATCGCCGTGGTGGCCGTCAATCTCGGTGAGCTCTACCGCGGGCAGGGCCGCTATGAAAAAGCCGAGGCGCTGTTCAAGCAGGCGGTCCGGGTCGATGAGAAGGTACTCGGCAAGGATCACCCGGAAGTCGCCATCGACCTGATCAATCTCGGCGGCCTGTATCGGGAAATGGGCCGCTACGGCGACGCGGAGGACGCCTTCCGCCGGGCGCTGCAGATCCGCAAGGACAAGTTCGGCAAGGATCATCCGGAGGTGGCGGCGTCGTTCAACGTGCTCGGCCTGCTGTATGACGATCTCGGGCGGTACGACCAGGCGGAGCTGATGTACCGGCGCTCGCTCGAGATCTGGGAGGCCGCCTGGGGCTCAGTGCATCCCGACGTGGCGGTCGCCCTCAACAATCTCGCCGAGCTGTACCGCATCAACGGCCGCTACGACGAGGCCGAGCTCCTCTACAAGCGGACGCTGGCGATCGACGAGGAGATCTACGGCGCCGGCCATCCGGAGGTGGCGATCGATCTGAGTAATCTCGGCGGGCTTTACGAGACCCAGTCGCTTTACGACCGCGCCGAGCCGCTGTACCAGCGCGCCCTGCAGATCAACAAGGAGGCCTTGGGGCCGGATCACCCGGTGGTAGCGCACAATCTGAACAGCATCGCCTTCCTCTACAGGCTGCAGGGGCGCTACGAGGAAGCCGAGCCGCTGTACCGCGACGCCATCGGAATCTGGCGCAAATCGCTCGGCGCGGAGCATCCGTCGGTCGCGGTCGGCATGGTCAACCTGGCCGGCCTGCTGCACCGCCTGGAGCGATACGACGAGTCGGAGAAACTGTATCACCGGGCCATCGCGATCGACGAGAAGGCCTATGGCACCGACCATCCGGAAGTCGCGTCCGATATCACCAACCTTGCCTGGCTGTACACCAACCAGGAGAAGTACGACAAGGCGGAGGCCCTGCTCCGGCGCGCCCTCCTGATCCGCAAGCAGACCTATGGCGAAACCCATCCGGACGTCGCCGCCAGCCTCGACGACTTCGCCGACCTGATGCGGGAGATGGGGCGACACGACGAAGCCGCGACCTTCGCCAACCAGGCCGCCGACATCCGCGCACGGCTGTAGCGCTTTTTCGCGAGCCAGGCCGCGGTCCGGTTCCGCGGCGGCGGAAAATGCGATAGTGTCGCGCCGCCATGCCCGTGCTCGTCACCGGAACCGCCGGCTTCATCGGCAACGAGATCGCGCTGCGCCTGCTGGCGCACGGCGAGGCGGTCGTCGGCGTCGATTGCCTGACGCCGTATTACGACGTCGCGCTCAAGGAGGCGCGCCTCGCGCGCATCGCCAGGATCCCGGGCTTCGTCGAATCGCGGATCGATCTCGCCGACAGAGAGGCTACCGCGGCGCTGTTCGCCGAGCACCGGCCCGACCGCGTCATCCACATGGCGGCGCAGCCGGGTGTGCGCTACAGCATCGACCATCCGCACGCCTACGCCGACAGCAACCTTACGGCCTTCCTCAACGTGCTCGAGGGCTGCCGGGCGGGCAAAACCTCCCACCTCGTCTACGCCTCGTCGAGCTCGGTCTACGGCGGCAATGCGCGCATGCCGTTCTCGGTGCACCATCCGGCGGACCATCCGGTCAGCCTGTATGCGGCGACCAAGCGGGCCAACGAGCTGATGGCGCACACCTACGCGCATCTCTACGGGATCCCGGCGACGGGGCTGCGCTTCTTCACCGTGTACGGGCCGTGGGGCCGGCCGGACATGGCGCCGATGAAATTCGCCGCGGCGATCCTCGCGGGCCGGCCGATTGACATCTACAACGGCGGCGAGATGCGGCGTGACTTCACCTATATCGACGACATCGTCGAGGGCGTGCTGCGGGTGCTGCAGGTGGTGCCGGAGCCGTCCGGCGACCCGGACACCGCCGAGGACCCGGCGCGCAGCCCGACGGCGCCGCACCGGATCTACAACATCGGCAACGGCCGCGCCGTCGACCTGATGCGCTTCATCGAGATCCTCGAGGCGGCGCTCGGCCGCACCGCGGAGCGCAACATGCTGCCGATGCAGCCGGGCGACGTGAAGGAGACCTGGGCCGACACGCGCGACCTCGAGGCGGCCACCGGCTGGAGGCCCGGCACCGGCATCGAGGACGGGGTCCGGCGCTTCGTCGCCTGGTATCGTGAGCATTACCGTTCCGGCTGAGGCCGCCGGCCGGCGGAACCCGGCGAGCCGTCACCCACATTCGAAAACTTGAATGTTTTGCGGAAATGGCGGATAGTCGTGGGCAACCTCCCGCCCGAACGGCGGGCGGACGAATCACAAGAATATGTCATCTGGTCGGAGCAAGGAGGAAACCATGAGATTCATCAGTGCATTGGCGGCGGCAGTGGCCATCGTCGCGATGCTCGTCAGCGGCGCCAGCGCCGATGAGCGCTACGGCAAGCAGAAGGTCGTCTATCACATCAACTATAACGGCGGCGACGGCGACAAGCTGTATCGCGGCGCGATGCGCAACATCCAGAACCACATCAACGCGGTCGGCGCCGAGAACATCGACATCAAGGTGGTGCTGCACGGCAACGGGCTCGGCCTGTTGATGAACGCCAAGTCGAACGACCAGCTCGAGGGCGCGGTCGCCAGCCTGAAGTCGCAGAACGTCGCCTTTCAGGTGTGCAACAACACGCTGAAGGGCCGCAAGATCGACTACAACAAGGATCTGTTCGACGTCTACGAGGAGGACATCGTGCCGAGCGGCGTCGCCGAGGTGGCCCGCCTCCAGCAGATGGGATACGCCTACATCAAGCCTTAAGCCACGGCACGGGAACCGGGCGGCAGGGCGGGACCGCACAGCCGGATCCCGCCCTTTCTGTGTCTGGCCGGCGAACGCGACCGGCCGCGCCGGAACACCAGGGTCGACCAGGTGTCGATGCGGATGCGGCGGGCAAGGCGCAGGCCCTGGGCGCGACAGGCCGCGATGATTAGCGCCTCCTGGTGCGTGAGCAGGCCCGAGAGCACCGCCGCGCCGGCGGGCGCGAGCGCGCGGGCAAGATCCGGCGCCATCCGTTGCAGCGGCCGCGCCAGGATGTTGGCGGCGATGAGGTCGAAGCGGCCCTGCCGGCGCAGCAGCGGCGCCGCGAAGCCGGCCCCTTCCCCCGCCGCCACCAGCGCAGCCACGCCGTTGGCGCGGGCGTTGCCGCTTGTCACCCGCACCGCCTCCGCGTCGATGTCGACCGCCAGCACCGGCCGCCGCCAGGCCTTCGCCATGGCGATGGCGAGGATGCCGGAGCCGCAGCCCATGTCG
>JBFGQV010000074.1:0-13416 GCA_041563955.1 Alphaproteobacteria bacterium | reverse complement strand
TCGTCAGGATCTTCGGTGTTCTCATGATGGCCTTCCTTTTCAGCTCTCGATGGACGGGCCGCACTGGCCCGGGCGGACAGGATTGACGGCAAATCCTCACGAAACGCTCCGCCGCCGGTCACGATTCGATTGCGATGGCGCCCGGGCGCACACAATCGCGTGAGTGGCGTCGCGCGGCCGTCCCGAAACCCGCGGAAAACCCTAACGCATGGGCTCGTTTCACCGCTGCGGCCCCGCTGCCCGCGGCCGACGCTCCCGCCCGCTTTGCCGCGCCGGGCGACTCGGCTATGCTCCGTGCGCGAAGCGCAACGGGGCACGGATGACGGACGGGCCGGGCTGGATCAGGCAGACGGAGGCGGCGGAGGGGCTCGTCATTTCGGCGGGCGGCGCGTGGACGATCGCCGGGGCCGCCGCGCTCGAGCAGGCCGTCGCCGGGCTGGCACCGAAGCCCGCGGCGCAGGTGCGCTTCGATCTTTCGGAGCTGGAGCGGGTCGACACCGCAGGCGTCCACCTGCTGCGCGCGGCGGCGCACCGGTACGAGGCGGCCGGCGCCGGCGTCGCCTTCGAGGGACTCGCCGAACGGATGCGGCCGCTGTTCGAGCTGGTGGCCGAGAACGAGGGCCGGGAGCCGCCGGAGGCGCCGCGCCGCAGCGCCGTCGCGCGCGCGATCGAGCAGCTCGGACGCACCACCATCGACACCGGGCGGGAGCTGACGGCGCTGCTCGGCTTCATCGGCGAAGTCGCGGTCACCTTCCTGCGGCATGCCTGGCGGCCGCGCCGGTTTCGCTTCGTCTCGCTGACCAGCCAGCTCGAGAGGGCCGGCCTCAACGCGATCCCGATCATCCTTCTGATGACCTTTCTGATCGGCATCGTGATCGCCTATCAGGGCTCGGTGCAGCTGCGCAGCCTCGGCTTCGAGATCCTCACCATCGACATGCTCGCCATCACCATCCTGCGCGAGCTCGGCGTGCTGCTGACGGCGATCATGATCGCCGGCCGCTCTGGCTCCGCCTTCACGGCGGAGATCGGCACCATGAAGGTCAACGAGGAGATCGCGGCGATGCAGGCGCTCGGCCTCGACCCCGTCGAGGTGCTGGTGATGCCGCGGCTCGTCGCCCTCGTGATCGCGCTGCCGATCCTGACGGTGTTCGCCGACATCGTCGGGCTGGTCGGCGGCGCCGCGATGGCGGTCGTCACCATGGACATGAGCACCACCCAGTTCCTGGTCCGGCTCGAGGAGGCGGCGACCGTCGCGCACTTCATGGTGGGGCTCGTCAAGGCGCCGGCCTTCGCCTTCATCATCGCCATCGTCGGCTGCTACGAGGGCCTCAGGGTGTCCGGCGGCGCCGAGAGCGTCGGCCGGATGACGACGCGCGCCGTGGTGCTGTCGATCTTCCTGGTCATCATCGCCGACGCGGCCTTTTCCATCATGTTCGCCGCGATGGGGATCTGAGCATGGCGATCGAGGTGGTGATCCGCGTGCGCGGCGTGCGCAACCAGTTCGGCGCGCAGGTGGTGCATGATGGGCTCGATCTCGAGGTGTTCCGCGGCGAGGTGCTGGGCGTCGTTGGCGGCTCTGGCACCGGTAAGTCGGTGCTGATGCGCACCATTCTCGGCCTCAACCGCCCGCGCGCCGGCACCGTCGAGCTGCTCGGGGTCGACGTGCTGCGCGGCGATGACGAGGCGCGGGCGGCGGCGCAGACCCGGTGCGGCGTGCTGTTCCAGGACGGCGCGCTGTTCTCGTCGCTCACTGTCACCGAGAACGTGCAGGCGCCGATGCGCGAGCACCTCAGCCTGCCGCGACATCTGATGGACGAGATGGCGGCGTTGAAGATCGCCATGGTCGGGCTGCCGCCGGACGCCGGGCCGAAATATCCGAGCGAGCTGTCCGGCGGCATGCGCAAGCGCGCGGGCCTGGCGCGGGCCCTGTCGCTGGACCCGGAGGTGGTCTTCCTCGACGAGCCGACCGCCGGCCTCGACCCGATCGGCGCGGCCGAATTCGACGCGCTGATCCGCAGCCTGCAGCGGAGCCTCGGCCTGTCCGTTGTCATGATCACGCACGATCTCGACAGCCTCGCGGCAATCTGCGACCGCATTGCCGTGCTGGTGGACAAACAGGTCCGCGTGGGCACAATGGCCGATCACATGGGCGACAAGCATCCGTGGATCCAGGCCTATTTTCACGGACCGCGGGCGCGCGCCGCTCTCGCAGCCGCGGGCACGCCGCCCGGGGAAGGGTCGTAGTGGAGACACGCGCGAGCTATCTGCTGGTCGGGATCTTCGTCGTCGTCGGTATCGTGGCGATGCTGGCCGCCGCGGTCTGGGTCGCCGGCACCCGGGCCGATCGCGGCACGGTCCTCTACGACATCTACTTCGAGGGCAGCGTCGCCGGCCTCAAGCCGGGCAACGCCGTGCAGTACCGCGGCATCCCGGTGGGCGGCGTCCTCGATATGCGCATCGACCCGGAAAATGTCGAGCAGGTCCTTGTCACCATCGAGGTCGAGGCGGGCACGCCGATCCGCGAGGATACCGAGGCCACCCTCGCGATGCAGGGGATCACCGGCGTATCCTTCATCCAGCTGACAGGGGGCACGCAGGACTCGCCGGATCTGAAGCCCGCCCCCGGCCGCGATCGCGCGGTTATCCGCTCCCGCCCGTCGCAGCTCGCCGCCCTGATCGATGCCGCGCCGGAACTGCTGAACCGCACCATCGAGGTCGTCGGCCAGATGGAAAAGTTGCTGGGCGACGAGAATCTGGGACGCATCGCGAGTTCCCTCGACAACATCGAATCGATGACCGGTACCCTGGCGGGCAGCGGCGACGAAATCGAGGCGATGCTGGCCGAAGGCGCGCGGACGATGGAGGGACTGCGCCAGGTGACCGACCGGGCCAATGACATGCTCGCCGCGGTCGAGGGGGATGTCGGCGGCGTCGCAAAGGACACCCGCCTCGTGCTCGCGGAGGTCCGCAAGGCGATCGCGCAGCTGACCATAGCCTCGGAGGAGTTCGCGACATTCATGACCGAGAACCGCGAGCCGATCAGCAATTTCAGCTCCACCGGCCTGTACGAGTTCGGGCAGCTGATGGCCGAGGCGCGGGTTCTCGTCAATGCGTTGAGCCGGCTGACCGAGCAGATCGAGCGCGACCCGGCGCGGTTCCTGTTCGGCGACCAGCAACAGGGGGTGGAGGTGAAATGACGCGAGCGATGTTGAGCCGCGCCGCGATGACGGTGTTCCTCGCCGCCATCCTGGCCGGCTGCACCGTGCCGCTGCCCGGCACCGGCGAGCCGGCCCAGCTCTATGTGCTGACGCCGAAGAGCACCTATCCGGATGACCTGATCCGGGTCGACTGGCAGCTGCTGGTGGAGAAGACGACGTCGCCTGCGGCGCTCGATTCGCCGCGCATCGCGGTGTCCTACAGCCCGATCGAGATCGACTACTTCGCCCGCGCCAACTGGACCGACCGGGCGCCGCAGATGGTCCAGCGGCTGATCGTCGAGTCGTTCGAGAATTCCGGGCGCATCGTCGCCGTCGGCAGCGACGCCATCGGTTTGCGCTCCAACATCCTGCTCAAGACCGAGCTGCGCGAGTTCCAGGCGGAATATGACGGCAAGCCCGCGGAGGGCGCCGGAAGCGGGCCGCCGCGTGTCCGCGTGCGCATCAACGCGAAGCTGGTGCGCATGCCGCAGCGGGTGATCGTCGCCTCGCAGACATTCGAAAACGTCGTGAAGGCGGAGCGGAATTCGATGGCGGGGATCGTCATGGCGTTCGACGAGGCGCTCGGCAGCACGATCAAGGATATCGTCGTCTGGACCCTGACCGAGGGCGAGAGGATCGTCCGCGAGCCGGGTTCCTGAGGCAGCAAGGGCCGCGGCGCCGAGCGGGATCATCGGGGAAATCGCGAAACATCGTCTGGACCTCGGCCGGGGGCGACGCCATTATGGGCCGCCGCCGGGGCCTGCTCCCGGCGCACCGCCAGTTACGGATTTCCGAGGCCATGACGCACGTCTTTCACCGCCACACCAAGGCCAGCTTCCCGGTCGCCGTCAAGGGCGACAACGTGTTCATCGAGGATCGGGACGGCAAGCGCTATCTCGACGCCTCCGGCGGCGCTGCAGTGTCCTGCCTCGGCCACAGCAACGCCCGGGTGGTGGCCGCGATCAAGGCGCAACTGGACGCCATCCCCTTCGCCCATACCGGATTCTTCACCAGCGAGGCGGCCGAGGCGCTGGCCGACCGGATGGTCGCCGACGCGCCGGCCGGAATCGACCATGTCTATTTCGTCTCCGGCGGCTCGGAGGCGGTGGAGGCGGCGCTCAAGCTTGCCCGGCAGTATTTCGTCGAGATCGGCCAGCCGCAGCGCCGCCACGTGATCGCGCGGCTGCAAAGCTATCACGGCAATACCCTGGGCGCGCTGGCGGCCGGCGGCAACATGTGGCGGCGCCAGCAATACGAGCCGCTGCTGATCGAAACCCACCACATCTCGCCCTGCTTCGCCTACCGTTGGGCCGGGGATGGCGAGAGCGAGGCGGAATTCGGCCGGCGCGTTGCCGACGAGCTGGAGGCGAGAATCCTCGAGCTCGGCGCCGACAGCGTCATCGCCTTCATCGCCGAACCGGTGGTCGGCGCGACCCTTGGCGCGGTCCCTGCGGCCGAAGGCTATTTCAAGCGCATCCGCGAGTTCTGCGACCGTTACGGCGTGCTGCTGATCCTCGACGAGGTGATGTGCGGCATGGGACGGACCGGCACCCTGCACGCCTGTGAGCAGGACGGCGTGGCGCCCGACATCATGACCGTGGCGAAGGGGCTCGGCGCCGGTTACCAGCCGATCGGCGCGACCATGGTCGCGGGCCGCATCTACGAGGCGATCCGTAGCGGATCGGGCTTCTTCCAGCATGGTCACACCTATATGGGCCATCCGACGGCCTGCGCCGCCGCCCTCGAGGTGCAGAAGGTCATCGCCGAGGAGAACCTCCTGGCCAATGTGCGGGCCATGGGCGACCTGCTGGAGCGTGCGCTGACCGAGCGGCTCGGCAATCACCGCCATGTCGGCGACATCCGGGGCCGCGGCCTGTTCCGCGGCGTCGAACTGGTGGCCGATCGCGCGGCCAAGGAGCCGTTCGATCCGGCCCGGCGCATCAACGCCCGCATCAAGGCCGAGGCGATGCGGCGCGGCCTGATCTGCTATCCGATGGGCGGCACGATCGACGGCATCAAGGGCGACCACGTGCTGCTGGCACCACCCTTCATCGTCGAGCCGGGCCATATCGACATGATCGTCGACCGGTTGGCCGAGGCGATCGATGCGGCGATCGATGCGTCGGCTGCATGAGCATGCAGAATTTCGACATCGACGCGCCGCTGATTCTGGCGGTGGCCCCCAACGGGGGGCGCAAGACCAAGGCCGATCATCCGGCCATGCCCGTTACGGCCGACGAGTGCGCCCGCGCGGCCGCCGCCTGCCGCGAGGCCGGGGCCGCGATGGTCCACCTGCACGTCCGGGACGCCGAGGGAAGGCACAGTCTGGATGCGGAACTGTACAATGACGCCATCGCCGCCGTGCGGCGCGAGGCCGGCGACGGCCTGATCGTGCAGATGACGACCGAAGCGCTTGGCCTCTACCAGCCGGAAGAGCAGATGGCCGCCGTGCGCGCGGTGCGACCGGAAGCGGCATCGATGGCAATCCGCGAGCTGTGCCCCGACGAAGCATCGGTCGGCGGTTTCGCCGAATTCCTGGCGTGGCTGAAGGACGAGCGGATCAGCCCGCAGTTCATCCTCTATTCGCCGGAGGACTGCGAGAGTTTCGCCGATCTGCGGCGACGCGGGGTGGTGCCCTACGACCGGCCTTTCGTGCTGCATGTCCTGGGTCGCTACACGCCCGGCCAGAAGTCGGTTCCAGCCGACCTGCTGCCCGTTCTTCATGCGGACGGGGGAATGGCGCTGGACTGGGCGATCTGCGCCTTCGGCCCGCGCGAATGCGCCTGTGCCATGACGGCCGCGGCCCTGGGCGGCCACGCGCGTATCGGTTTCGAGAACAATATCTTCCTGGCGGACGGATCGGTCGCCCCCGACAACGCGGCGCTCTTCGCACAGATCGCGGACGGTGCGAAGCTGCTCGGCCGCGCCGTAGCCGACGCCGACCGCGCCCGCGCACATCTGGGGAGACCGTGAACGTGCTGCGACTGACACTTATTCGGGGCCTGTTTGCGGCACTGCTGGTTGCGGCGTCGCAACCGGCGAGAGCGGACAGCCACGACACGGGCGAGGGCGTGCAGGCCGACCCGGTGCCGACCGAATCCGCGCCCGAGCGCGACATCGTGATCGGCGGCGGCACGGTTTCCGGCATCTATTTTCCCGCGGCGGGCGCCATCTGCCGCGTGGTCTCGCAACAGACGTCGGGCCGGCGCTGCCTTGTGGAGAGCAATGCGAACTCGTCCGCGAACCTCGAACGGCTGGCAAGCGGGCTGCTGGATTTCGCGGTCGTGCAGTCGGACTGGCTGATGCACGCCTCGCGGGGCACCAGCCTGTTCCGGCCCAATGGTCCCGACGAAACCCTGCGCGCGGTCATGTCGCTGCATGCCGAGGCCCTTGCCCTCGTGGCCCGGGCAGGCGCCGGCATCGCCAAACCGCAGGACCTGGAGAACAAGCGCGTGAATCTCGGGCCCGCCTATACGTACCAGCGCGTCCTCACCGAGACGTTGCTGCGGGCGATCGATCTCGACGAGGACGACCTTGCACAGGTCATGGAGTTGTCCACCTCCGAGCAGTTCACGGCCCTGTGCACGGGCGAGCTGGACGCCGCGGCCGTTGTCGCGGCGCACCCGTCCCCCATCCTGGCCGATGCCATGCAGCGCTGCGATCTGCGGCTCGTCCCCATCACGGGCCGCGGAATCTCGGAACTTCTCGAGAGTCGCCGGGAGCTCGCGCCCGCAGTTGTGCCCGGCGGCCTGTATGTCGGCGCGCCCGATGACGTGCCGACCTTCGGTCTGCGGGCGGTTCTTGCGACGACCACGCAGGTCGAGGACGAAATCGTCGAGACCGTCGCGGACGCGGTGCTCGATGCCCTTTCGAGCCTGACCGATCAGCATCCCGCCCTGGCCCGGCTCGACCGCGCGACGATGGCGACGGCCGGCATCGCACTGCCGCTGCACGCGGCGGCTGAGAAGGTCTTCAAATCGCATGGCGTGGCTCCGTGAAAGCCTTGGAAACCACTGGATTGCGGTTGACGCCGCGCATCCAGGGCAGGCATAGTCCCGCATATCCTTACGGATAACTCGCGGTCGCTCGTGGTGACGGTCCGGGCCGGGCCATGCGCCACGATATCCGTCGACAAGCAACAGCGCCGATACACGGCGCAGGCCAACACAAATACGGGAGCTTCACATGAAGGCAAAAATGTTGACCGCAGCGACCTTGACCGCTGCCGTAACCCTCGGCGTCTGGTCTCTCGGCTCGGCGCCAGTCCAGGCCCAGCAGAAATTCATCACCATCGGCACCGGCGGCGTGACCGGCGTGTACTACCCGACTGGCGGCTCCATCTGCCGGCTGGTGAACAAGGGCCGCAAGGAGCACGGAATCCGCTGTTCGGTGGAGAGCACGGGCGGATCGGTCTATAATATCAACACGATCCGCGCCGGCGAGCTCGACATGGGCGTTGCACAGTCGGACTGGCAGTATCACGCCTACAACGGCACCAGCACGTTTGAGGACCAGGGTCCGTTCAAGGAGCTGCGCGCGGTCTTCTCGGTGCATCCTGAGCCGGTCACGATCCTGGCGCGACGCGATTCCGGCATCAGGCACATCGACGACATTAAGGGCAAGCGCCTCAATATCGGCAATCCCGGCTCGGGAACCCGGGCGACCTGGGAGGTGCTGGAAGCGGCGCTGGGATGGCAGCGCAGCGACCTGAAGCTTGCGGCCGAGCTGAAATCGGCGGAAACCGGCCAGGCGCTGTGCGACAACAAGATCGATTCCTATTTCTGGCTGGTCGGCCATCCGTCCGGCCTGACAAAGGAAACGGTGACATCGTGCGACGCGATTCTGGTCGATGTCAGCGGTCCCGCCATCGACAAGCTGGTCAAGGACAATCCTTTCTACCGTTTCGCGACGATTCCGGGCGGCATGTACAGCGGCAATTCGGAGGACGTGAAGACCTTCGGCGTCGGCGCCACCTTCGTGTCGTCGACAAACGTTCCGGCGGACGTCGTCTACCAGGTGGTGAAGGCGGTCTTCGAGAACTTCGAGGATTTCCGGAAGTTGCACCCGGCGTTTGAAAACCTGAAGAAGGAGGAGATGGTCCGGGACGGGCTTTCGGCCCCGCTGCACGACGGAGCGGTGAGGTACTACAAGGAAGCCGGACTCATGTAATGCGGCGATTGGGGGAGCGGGAATACCCGTTCCCCCCGTCCGTCTTCGCCCTCGCCCCGCCCGCCATATGCCCCGACCGGCACTCAAGACTGGCCTCCGCGCAGGCATGAACCGCGGCCTGTGCGCCGTGGCCATGCTGCTTGCGATGGTCGCGCCAACGGTATCGGCCACGACCGAAATCGTAATCGGCACCGGCAGCGTGCTGGGCGTCTATTTCCAGGTCGGCCGCGGCATCTGCCATCTCGTCGAGCGGCATTCCAGCGGACTGCGCTGCTCCGCCGTGCCGACGCCCGGCTCCCGATTCAACATGGACAGCGTCCAGCTCAACGCCTTCGAGGTCGGGATCGTTCAGTCCGACGTTCACTACAAGGCCTACAACAAGTCGGGTGACTTCCTTGAATTCGCGGATGTCTCCTACGACAATATCCGGTCGGTCTTCTCCGTCCATGGCGAGCCGTTCACGCTCGTGGCCAGGCGCGATTCGGGTATTCGCTCGCTCGCCGATCTGGCCGGACGCCGCGTCAATCTGGGAAACCCCGGCTCGGGCCAGCGCTCCACCATGCAAGTCGTCATGGATGCGATGGGCTGGACCCCGAGGAGCTTCGCGTTCGCCGGCAGCCTGCCGGCGGCGCAGCAATCGCTCGCTCTATGTCACGGGCGAATAGAGGCGATGGTCTATGTGGTGGGACATCCGAACAAGTCTATCCAGAAGGCGACCGATCTGTGCGGCGCGCTGCTCGTCGACGTCGAGGGCCCGGCGATCGATCGTCTCGTGGCCGAGAATCCCTACTACTCGTACATGACCATTCCCGGCGGCCTGTACCGCGGAAATAATAAGCCCGTCAACACGTTCGGGGTGCGGGCGACGGTCGTGGTCTCGGAGGATCTGGACGCCGATACCGTCTACGCCATCACCAGCGCCGTGTTCGAGAATCTCGATCAGTTCAAGAAGATGTATCCGGCCTTCGGCACGCTGGAGCCGAAGCGGATGATCACCGAAGGGCTCGCTGCGCCGCTGCACGAGGGCGCGATCCGGTATTTCTCGGAAAAGGGATTGATGTAAGCCGCCGGCGGCCAATGGAAAAACATAACGATACCAGGGGAGAACGGCAGTGGCCGAAGATAACCTAAAGACCGGGAAATCGGCACAGGACTTCGTCGCCGAGACGGATACCGGCGCACGCACGCCGGCGGATGCGTTTTCGCGGGCGCTACTGTTCTATGTCGCCGTCGCATGGTCGCTGTTCCAGATCTGGATCGCCTCGCCGCTGCCGTTCATGCTGGCCGACTACATCCCGCTGCTGAACGACACCCACACCCGGTCGATCCATCTCGCATTCGCGATCTTCCTGGCCTACCTGTCGTTTCCGGCGCTGAAGCGATCGCCGCGGCGGTCGATCCCGGTCCAGGACTGGGCGCTGGCCGTTATCGGTGCCGCCGCCGCGAGCTACACGGCGGTCATGGCGCTTCCCCTGTCGACCCGGCCCGGCCTGCCCGAATGGTACGACCTGGCCGCCGCCGGCATCGGCCTGGTCTGCCTGCTCGAGGCGACCCGACGGTCGCTGGGGCCGCCGCTCATGGTGGTGGCGCTGCTGTTCCTGTCCTATGTGTTCTTTGGCCACCTGGCGCCGGACGTGATCGCCTGGAAGGGGGCCTCGTTCCAGAAGGCGATGTCGCATCTGTGGCTCACCCAGGAAGGCGTCTTCGGCATCGGCCTCGGCGTGTCGACCACCTTCGTGTTCCTGTTCGTGCTGTTCGGCGCGCTGCTCGACAAGGCTGGAGCCGGCAACTACTTCACCATGGTCGCGTTTTCGCTGCTCGGCCATCTGCGTGGCGGACCGGCCAAGGCGGCCGTCGTCTCATCCGCCATGAACGGGATGATCTCGGGCTCGTCGATTGCCAATGTGGTCGTCACCGGCACCTTCACCATCCCGCTGATGAAACGGGTCGGATTCCCGGCGGAAAAGGCCGGCGCCGTTGAGGTCGCCTCGTCCACCAACGGGCAACTGATGCCGCCGATCATGGGCGCCGCCGCCTTCCTTATGATCGAATACGTCGGAATCTCCTACGTCGAGGTGATCAAGCACGCGTTCCTGCCGGCCGTGATCTCGTACATTGCGCTGGTCTACATCGTGCACCTGGAAGCGCTCAAGGCCGGCATGCAGGGGTTGGCGCGGCGCGAGGTGTCGCCGCTCACGCGCCGGCTGCTCGGCTTCGCCCTGACCGTCGGCGGCATCATCATCCTCTCGGGCGTGATCTATTACGGGTTCGGCTGGGTCAAGGACGTGGCCGGAGCCGCTTCGGCATGGATCGCCGCGGTGGTCATCCTCGCCGCCTACCTGTTCCTCGTCTGGGTCGCCGCCCGCGTTCCCGACCTGGCATCGGAGCGCGAGATCGCGCGCATGGAATACCTGCCCGAGGTCGGGCCGACCGTCAAATCCGGCCTGCACTTCCTGCTCCCGGTCGTGGTGCTGATCTGGTGCCTCGTGGTCGAGCGGTTTTCGCCCGGCCTGGCCGCATTCTGGGCCTCGCTGCTGATGATCTTCGTCGTCGTTACCCAGGATGCCCTCAAGGCCTTCTTCCGGGGTCATGAACCCGACTACGTCGCGGCGGTCCGCATCGGTTGGGCGCACACGATCGCTGGGCTGGCGGCCGGTGCCCGCAACATGATCGGGATCGGCATCGCCACGGCGGTTGCGGGCATCGTCGTCGGCACGGTGACGCTCACCGGCATCGGCCTGGTCATGACCGACTTCGTGGAGTTCATCTCCGGCGGCAATCTCGTCCTGATGCTGGTGTTTACCGCCGTCATTAGCCTGTTGCTGGGCATGGGTCTGCCGACCACCGCGAACTACATCGTTGTCTCGACCCTGATGGCGCCGGTGATCGTCACGCTGGGCGCCGAGGCCGGACTGATCGTGCCCCTCATCGCGGTGCACATGTTCGTGTTTTATTTCGGGATCCTGGCGGACGACACGCCGCCGGTGGGTCTCGCCGCCTTTGCGGCCGCCGCGATCTCGCAGGGCGACCCGATCCGCACCGGCCTGCAGGGCTTCGCCTACGACATTCGCACCGCGATTCTGCCCTTCATCTTCATTTTCAATACCGAGCTGCTGTTGATCGGCATCGACAGCATACCCTACCTGATGCTGGTGATCGTCTCGGCGGTGGCGGCGATGCTGCTGTTCGCGGCGGGCACCCAGGGGTATTTCGTGGTCCGCAGCCGGCTCTGGGAATCCCTCACGCTGATCGCCATCGCGCTGACGCTGTTCCGGCCCGGCTTCTGGATGGATATGATCGTGGCCCCGCTCGAGACGCGCCCGGCGCAGGAGATCGTGACCATTGCCGAAGCGCAACCGCCGGACACGATTCTGCGCGTGCGCATGTCCGGCGAGACGATCGACGGCGAATTCGTGACCAAGTTCGTCCCGCTGCCCCTCGGTCCGGCGGGGCCGGGCGTCGAGCGGCTTGCCCACGGCGGGATCGAGGTGCGACAGCAGGACGACAAGACGCTGGTCGACAATATCGTGTTCGGAACCGCCGCCGAGAGGGCGGGCGTCGATTTCGACTGGGAGATCCTCGATGTTCAGGTCGAGGCGGACCAGCCGCCGAAACAGCTGATCTACATTCCGGCCCTGGCCCTCCTGGCCCTTATCATCCTCCTGCAGCGCCGGCGCCGGCCGGCCTCGAGCACGGCGACAACCTAGAGATGCCAACCATGTACCAGACCATCCTGTTGCCCGTTGATCTCAACGAGGACTCGTCGTGGAAGAAGGCCTTGCCGACCGCGGTCGAGCTGTGCCGCACGCACGGCGCCAAACTGCACGTCATGACCGTGGTGCCCGACTTCGGCATGGCCATCGTCGGCTCGTTCTTCCCCAACAATTATGAAAAACGGGCGTTGGCCGAGACCAGCCGGACGCTGAAGGAGTTCGTGGCGGCGCATGTCCCCGGCGACCTGGACGCCGCGCAGGATGTCGATCACGGCACGGTCTACGAGGAGATCCTGGCCGCCGCGAAGCGGGTCGGTGCCGATCTGATCGTCATGTCGGCGCATCGGCCGGGGCAGGCCGATTACCTGCTCGGCCCCAACGCCGCCCGCGTCGTCCGCCACGCCGACTGCTCGGTCCTGGTGGTCCGCGACTGAGGCGCGGTCGCCGCCGTCACTGGGCCGGGGTCGCGTCCTTCTTGGTCCCGCTGTCGAGGAAATCGCCGAGCACGCCGGCCGCGCCGGCTAGGCTGCTCGGCCCGTTGGCGCCGCCGAGCGTAAAGACCCGCTCCGGCACGAATTTCTGGGCGTTGGTCAACGCCGAGGTCAGCACGTCCGGATTGGCGTCGAAGAAGTCGAGCAGGCGGCCGACCACGAACTCGAACTTGCGCAATTCGACCACCCGATCCTCGCCGAGTACGGCCGACTGAGACTTCTGGCCTTCGGCGATCAACATCAACTTATCGCGCTCGCCCTGGCCCTCGTTGCGCCGCGCCAGCGCGAACTGCTCCGAGCGTTTCACCTCGATTTGCGCCTCGACGAGCTTGTCCTGCTGGTCGGCGGTGGCGCGCGTCTGCTCGGTCTTGATCCGCTCGCTTTGGGCGCCGCGCTCCTGGTGATAGGCCTTGGCGAGCTGCTGCGCCAGCTGTTCGCGTTTGCGGGCGACCAGAAGCTCTGGCGGCAGGTCGGGCTCCAGGAGCCGCACCTCCTTGATGTCGACGCCCGCCTTCAGGCCCTCGTCCCGGATGATCGCCTCGACCGCCTCCTCCAGCGCGGTGCGGTTCTCAATCACGTCGAGCACGCGGACGCGGCGCGTGATCGTGCGCATCTCGGGCTCGCCGTTCGCGTCGAGGATCGGGTTCCCGCTCGGATCGAGGATCTGGGTCGGCACGCGGATCATGCCGCCGGCGACGTTGCGCACGACGGACTGCACGGCCGGGCTCATGATGCGGTCCTCGACCTCCTGCAGGCCGCCGACCGAGGCGACCACGAACGGTGCATGCTCCGGCGTCACCTGGACAAGGACGCGCAGTTGCTGGGCGATCGTCCAGCCCTCGACCT
>JBFGQV010000073.1:0-13855 GCA_041563955.1 Alphaproteobacteria bacterium | reverse complement strand
CCGCCTTATCTTGCGAGGCAAACGCCGCGACGTGCCGCGGCGTCCGCCCGGCGCGGTCGCGCGCCTCGAGGTCCGCGCCGGCGGCGACCAGTTGGCCGATCTCCGCCACGTCCCCGCGATGCGCCGCCGCGTGCAGCCCGCGATAGCCGGCGATGTCGCCCGCCGACGGCGGCGTCTGGGCCGCGGCCGGGGCGGCCGTCCCCGTCGTACACGCAGTGATCAGCAGCAGAATCGCCGCGATCCTGCGCACCGGATTTGCCATGTCCTGCTCCCTTGCTGCTCAATCGCCCGCCCAGTCGCGCCGGTCTCAGGCGTCATGCCCTTGAGAGCGTCCGGTACCCTGCACGCAGCCGCCATGGCGCAGCGGGCACTCCGCCGCCCCTCGTCAGTACCGCAGGTAAGCCCGGCGCTCGGCCTGCCACGCATCCTCGTCCGGCCGGGCAAGGGCGTCCAGGTCCTGCGGCGCCGCCGCAGCATCGTCCACCCACTCGCGCAACAGCGGGCCGCCGTTGATGGCGTCGATGGCGCGCTTGTCGTGCTCGTACTCGTACGGGAAATCGCGCCAAAGGGGATAGTCCGGATACAGCGTCCGGATCGCCTTCAAAGCCAGCGCCTGCAGGCGCCAGGGCCGGAACGCGTCATGGTCGTAGGCGGGGCCTTCCGCGTGGATCTGCAGGCCGTTGCACAGCGCGCCTTCATGCTTGTGGAAGGTCGGTTCGAACCAGCAGTCGCGCAGACCGCAGCCCCGCAACCATTCCGGCGCGCGTTCGTTCATGTCGATTGCGATGCGCCGGGCGTCGATGTCGGGGGCGCCGAACAGCTCCAGCGGTCGCGTGGTGCCGCGGCCCTCCGACAGCGTCGTGCCCTCGAGCATCACCGTGCCCGCATAGGCGCGCGCCATCCACAGATTCGGCGCGTTGGGGCTGGGGTTGATCCAGATCCGTTCGCCCAGCGGCCAGCCGTATCCCGGCGCCGCGTCGGGCCGCCAGCCTTCCATCTCGACGACGCGATAGTCGAGGTCGAGCTTCAGCGTCGCGACGAACCACGATCCCAACTCGCCCAGCGTCATCCCGTGCCGCATCGGCAGCTTCCCGGCCCCGACGAAGCTCTCCCAACCGTCCCTCAGCAGCAGGCCCTCGACCGGCCGACCGACCGGGTTCGGCCGGTCCAGCACCCACACTGCCTTGCCGTGCTGCGCGGCCGCCTCCAGCACATAGCGCAGGGTCGTCACGAAGGTATAGACCCGGCAGCCCAAATCCTGCAGGTCGACCAGCAGCACGTCGAACGTGTCCATCATCGCATCGGTCGGCCGGCGCACCTCGCCGTACAGGCTGAACACAGGTAAGCCCCAGAGCGGATCGTCGAAATCCGGCGATTCGATCATGTTGTCCTGCTTGTCGCCGCGCAGGCCGTGCTGCGGGCCGAACGCCGCGACGAGGTCGATGCCGGCGCATGTCGCCAGCGCATCGAGCGAGTGCATGAGGCCACCGTGCGTGACCGAGGCGGGATGCGCGAGCAGGGCGATGCGCTTGCCCTCCAGCGGCGCGCGCGCAGCGGGCTCGGCGAGCAGGCGATCGATACCGAATCTCATGGCGGCTACGCTGCGGGAAGTTCCAGCGCAAAGCAATCGGAATGATGAAAATCCGCCTTGCCCGGCGGATGCGCGAGCGCCCAGTACGATATGCGGCCGTCCGACTCCTCGAGCACCGCGGACAACCCGAGCCGCCAGAGCGCATCGCGCGGCAGGGCCGGCAGCCGGTCCAGGTTCAGTGTGGCCCGCATCTCGTAGCGCCGGTCGTTCGATTGCACGTCGATGTGCGGCGCGCCCATCTCCCGCACGGCCTGCATCCCCTCCCTGTAGCCGCCGAAGCCATAGGCCGCCCATTGCCCCGAAGGCGCAAAGTTGAACTCGTAATAGGCGGCGCCCGGCGGCGCGCGGACGAAGGCCTCGAAGCAGGCATGCTGCCAGAGCGCATCGCCGCGGCGCGGCGTCGAGACGGGCGGCAAGCGCAGTTCGCCGATCCGGCCGCTCACGACGTAGCGCAGCCGCAAGCCGCCGGGGCGCGGCCGCGCGACGTCCACGTCGATGCGCGTTACCGCGGCGCAGCGCGAGTCCGGATGAAGCGTCAACGCCGTTCGCATGTTGGTCCCCGGGTCATCCAGGTCTTCGGATCACTCATCGATCGCATCCGGCCGCGGGATCGGGATCCGTTCCAGCTCCTTCGGCTCGAACTTCGTCAGCCCGCCGGCATAGGTCCTGCCGCCATCCGTGGACACGTTGGCCGACATCCATCGGGCGATCGACGCAAGGGTTGCCTCCGGTAGCGGCACGCGCGGGTAGAGACCGTGCGCGATATTGAGATGCCGGGCCCGGCAGGGGTTCAGCACGAAGGCCGGCGGGCGCCGCGCCATGTAGGTGCAGAGGATCGGGGCGGGCTCGTAAAGCCCGACCGACCACCATGCCCGGCGATGTCTGGCGACGTAGGACTCATGCGCGTCGTGCCGCCGCGCCCAACGGAGGAATTCCCTGATTTGCGCCGCGGACTCCGCGTCCAGGCCGTCCAGCGCCGCCGGCAGGTCGATGACTCGGCGAAGCGCCGCCGCGGAGGACAGTACCGGGCCGGCGCTCAGCAGCTCGCGCCCCTTCGTGACGGCGGGAAACAGGTAGGCGGGTGGGAGTGCGCCCGAATAGCGCCCGGCAATCCACACGCCGTTCGCCCCCGTCACCTGCCCGCGGTGGACCGCGAAGATCTCGCCGAGTTCGACGAAGCCCGGCCGTGGTCCCGCAGCCCTGCGAAGAAATGGAGTCCAGCGCGGCGCCGCCCCGAGCTGCGACCGGGACACCGCTTGGCCGCCGATCAGCGCCTCCGGGTTGTCCAGCGATTCGACGGATTTGACCGTCATCGTCGCCGCCCGTCTACCGATTTGGAAACAGGTGATCACGCCTGTCGTCAGGGCATCGGAAAACGGTGTCGTCCTGGCAGGCAGGACATAGAGAGCGGCCCCGCCCATCCCGTCCGCCAAGAGCTTTCTGAGAACGGCGCCATAGTTCACGTCGAGCCATTCCGCGGAGGTGATGAACGCCCCGAAGTCGCTTGCACGCGCCAGGTCCCGCGTTTTCAGGAAGAAGTGGATGTGCAGGCCGGCAAGCCTGCTCGCCCGCAGGCCGTATTTCGCGGCCAGGCCGACAAGCCAGTCCTTCCATGCCTCGTCGATGCCGTGATGCCGGACATAGGGCGGGTTTCCGATGAACAGCGTCGGCCCGGACGCGCGGGGAAGGTCGATATCCCGATAGTCGGCAATCAGGATGGACAGCCTGTCGGCGATACCCAGCACCGCCGCGTTTGCACGGAGCAGAAGCGCTGCCACGGGATCGTTCTCTACGGCGATCAGCTCGGCGTCCGGAAACCGCCGTGCCGCCGCCGCGATGAAGCGTCCTGATCCCGCCCCCGGGTCAACGATTCGTGCCGGCTTGCCGTGCCGCGCTGCCCACTGCATCATCGCCGACACGATGCCCTGCGGCGTATAGATCGCTCCTTTGCGTCGTCTGTCCTCGGCGGAGCGGACTCGGCACAACGCGTCGCCGAGGGGATCCTCGCCGCGCAGGATGGCGCGACGGACGGCCTCGAGTTGGTCCGGATCCGGATTTCCATCGGACTGCGACAGCACGCGCCGTTCGGCCGCGCTCCATCGCGCGGCGGGAGCGGCCAGCGCGCCGGCGAGCGCGACGAGTTCGCCCTCGGGCCCGGCCTGTCGTGCGACGTGCCGGACAGGGCCACGGTGCGTTTCTGTCGAAGCTCGACGTTCAGATGCCATTGATCGTCCCGCGTGTGGTTCGCGCCGATATTCTGGAACGTTCCGCGAACATCCTCATCCTGCGCAATGGCGGTGCGCCCGTCAATGCGTGCAGTCCGGCGCCGCCCCTCCGCAACCGGCGTCGCGGGGCCCCATGCCGCGACTTGCGGCAATCGATCCTGCCGCGCCGCCGTTGCGTCCGCGCGTGATCCGGTTATAAGGAATGGCCGGCGCGGGAAGCAGCCAATGACAACACCATACCGACAAGAAAGAACACCGCATGAAGATTGCTGCCTATGAGAAGAACGGCGTCCCCGGGGTCGGGGTGCTGGATGGGGATGGATTAACGGTGGCGCCGTTCGCGCTGTCGGCCGAGGAGGCTGCGCACGGGGTGCAGGGCCTGGTCGAGCGCAGCGTCGCGGGCGAGTCGTTCCCTAAGACCGGCACTCCGGTGAAGCTATCCGACTTGCGCCTGCGCGCGCCGCTGCCGCGGCCGCGGCGCAATGTCTTCTGCGTCGGCAAGAACTACTACGACCACGCCCACGAGTTCTCGAAATCCGGCTTCGATTCCAGCGCCGCCGCCGGCACCATCCCGAAGGCGCCGATCGTCTTCTCCAAGGTGCCGGAGAGCGTGTGTGCCCATGGCGATCCGATCCTCATGGACGCGGCGGTCAGCACGACGCTCGATTACGAGGTCGAGCTCGGCGTCATCATCGGCAGGGGCGGGCGCGGGATCACCAAGGAGAACGCGCTCGACCATGTCTGGGGCTACACGGTAATCAACGATGCCACGGCGCGCGACCTGCAGGGACTGCACAGCCAGTGGCTGATCGGCAAGTCGCAGGACACCTTCTGCCCGATGGGGCCCTGCGCGGTGACCGCTGACCAGTTCCATCTCGACGACGCCTTCGTCAAGACCTGGATCAACGGCGAGCTGCGCCAGGATTCGAACACGAAACTCCTGATCTTCGACGTGCCGACGATCATCGCGACGATCGCCGCCGGCATCACGCTCATTCCCGGCGACGTCATCGCCACCGGCACCCCGGCCGGCGTCGGCATCGGCTTCGACCCGCCGGTGTATCTGAAACCCGGCGACGTCGTGCGCATGGAGATCGAGCATATCGGCGTGCTCGAGAATCGGATCGAGAACTGGCCCGGGTGAGGCGGCGGGCCGGGGGTGGCCGCGCGCATCGGAACGCGTATATCCCATAGAGCGGGACGGCGGGATGGAGGCGACGGCCATGTGGCGCATCAGGAACATCGACCATATCGTGCTGCGCGTGCGCGACGGCGCGGCGATGACGCGGTTCTACTGCGAGGCGCTGGGCTGCACGGTCGAGCGGCGCGAGGACGGGATCGGCCTGATCCAGCTGCGCGCCGGGGCGGCATTGATCGACCTCGTGCCGGTCGACGGCGTGCTGGGCAAAGAGGGCGGCGCAGCGCCGGGAAAAGAGGGCCGCAACCTCGATCATTTCTGCCTGCGCATCGAGCCGTTCGAACCCGAGGCGATCCGCGCGCATCTTGCGGAGTTCGGCATCGAGGCCGGGCCGGTCAAGCAGCGCCACGGCGCCGAGGGCCGGGGGCCGTCTATCTATTTCGACGACCCCGAAGGCAACCGCGTCGAGCTCAAGGGCCCGGCGGAAACGCTGTAATGCCATTGACTTGCCCGCCCCCCGCCGCCACCTGTTATCGGGTGCGGTAGGAGCGGGCAGAAGAAATGGATCCGGTAACGCAGGTTCTGCTGGGCGCGGCGATCGGCACGGTGACGATTGGCCGCAAGGTGGGGGCGCGCAAGGGCGCCCTCATTGGCGGCGTGCTGGCCGAGCTGCCGGACGCCGACTTCCTGTTTCCCTCGGAAACGCGCCTCGATGTGTTCGTAGACCACCGCGGGCCGACCCATTCCGTCGTCATGCACGCACTGGCGACCCCCATCTTCGGCGAGGCGCTGCGCTTCGTCGACCGGCGCCTGCGCGACGAGCGCTGGCTTTCCTACGGCCTCGTCTTCGCGGCGTTCTCGACGCACGCGCTGCTCGACGGCTTCACCACCTACGGCACCAAGCTCCTGTGGCCGGTGTTCACCGAGCCGATCAGCTGGTCGAGCATCTTCATCATCGACCCGCTGTACACGCTGCCGCTGCTGCTCGCCTTCCTGGTCTCGATGTTCGCGCGGGCGCCGAGCCATGCGGCACCGCTGAGCCGCGGCGTGCGGCGCGCCGCCTCGGCGGCGCTGATCCTCAGCACCGCCTATCTGGGGTGGACGATGATGGCCCGCGAGCTCGCCGAGACAAAGGTACTCAACGCGCTGGCCGCCGAGGAATTGAGATATGAGCGGCTGACCGTGATCCCGATGCCGTTCAACTCGCTGCTGTGGCGGGGTCTCGCCATCGACGGCGATGAGTACGCCAACGTCTACGTCTCGCTGCTCGACGGCGAGGCGGTCGCACCGGTGCATCGACATCCCCGCGGCATCGCCCTCGAGACGCTATTGCCCGACCGCACGGCGCTGGACAAGATCGCCTGGTTCAGCCGCGGCTTCTATACCATGTTCGAGGAGGACGGCACGGTCTACGCCCGCGACCTGCGCATGGGCGTGGAGCCGGACTATTTCCTGACCTTCGAGATCGCCCGGCGCAACAGCGAGACGCTCAGCGCGGTCGAGCCAGTGCAGCGTCGCTACCACCGCGACTGGTCGGGGCTCGACTGGCTCTGGCAACGCATCTTCGATCCGGCGGCAACGCGCGACGAATAGCCGGCCGCGTGCGCTACCCGCCGCGCTTCGCCTTCTGCACGACCTGTTCCAGCGCCTGCAGGAAGCGTGAGCGGTCCTGCCGCGAAAACGTCGGGCCGCCGTCGCGGATCGCGCCGGTCTCGCGCAGCTCCGACTTCAGCGCCCGCATCGACAGCGCCATGCCGATATTGTCGGGCGTAAATGGCTTGCCGGCCGGGCCCAGCGCCGCCGCGCCCTTTTCCAGGCAGCGCGCGGCAAGCGGAATATCTGCCGTCACGGCGATGTCACCGTCGCGGATGCGCCCGGCGATCCAGTCGTCGGCCGCGTCCAGCTCCTGAGGCACGACCACATGGTTGACGTTGGGCCCCGTGGCCCTGCGCATGCCGCTGTTGCCGACCATGTGGACCGTCAGCGAATGGCGCGCGGCGACGCGCAGCACCTCGTCCTTCACCGGGCAGGCGTCGGCATCGACGAATATCTCGGGCAGGCGCGGCATGTTCGAATCCCGGTGCTCCGTCCCGCAGGACGCCGTCACACGCAGGTCGCGGTGTCCGCGGCGGTGCCGGATCGCGCCGCGATCAGCGACGGCGGCGGCGCGGCGGCGGACGGCTCGCCGCGGCGGGACCCGTAGTCGGCTGTTCGGTCTTGTGCCGGTAGTTGATGCGCGCCTTGGTCAGATCGTATGGCGTCATCTCCACCGTGACCCGGTCGCCCGCGAGGATGCGGATGCGGAACTTCTTCATCCGGCCGGACGAGTAGGCAAGCACCTCATGGCCGTTGTCCAGCGTCACGCGGAACCGCGCGTTCGGCAGCACCTCGGTCACGACGCCCTCGGCTTCGATGAGATCTTCCTTAGCCATGAAACGCCTTTCGTTTGGACAGCACGCGGCAAGACGCGGCGCCGGCCGCGGCCGCACCGTTCCTGCGTCGGGTCATGTCAGCAAAAACGGGGCGGATAACCGGGCCGCCCCGAACCGGGAACTCGGCTTCAGACGGCCTGAAGATTGCCCGCCGCCATCTTGCCGTTGCGACCTTCCTCCAGATCGTAGGACACCTTTTGTCCCTCGCTGAGGCCGTCCAGCCCGGCCCGCTCGACGGCCGAGATGTGCACGAAAACGTCCTTGCCGCCCTCGTCGGGCTCGATGAAGCCATACCCCTTGGTCGGGTTGAACCATTTGACGGTGCCAGTGGCCATGCAATTCCTCCTTGGTCTGGCGTTGTCCCGCATCGGTCTGCGGGGAAGTCGAAATCAAATTACCGATGGGAGAAAACTGCAGCCCTGGCGCAGATGCGTTCAGGCGGAACCCACAGTAACGACGGGGCAAAAAATGCGTGTTCTTTTCAAAATTGGCAAGAAAAATTTCATTACCAATCCTGCTGATCCGTTGATTACTAAGCTTACTCCCGCGTCTTGCTCCGCCCGTTCAGGGCAATCCGGCGCATCCCGGACGCGCCCGAAACGGGCGCAAACACAACCTTTGCCCGGGGCGCTTGCAGTGCCGCCAGGCAGGACGGGCCGCCGGAGCCGCCAAGGTCCCTCCGTCCTATTATCCCGGCCGCTACCACGACGCCCGGCATGCGTCGACCAGGGCGCGGAACAGGCGCTGCTGTGGCCGGCTGAACACGAGGAATTCCGGGTGCCATTGCACGCCCAGCAGGAAGCGGTGGTCGCGGGCCTCGACGCCTTGAACGATTCCGGCCATCTCGTGCGCCACGGCCCGCAGGCCCTGGCCAAGCCGGTCGACCGACTGGTGATGCAGGCTGTTGACCCGGCAGCGCGCGAGTCCAAGGATTGCGTGCAGCCGACTCTCCGGTTCGATCTCGACGGTCATCCGCGGCAGGATGGTGCGTCGGCGGCGGGCGCCGGGATAGGCGGCACGGATATCCCCATGCAGCGAGCCCCCCAGCGAGACATTGATCATCTGCGCGCCACGGCATATCCCGAGGACAGGTTTATGGTCCGGCAGGGCGGACTCCAGAAGCTGCAGCTCGAGCCGGTCGCGCGCCGGATCGACGCGCACGTCCAGCGCGAACTGGCCGTCGTACAGATGCGCTTCGATGTCGTCGCCGCCGCCGATGACCAGACCGTCCAGCAGCCTCGGATCCGCCGGCTGCGTGGGAGTCAGGCGCATCGGGCGGCCGCCGGCGCGCCAGACCGCCAGCCAGTCGAACAACCAGGCGATGCGGCTCTTGTAGTCGGAGGTGGTGACGCCGATGACCGGCCTGCGCGCGCTCATCGCTGGAGAATCTCCCGGATCGCGTCGAGCCAGCGCTCGTGCAAGGGCCGTTCAGCCCACTTCCGATAGGCCTCGGCCAGGGCCTCGAGGCGCGGGGCGTCGGCCGCCAGCCGCTCCACCTCCAGCCAGCGGTTCCACTCGACCACGGCGTTCCAGTCGGGATCCGAGACCGAAGCGTTCGGTAACCGGTAATGCCATGCCGGCCGCGCTTTGATCAGGGGATCGTCGACCAGCCTGTCGACTGTCTCCGGAGCGAGGTGCCGGAGCAGGGGATAGAGGTCCAGCTCGCGGTTCCGGCTCGGATTGGCGGCCGCGTAATCCTCGATGAATGCGTTCAGGTCGGGTCGGTAGTCCGGCGCGACGACCCTTCGCACGTAATCCTCGGGGAAACGGTTTGCGTAGGGCAGCAGCCGGCGCGTCAAATCAACGTCAATCTGCGCGCGCAGCCAGTCCGACATCAGAAGATAGGCGCGAAACTGCGGCAGGATGTGTGCAATGGTCTGCGCTGCGACCTCCGCATTGAGATGCAGCCCGAAGCCGTAGACCGGGCTCTCTTCGGTGCCCTCGGCACCGAGCTGGCGCAATCCCTCGAACAGCGGCGACAGGGCGTCAAGCTGGTTCCAGGGCAGCGGCGGACAAACGATCTCATACGGAACGACGAAGGCCGCCGCCTCGCCCAGGAGTTTGCGGACCCGGTCGCCCACGGGTGTCGGCTCGGCCTGATCGTCGTCGCGTTGCAAGTACTGGGTGTCCAGCTCGACGGCAAACTCGCCCCACCGCGTGCCGGCAATCCGGAACCGGTGGACATCGACCTGCTCCACCGCGCCGTCGAAACAGCGGGCGACCAGGTCGGACGCCGCCGGCCCAGCCACGTTGGCGAATTCGATCTCGATGCCGACGCGCCGGGGTTCCCCGGATTCGGTGTTGGGCTGTGGCGGCGTGTCGGGGCGGATGGCAACCATGGCGATACAATATGGTTACCCGCGGCGGAGCCGCAACCGTGCCGCGGCCCATTGGGCGGCGTCGCTGACCACCGGGTCGGGGTCGTCGCATAGCGCCTCGGCGGCCGGCAGCTGCGCGGGATCGCCGCTGTTGCCGAGGGCGATCAGCACGTTGCGCACGAATCGGTTGCGCCCGGTGCGCTTGATGGCGGTGCCGGCGAACAGGGCGCGGAACGCGGCATCGTCCAGCTGCGCGAGGTCGGCGAGGCGCGGCGCCGTCAGCTCGGCGCGCGGCAGGAAGGCGGGCTCGGCGGCCGCCTTCGCGAACTTGTTCCACGGACAGACGGCGAGGCAGTCGTCGCAGCCGTAGATGCGGTTGCCGATCAGAGGCCGCAGCTCTTCCGGGATCGGGCCCTTGTGCTCGATCGTCAGGTACGAGATGCAGCGCCGTGCATCGATCCGGTAGGGCGCCGGGAAGGCATCGGTCGGGCAGACGTCGAGGCAGGCATGGCAGGAGCCGCAATGGTCCTCTTCCGCCGGGTCGGGCGGGATCTCCAGCGTCGTGTAGATCTCGGCGAGGAACAGCCACGAGCCGTGGTCGCGCGAGACGAGGTTGGTGTGCTTGCCCTGCCAGCCGATGCCGGCGCGCTCGGCCAGCGGCTTCTCCATCACCGGGGCGGTGTCGACGAAGACCTTGACGTCGCAGGCGAAGGTCTCGCCGATCCAGCGGCCAAGACGTTTCAGACGTTTCTTGACGACGTCGTGGTAGTCGCGGTTGCGGGCGTAGACCGAGATGATGCCGCGCTCGGGCCGGCCGGCCAGCGCCAACGGGTCGTCCCCGGGCGCGTAGGACATGCCGAGCGCGACGACGCTCCTCGCCTCCGGCCACAGCGCCGTCGGCCCGGCGCGGCGCTCCGCCCTGTCCGCCAGCCAGCCCATGTCGCCGTGATAGCCGTCAGCGAGGAACGCCCGCAGATCCTCCGCCACCTTGCCGCCCAGTTCGGCCGGTGCGAAGCCGACCGCATCGAAGCCCGCGGCGAGCGCCCGGGTGCGGATCGCCGCCTTGGGGTCGGCGCTGTCAGCCGCGGCCGCGATAGGGGGCCACCCCTTGATCCGGGAGCCACACGCCGTCCGGCGGCGGGCCCGACTGCCAGAACACGTCGATCGGCATGCCGCCGCGCGGATACCAGTAGCCGCCGATGCGGATCCATTCGGGTTCCAGCGTGTCCTTAAGGCGCTTGGCGATCGCCACCGTGCAGTCCTCGTGGAAGGCGCCGTGGTTGCGGAACGCGCCGAGATAGAGCTTCAGCGACTTGCTCTCGACCAGCCAGTCGCCGGGCACGTAGTCGATCACGAGGTGCGCGAAGTCCGGCTGGCCGGTGATCGGGCACAGCGACGTGAACTCCGGCGCCGTGAAGCGCACCAGGTATCGCTCCCCGGCTTGAGGGTTGGGCACTCGCTCCAGCACCGCCGCCTCCGGCGAGTCCGGCAGTTCAGCCTTGCCGCCCAGCTGGGTGAGGCCCGCATATTTGTCCTTGCTCATGCTCCCGGTCCTTGATCTTGCGCCAGCGGGTCCGGCACTGGCGCAATGTCGTCCCCGGCCCAGCCGGCCTCGAGCGTGGCGGCGTGCGCGTCCAGACCGCCGGCCTCGATCGCCGCCCTGAGGCCCGCCATCAGCTCCTGATAATAGCGCAGATTGTGCCAGGTCAGCAGCATCGGCCCGAGCATTTCGTTGGCCCGGAACAGATGGTGCAGGTAGCCGCGGCTGTGCTTGCGGCAGGCCGGGCAGTCGCAGGCGTCGTCGAGCGGCCGCGCGTCATGGGCGTGTCGCGCGTTGCGGATGTTGAGCACGCCGTGCCGCGTGAAGCCCTGGCCGGTGCGGCCGGAGCGGGTCGGCATCACACAGTCGAACATGTCGACGCCCCGCATCACCGCGCCGACGTTGTCGCGCGGCCGGCCGACGCCCATCAGGTAGCGCGGCCCCGTCTCCGGCAGCAGCGGTGCGGTGACATCGAGCACGCGGAACATCTCCTCCTGGCCCTCGCCGACCGCAAGCCCGCCGACGGCGTAGCCGTCGAAGCCGATCTCCGTCAGCGCCGCCGCCGATTCCGCCCTCAGATCGTCGAACACGCCGCCCTGGACGATGCCGAACAGACCGTAGCCGGGGCGCTCGCGGAAGGACTCGCGGCAGCGCGCCGCCCAGCGCATGGAAAGCCGCATCGACTCCGCGGCCTCTTCCTGCGTTGCCGGGAACCGCGTGCACTCGTCGAACACCATGGTGATGTCGGCATCCAGCAGGTCCTGGATCTCCATCGAGCGCTCCGGCGTCAGCCGGATCTTCTGCCCGTCGAGGTGGGAGCGGAAGGTGACGCCGTCCGCGTCGAGCGTCCGCAGTTCCGACAGCGACATCACCTGGAAGCCGCCGGAATCGGTGAGGATCGGGCCGGGCCAGTCCATGAAACGGTGCAGCCCGCCGAGCTGCGCCACCCGCTCCGGCCCCGGGCGCAGCATCAGGTGGTAGGTGTTGCCGAGAATGATCTCGGCCCCGGTCGCGCGCACCGTGTCGGCCGTCATCGCTTTGACCGTGCCGGCGGTGCCGACCGGCATGAAGGCGGGCGTCTCGAAAGTCCCGTGCGCGGTGTGGACGCGGCCCCGACGCGCAGCGCCGTCGATCGCCAGCAGGTCGAAGGAAAGGGCGGCGCGCGCGCTCATGCCGCCCTCTTCAAGAGGCAGGCATCGCCGTAGGAATAGAAGCGGTAGCCGGCGGCGATGGCATGGGCGTAGGCCGCCTTCATCGGCGCCATGCCGGAAAACGCGCAGACCAGCATGAACAGGGTGGAGCGCGGCAGGTGGAAATTGGTCAGCAACAGGTCGACGATCTTGAACCGGTAGCCCGGGGTGATGAACATGTCGGTCTCGCCGGCAAACGGGCGCAGTGCGCCGTCCTCCTCGGCCGCGCTCTCCAGCAGCCGCAGCACCGTGGTGCCGACCGCCAGCACCCGGCCGCCGGCGGCGCGGGCTTCGTTGACCGCGGCCGCCGTCGCCCTGCCGATCTCGCCGTATTCGGCATGCATGCGGTGCCGGCGGACGTCCTCCACCTTGACCGGAAGGAAGGTGCCGGCGCCGACATGCAGGGTCAGCGGCACGGCGGCGACGCCGCGCGCCGCGATCGCCTGCATCAGCTCCGGCGTGAAGTGCAGGCCGGCGGTCGGCGCCGCCACCGCGCCGTCCGCTTCGGCGAACATCGTCTGGTAGTCGTTGCGGTCCTGCGCGTCCGCCCCCGCCTCGCGCTTTATATAAGGCGGCAGCGGCATCTCGCCGTGATCGTACAGGGCGGCGATCAGGTCCGGCCCGGATCTGTCGAAGCGCAGCAGCACCTCGCCGCCTTCGCGCTTGTCCACGACCTCCGCGCCGAAACCCTCTGCGAACGCGACCGGATCGCCCGGGCGCAGGCGCTTCGCCGGCCGCGCGAAGGCGCGCCAGTCGCGCGTGCCTTCCTGCTTGTGCAGGGTGACCTCGATCCGCGCATCGCCGCGCCGGCCGCGGAGGCGGGCGGGGAGCACGCGGGTGTCGTTGAACACCATGATGTCGCCGGGTTCGAGCAACGCCGGCAGGTCGCGCACGCCCCTGTCGCTGAGCTCGTCGCCGACCACCAGCATACGCGCCGCATCGCGCGGGCGAATCGGCCGTGCGGCGATCAGCCCCGGTGGCAGCTCGAAGTCGAAATCCGCAGTCTTCATGGCCGCGCTGCTATACATGACGGAACCGGGCAGGGGAAGGGCTCGTGCCCTCTTACCCCCTCCCCAACCCCTCCCCCGCAAGCGGGAGAGGGGCAACTCGGCAGCGCCTGGGAGAAGAGCGAGCCCTCTCCCGCCCTGGGGCGGGGGAGGGTTGGGAGGGGGTGGGGCGCGCCGGTCACCAAAGGCCACGCGCTTGACTTCGCCCTTGGCTTCGGGCACACACCGCCCGCCCCTGACCCGTGGAGACTTCGATGACCCAGAGCAGCGCGCCGGCGCGGCATTCGAACCGGTTCCTCATCGTCGCGGCGCTGTTCGTGACCTGCCTCATCGTCTCCAACATCCTCGCCGTCAAGGTGATCGACGTCGCCGGGCTGATCCTGCCCGCCGCGATCATCATCTTCCCGGTCAGCT